>JALSTM010000025.1 GCA_026983715.1 Desulfobacterales bacterium
TTAACCAAGCTGGATGGTACGGCCAAGGGAGGTATCGTAGTTGGGGTATGCAGGGAGTTGAAGGTCCCGGTTAAGTATATCGGTGTTGGTGAGACTCTCAATGATCTTCATCCCTTTGAACCAGATACTTTTGTAGATGCGATCTTTTAAATCAGGTCAATGGGTACCTGGGTAATCAGAATTTGGGAAACTCAGGTAAGTTTGGATTTCTAGAACTAACAAGTACCTGAATCCGTGATAGAGCTTTTTGGCTGATTTGTATAACAAGTCTAATTTCTGATTTTTAGTCATACAGCCGCGCTGGATTATTCTTCACCTCGCCAAGCAATTTTTTCCGGTCTTGCGGGTCGTCCACCTGCACCGCATCTGTGATGTCATCGCCCGTCGGACATAGCCAACTATATAGTCCGTCGGACTCTTCCTTGCATCTGCGGCCCAGATAAACGCTCACGGATTTGTGTATCTAAGGGAAAACATATGTAACCGGTTGAAATTATGACGTCCTAATTTTGTCTTTCTGTTTCTTTCATTTTCTTTCTACCTCAATAAGCGTTTTAATGCTTCGTTGTGGCGCGAAAACGCCATCAAATGGAAATTATAGGGACACGGGAAGCTTTTTCTGCCGGCCTTCCGACCATGGCTTTTGACTAAGCCTCAGCAACGGGGGACGCCTGCCCCATCCCCATTCCCCGCACCCATTTTAGGATAACGCCTTCAAAGTACCCTATACCTTGTGTAATATTCACACCGACATTTCGTTACCCATGATATCTATGTATAAAATAGGCACGGGGCTGCGGTCTCCCCCGTTGCTTAGGCAAGGAAAAACAGCGGGTCTTCAGGCAATGGCTTCAAAAAGCTTTCTATGTCCCTGACAGGAATACATGCCGGATTTTCAATTGTTTGTTGAGGACAACCCAAGGGGGGCCAGCCTTGCTGGTTAGTTAAAGAGGACGGATGAGAATAATTGAAGATTTGTCACTAGGTCGAAGCAAAACGTAGAGCGGGAACCAGTAGGCATTTAGATGGACACGGGATCAAGTCCGGCATGATGCGCAAATTGCCTTTGGCTATTTGAGTAAATATTTACGGGTTACTCAATTTATTTAGTGGGTCCGGGAATGTCTATGGTGGCACAGGTTCCGCCTCCACAACTCTTAGTAGTGATCTTTGGCTTCGGCCTCGATTTCATCCCCATGACATAGTTGGTTCGGCTAAGTACCCTTTCTAGTTCTTCAGACTTGCACTTTGGGCAAACGAGTTTCTGTTCATCGTTGGAAGACTTGAAGAGTATCTCAAACACGTCTCCGCATTTAAGGCATCGAAATTCGTATATTGGCATTTGATAACCCTTTCGAAGTAGATTTTTGATAGGCTTGTTTTTCCGTATAGCATGAAAATGCATTATTGTCACTGCTTAATCCAGTACCTGAATCCGTGACGAGACTGAACGGCTTATTTACCTAAGGCAGCGAAGCCGCAACCAAAACTCAGGACGAAGATTGATGGGTTCGTAAAAAGTCCTAAAACCGGTCATTGCGAGGATCCCACACCCACTTTATGACAATGTTTTCGAGTTTATGTCAAGATGTATGGCTTAAAGTGGGTGTGGGAGACGCGGCAATCTCATCAGTAAGGGATTGAGGATTAGGGATTAATCAGCTTCTGCTTTACCCTTTAATCCATCAATCCCTACTCCACTCTTACCTGCCATAATCAGTGAGATTGCTTCGCTTCGCTCGCAATGACAAAACAGGAGATTTTCTGGGAGACTGTCAGGATAAGACACGCTAAAACGTTACATGTTTATAGGGAAGTATTCTAAGATGTCCAACTCGCTAATTATTGGCCACATAGCCAAAGTAGATTATTCTTCACCTCGGCAAGTAACCTTTTTCCGCCCTGCGGGTCATCTACCGGCACTGCATCTGCAGCTTCATCACCCACCTGACATCGTAAGCTGTAGTCCGCCGGGCATTTCCTAGCATTTGTGGTCCAGGTGAATGATAATGAATTCAGGCAAGAATTATATTATCCTTGTTTTTTTGATATTTTTTTCTAATTTTGCTACCAAATATGATAATGTTCTACCAGTTAGACTTGGTACCGGATGACAAATGGAACTTGATTTTAATGACCTAGAAAAGAGACTGATTGCTATCCTTCCTAAAGTGGAACGTAGGTACAGGCCCGAACCGCATGGTCTTATCAGAGCTGCGGTTTTATTGCCGTTGCTTGAAAGCTCCAGGGGAGTAGAGATTCTACTTACCAGGAGGACAAACGAAGTGAAATCTCATCGAGGGCAAGTGTCCTTTCCCGGTGGTACTGTGTCTCCCGCCGACGAAGGTGTTATTGATACGGCCCTAAGAGAAACCGAGGAAGAGATAGGTCTAAGTAGATCTCAGATTAAAATACTCGGCACCCTTCCCCCAATATCTACTGTATCAACCGGTTATTTTGTGTATCCTAGTGTTGCCACACTGTTGCCACCGTTAAATTTCAAGTTAAACACAAGGGAAGTTAAGGAAATCTTTACCGTACCAGTAGAATTTATTTTGAGTGAACAAAACTGGCGACTTGATCCTGTCGAAACCCAAGATGGCACTTTTACAACATTCTATTTCAGGTACCAGGGATACCTCGTATGGGGTATGACGGCGAGATTACTTAGAAAGTTTAAGGAAATTGTTGCCATCTGTAATCTCACCCGCTAGCAAATAATGAGTGTTATATCAACTAGTTATGAGCTTACTTTGTGTTAAATCCTTTGAAAAAGCGCATGAAACGTGAATTTTATACATTTTTTTTAAAATTATTTCTTGCCATCCTTTAAGACTTAAGTATAATGGCGCTTTAGAAGAACCCTCCCATATGAAACTGTGTTTGTGAGCGGAATGAAAGTGCCTGGGGTAGAGCCTTAAAGGTCCGCCTGGGGTGGGAAAATATCAACCATAAACTCTTATTTAAAAAGGAGGAGAAGGTTTATGACAAAATCAGATTTAGTCGCAAGGATGGCCGAGGATGCAGGAATAACAAAAGCGGCTGCTGAGAAAGCTTTAAATAGCTTTATCAGTGCAGTCATCGACGCCCTGGGGGAGGGTGACAAGGTAACATTGGTAGGATTTGGTACGTTTAGCGTAGCTCAAAGAGCCGCCAGAGAGGGTAGAAACCCCAGAACCGGTGAAAAAATCACTATTCCTGCTGCCAAGGTAGCCAAGTTTAAACCGGGAAGCAAGCTTCGAGAAGCAGTAAAGTAGTAGTACTTAGATCTTCAAGGTGCCCGGCCGGCTGACAAGGCCGGGGGCACCAAATGCTTAACAGTAAGCGTCTGGTTTTCTACTGTTACAGGTGAGCCAGCATGGTTGGACCACATCGCGCTGGCCATAACAAACGGGTGAAAGTCTCTATAAAGGCCCATCTGGAGCCGAAGGTAAAATAGACTTCCAAACAAAGTGCAGCCGTTAACCAGTTCGATGAATGACGCAGAAAGATTACCCGATAATTACCCCCATGAGGGGCCGTTCCGATCCACTTATTTCCCCCGTCGTTGTCTTAGTATTTACGGTAGAAGATTTTCGAGAATTCCAAGCAAAATTTGAAAACTCCATTATTACAAAACGCGAAATTTATAACGCCACCCTACTCAATATTGACTATGAGGGTCGAACGTTAACCCTGGTTGGTCCCATAATTGGAGCACCTCAGGCGGTTCTCATTGGTGAAAAACTTATTGTAATGGGAGCCAGGGCCTTTCTCGCCTATGGATGGTGCGGCTCAATATCGCCAAAGGTCCGTATAGGAGACATTGTAATTGCCAAAAAGGCAATCAGTGAAGAAGGCACATCAAGACACTATCCTGTTAACCCCGACAAAGTACGTGCAACCGAGAGACTGGTGCGAATTATCGCCAGCCATATCCCGCCGAACAAGATTACATGTCACCTTGGAACTGTATGGTCTACCGATGCCCCTTACAGGGAAATGGCATCCAAGGTCACGAACTACCAACAACAGGGTGCCCTTTCGGTTGACATGGAAACGTCTGCACTTTTGCAGGTGGCTGCATTCAGGGGTGTTGATATTGCCCCTGTTCTCCTGGTATCCGATGAACTTTTTGAGATGAAATGGAAACCTGGTTTTAGATCTAAGAAGTTTATTGATAATAGGAAATTGATGACTAATATTATTTTGAACGTTGAAACAAATCTTCAGGATCTCTATAGGTGAACGATGTGAAAAACGGTGGCCGCAATAATGATTCCATAATGGCAATTGATGTTGGGGGAGGAACCCAGGACATAATCTTATGGGAAAGGGGCAAGAACATAGAAAATTGTGTAAAGATGATCTTGCCTTCTCCAACCCGTATCGTCGCTGGCAGGATAAGGGAGGCAATCTCGAAGGGTTTGCCAATAGCCCTTTGCGGAACTACCATGGGAGGAGGACCCACCAGCAAGGCGATAAAAGCTCACTTAAAAGCCGGATATCCTGTCTACGCACAGGAAAAACCCGCATTGACCATTCATGATAACCTGGAAGTGGTCAAGGAAATGGGGGTTGAAATCGTACCTGATCCTCCCGGAGATGCAGTTAGAATTTACATGGCGGACGTGGATACAAGGGCTCTCGATTTAGCGCTGTCACAATTCGATGTGAAGTTGCCTCGTTACTATGCGATTGCCGTTCAAGATCATGGATACTCGCCAAAGAGAAGTAACAGGGCTTTTAGATTTGCTTACTGGCGAAATTACCTCGCAGGGGGAGGACTAATTGATGACCTATGGTCAAAGGAACCACCACCTTTTATGACCAGGATGTGGGCGGTCAAGGAAAGCGTTGAGAACTCCATTGTTATGGATACAGGAGCTGCAGCAATTCTTGGTGCGCTCTGCGATGAAAAGGTGAATGCAAAGAAAGACGAGGGCTTGATTATACTAAATGTGGGTAACTTTCATACCGTTGCGGCGATAATAGTTGGCGAAGAGGTCAAAGGGATCTATGAACATCATACCGGGCTGCTTTCGGCAAAAAAGCTATTGGAACATCTGGATCGATTCAGGGCAGGAGAGTTAACGAACGAAGAAGTTTTTGAAGACGGGGGACACGGTTGTGCGTATGGTGAAGGATTTTCATCCTGTGTAGCAGGAGATCACTGTTACGTCGCTGTGACGGGTCCTCGCAGGCACCTGGTTAAAAGCCTTGGCTTTGATTTCGTTGCGCCTTACGGAGATATGATGCTAACAGGGGCTTTCGGACTGCTTAAAGCGGCCAGAAAATGCTGGAACTTTGATAATGGAGATATTTCCTAGGCAACGGATTTTTGGGAAATACCTTTTGTATTCCTTTGCGTATTTAGCACTGTTTTGCAGAACTGAAGATGTAGATAACACGGTGAAAAAATCTCAAAAAGGGAGTGAACAGGTAAATGGGTGCCAGGAATAAGGATGCTATCTATAGGCGAATACTGGAGTTAAGGGAGCAGATTAACTATCATAACTATCTTTACTACGTTTTGGATAGCCCTGAGATAAGCGACGAGGCGTATGATGCGCTATTCAGGGAATTGAAAGAATTGGAAGAAAAGCACCCTGAGTTTGTTACTCCCGACTCCCCTACCCAGAGGGTAGGTTTCAAGCCTCTCGATAAGTTTGAGTCGGTTTCGCATGCCGTTCCAATGCTCAGTCTTGAGAACGCCATGCGGGAAACGGATCTAATTGAGTTCAAGAATCGCATCACCAAGCTTCTTGGTGTCGATGATGTGGAATACGTTGCCGAACCCAAAATCGATGGATTGGCGGTGGAACTGGTATATGAAAACGGGGCGTTTGTAAGGGGATCAACCAGGGGCGACGGGTATACCGGGGAAGACGTAACTCTTAATCTAAAGACCATTAAATCCATACCGCTCGTTCTTTTCGGACCTCCAGAAGCACCGCCTGTGCCATCCCGCTTGGATGTCCGGGGTGAAGTCTACATGGACGTAGATGATTTTGAAAACTTGAACAAAGAAAGGGAAAAAAATGGCGAACCCCCTTTTGCTAATCCCAGAAATGCTGCAGCGGGATCGTTACGCCAACTTGATCCGAATATTACCGCCACAAGACCTCTTAAGATTTTTTGTTACGGGGTCGGACTCGTTGAAGGGCACACGTTCAAAACCCAGTGGGAAGTTTTACAGACTCTTAAAAAATGGGGTTTAAGGGTTAACCCTCATGTCAAAAAATGTTCGGGAATTGAAGAAGTAGTCAGGTTTTGCAGAGATTTTCAGGAAATTCGCCACACCCTTCCTTACGGAACCGATGGAGTTGTGGTCAAAGTGAATGATCTTGCACAACAGAGCATTCTCGGTGAGAAAACAAGGGCTCCAAGGTGGGCAATTGCTTACAAGTTTCCTGCCGAGGAAGCGGTTACTCGTCTCATTGATATAGAGGTTCAGGTGGGGCGTACCGGTGCGCTTACTCCCGTGGCGATACTCGAACCGGTGAACGTGGGCGGTGTTACGGTGAGACGTGCCACCTTGCACAATCAGGATGAGATCGAAAGAAAAGATATACGTATCGGGGATACCGTTATTGTGAAGCGGGCAGGTGACGTAATTCCGGAAGTGGTAAGGGTTGTGAAGGAGAAGAGAAAGGGGACAGAAAAGCCCTTCAAAATGGTTGAAAAGTGTCCTGTCTGTGGAAGCAAAGTTTTCAAACTCCCCGATGAAAGTATATTTAGATGTTTAAACGTGAGATGCCCGGCACAAATAAAAGGATCAATAGTTCATTTTGCCTCGAAGGGGGCGATGGATATCGATGGATTGGGTGAAAAGATCGTGAGTCTTTTTGTTGATAAGGGGTTCTTAAAAGATATCTCGGACATATACAGGTTGAAAGATAGGGCTGAGGAACTCGAGAAGCTCGAGGGATTTGGTAAGAAGTCCGTTTCGAATCTTTTAAATGCGGTAGAAGCAAGTAAAAAGCCGACACTGGCGAGATTCTTGTATGCCCTGGGGATTAGGCACGTTGGAGAACATATGGCGCACATTTTGGCCGAAGAGTTTGGTTCTTTGAAAAGGATAATGTCGGCATCGCTGGATGAACTAATGGCGATCAACGGGATTGGTGAAAAGGTTGCCCATAGCATTTACCACTATTTCAGAAACCCCGAGAATCTCAAGCTTATTGAGGATCTTTTTCAACTTGGGATCGAGGTTATCGAAGAAAAACCTGTGGAGCAAGAAACTCCCCTTGAGGGTAAAACTTTTGTTTTTACCGGGGCTCTTTCGTCAATGACTAGAGGTGAAGCATCCCAAAAGGTTAAAGAACTGGGAGGTAGAGTTTCAAACTCGGTGAGCAAAAAAACGGACTTTGTGGTTGTGGGAGAAAATCCCGGCTCAAAATACGAAAAAGCCAAGAAACTTGGAGTAACGGTGCTTTCGGAAGAGGAATTCCTCAGGCTACTGGAACAAGGGAGGGAATAATGGAGAAGAAGGCAGTGAGAGTAATTATTGAAGGTATAGTTCAAGGTGTTTTTTTCAGGGCTTACACTCAAAAAGCGGCCTTCGAATACGGTGTCAATGGCTGGGTGAGGAATCTACCCGACGGCAGGGTAGAAGCCTTTTTTGAAGGTGAAAAGGATCGCGTTGATAAAATGATAGCATGGTGCTACAAGGGATCTCCGTCCAGTAGGGTGGAAAATGTAACAGTGGAAGAGGTGCCCTACGAGGGGAAATATTCGGATTTTAAGATTGTATTCTAGCCGCTACCCCGACACCGGCCAACACGAAATAAAACATTTGGGTAAATTGAGTATTTAGCCAGTCAAATCTATCATTCCGGCCGGAGCTAAGCGTAGAGCCGGAATTTACACTCTCTACTGGATACCGGTTTAAGCCTGCCTCTGACCGGATCAGGGGGGCGGCATGAAGTACGAAAGGCCCTTGGCTATTTGAATAATTAATCGGGGATTTCTATAAAAATGCGGAAGAACACGAGCTATGCGGAACTAATCCATCGCCCAAGAAGAGCCGGATCGTAATGCTGGGAGTCCATGCAAGCGCCACTGTAGATAACTGTCTCCGGTCGTTTTTAGGCAGGTAAATTGTCCCAAGAACATGTAAAAACGCCAACAAGTAATATTGCCAACTCACGTATAACTTCATGCACTCTTTGTAATGGCTTGATTGGTCTAACGGTTTCAGCCGTGAGCAAAGAAGTGATTTGCACCACAAAAAAAATTGACCTCGGTATATGGCCTAATGGTAAGATGTTCAATAGAATTAAATACTTTCTTATTGGTGAGAGCTGGTTATGTGGGATAAATTTGTCCAATTTATCAAGGAATATGACCTAAGTCGGGTGATGCAACTTGTTCGCACCATAGACTGGCACAAGTTATTGACAAATCCGATTGTTATAGGGGTTACTATCGGCTTTTTGGGGTTCACGATATACAAAAAGAGGCTTAAGCCTCTCGTCTTAACTCTTTCGCTTATTGCATTTATATTCCTGGTTCAGCTTGTTACGCCTCAGGGTAGCGAGTATGTCCCGAAGGAGAAAATCTTTATGTTTATCGGGGGCGGGATTGGCCTCGCTATACTCAATATATATATATTCTTTTTTCATGATTAGAGCGTTACATACGACTGTCCGTCCTTTCTAATCAGGCTTCCTGGCGTTAACTCTTTCTTTTAATTCCTTTCCGACCTTGAAAAACGGCAGTTTTTTCGGCTTTACGTTTATTACTTCCCCGGTCTTGGGATTCCTCCCCTGGTAGCCATCGTATTTTTTAACTTTAAAGCTGCCAAAACCTCGAATTTCGATTCGTTCTCCCCGTATGAGCGCCTGTTCCATGCTTTCAAAGGTCGTGTTCACGGCTATCTCAGCCTGCTTGATAGTAATGCCTTCTGCCTTTGCCAATTCTTCAATTAATTGACTTTTTGTCATTTATATACCTCCCTTAAAACAAAATACTGTAATTACATACGATTATACGTTGTCAAGTAGTATTTGTCCAAATTTTCTTCTTCAGGTTGCCTATTTTGCCGTTATCTTATCTATGCCATCCATGTAAGGCCTTAGTGCCTCTGGTATAATTACGCTGCCGTCTTCCTGTTGATAATTTTCTAGTATCGCCACCACCGTTCTACCTACTGCAAGTCCTGACCCATTCAACGTGTGGACAAATTCGCTCTTCCGCTTGGGCCTTTTGAACCTGATGTTGGCCCTACGGGCTTGGAAATCTTCGAAATTGCTGCAAGAAGAAATCTCTCTGTGAACTCCCTGTCCGGGTAACCATACCTCGATATCGTAGGTCTTTGCAGCTGAAAACCCAAGGTCTCCGGTGCACAGGACGACCACCTGATACGGCAGACCGAGGAGCTGTAAAACTTCTTCTGCATCCAGCAGCAAGCTTTCCAGTTCATCGTATGAAGTTTCAGGAGTGGTAAACTTTACCAGTTCAACCTTGTTGAACTGGTGCTGCCTTATAAGACCTCTGGTATCTTTTCCATAGGAGCCGGCTTCAGACCTGAAACATGGAGTATATGCCGTGTAGTACTTGGGAAGCTCTTCCACGTCCAGGGTCTCGGACCTGTGAATGTTTGTTACTGGTACCTCGGCGGTAGGTACCAGGTAATAGTCCCAGCCTTCCAATTTAAACAAATCTTCCTTGAACTTCGGCAACTGCCCTGTTCCCAGCATGCTCTGGGCGTTTGTAATAAAAGGAGGCAGAACCTCAGTGTAACCATGTTTCTTGGTGTGAAGGTCAAGCATGAAGTTTATTAGGGCTCGTTCCAGCTTGGCACCAAAATCCCAGTAAAGGGTAAAACGAGCGCCGGTGATTTTGGCAGCTCTCTCAAAGTCAAGAATACCAAGTTTTTCACCTATGTCCCAGTGGGGGAGCGGTTCGAAGTCGAATTCCGGCTTTTCACCCCACCTTTTTACTACGGGATTGTCCTTCTCATCTTTACCAACCGGTACCGATTCGTGGGGTATGTTGGGGATGTTCAACATAATGCTTTGAAGCTCCTTGTTGACACCCTCCAGTTCACTATCAAGGGACTTAATCCGCTGTGATACCGATTTCATCTTCTGGATTAGTTCTTTGGCACCCTGTCCGCTTTTCTTCAGTCGGGCGATTTCGTCGGAAACAACTCGTCTTTCGTGCCTTAATTCTTCAACTTCTTTAATAATTTCCCTTCTTTTCCGGTCAACTTCCTTGAATTTTTCTATGTCGAGATCAACGCCACGGTTTGTAAGCATCTTTGCCACGGTATCGACATTTTCTCGTACGAACTTTAAATCCAGCATGAGAACTATCCCTCGGCTATTTTGGCTCCAGTAGGTTAAAAATCTTTAGTTTTCAGTATGTTGTAGTTATGTAAATAGCATCCACGTTATTTCGTGTCAATTAATTTTCTCTCGGAAAAAATTTCAGAATTTTTTATAAATTTTGTCAGACTGCGAAAAATTGCGTTTTTGAACTTTTTCTCACTTGCTCTGAGAGTCTTCTTAAAATATGTTAAAATTTAAGAAAATCTTATCGTAAACTTATTGAGGTGTTTAATATGAAACTAGGCATAATTGGTTTTCCCGGATCTGGGAAAACGACCTTGTTCAATGCACTAACAGGCCAGAATCTTCCTGTGGGGATGGTGGGAGAACAGGCAAGGGGGGCAAACATTGGAGTTGCTTTTGTTCCTGATGAAAGGCTAGAGTTTCTTGGTAAAAAATATAGACCAAGGAAACTTACCTATGCCACTGTGCAGTTCGTGGACCAGGCGTTTGTAAAAGAGGAAGGGAGCAAGAAGAGAGAACTTGGAGAAGAGTTTCTAAACAATATCCGTCCTGTGGATGCCCTCATGCACGTAGTCAGGTGCTTCGAACACCCGGTGTACGGTAATGCTGATCCCATGGACGATATCGAAGCCCTGGAAAGTGAACTAATCCTTGCCGACTACCTAGTGGTGGAGAAAAGAATTGAACGGTTGAAGCATGAACGGCAGAAGGGTAAAGTAGGAAATCCTAGGGAGATAGAACTGCTCGAGAAGGCACTTTCGATCCTGGAAAACGAAAGACCTCTTCGTTTTTCGGAAGACATTGCCAGTGCGCCAGAGCTTCGTGGCTATTCATTTCTGTCTGCCAAGCCGGTGATTATTGTTTTGAACGAGGAAGAAGACAAAAGTTCTGCCGTTGACACGAACGAAATTGAAAAATCCTATGGTCCTTGCCTGAGCATGAAGGGAAAGCTTGAGATGGAACTTAGCCAGTTATCTGGAGATGAGGTGAAGGACTTCATGGAAGATTTTGGACTAAACTCACTTGCAAAAGAAAGGGTTATCAGGGTTTCTTACGATACGTTGAGGCTGATTTCTTTTTTTACAATTGGGAAAGATGAAGTTAGGGCTTGGACGATAAAAAACGGAACAATAGCTTTAAAAGCCGCCGGAGTTGTCCATAGCGACATGGAAAAGGGTTTTATTCGGGCAGAAGTTGTTGCCTTCGATGATTTTAAGGAATGTGGTTCGTATCAGATTGCTCAAAAAAAGGGAAAGGTACGGCTGGAAGGCAAGAACTACGTTGTTAAGGATGGAGATATAATAAACTTCAGGTTTAACATTTAACGAGATAGCAGGACGCTTCGTGAATACTGTGTCAAACAAAAGCTAGGACACAATCGTCGAGTGCGATCAAGCAACCTCTAGGACTTTGATATTCCAAGGAGATTGCTTCGACGTCTGCCTCTGGCAGACTCCTCGGAATGAGAAGATGTCGTGTTTTTTAGGAATCGATCCGCTAGATAGGTGTTGTCACAACGTTTATCAGGGTTTTACCTAGATATTTACGTTGACCTGCTTTCTAAATGCTGATAGAAAAAGTGATTCCAAAAGTACAAGTAATTTATGCCTAAGTTCATGGGTCGCCCCACTTATTCAAGTTATAATTAAAAGAGATTTACACGCCACATACAAGGAGGTCGCCGGGATGTTTGATAAGAAGAAGCTCAACGATATTAAACAAAAGAAGGAACAATGGGAAGGCGGTACGTTGAAGAAAGTTCTTGATAGGTTCCCAGAGAGAAAAGAAAAGTTCACGACGATTTCGGGTATTGAAGTAGACCGACTTTATTCGCCTCTAAATATCGAGGATTTTGATTACAATGAAAAGCTTGGTTTTCCGGGCCAGTATCCTTTTACCAGGGGCGTTCAACCTACAATGTATCGGGGGCGGCTGTGGACGATGAGGCAATACGCCGGTTTTGGCACTGCCGAAGAAACCAACAAGCGTTTCAAGTACCTACTGGAACAGGGCCAGACGGGTTTGAGTGTTGCTTTCCACTTGCCAACCCAGGCCGGATACGATTCTGACCATCCGCTATCTATGGGAGAAGTCGGAAAGGTTGGAGTTGCCGTTGACTCCATAGAGGATATGAAAGTTCTATTTGACGGTATACCTCTTGACAAGGTGACCACCTCGATGACTATTAATGCCCCCGCAACGGTGTTACTGGCAATGTACCTTGCAATTGCCGAGGAACAGGGTGTTCCCTTCGATAAGGTTGGTGGTACCGTTCAGAATGACGTTTTGAAAGAAATAATTTGTAGGGGACAATATATCTTTCCACCTCAACCTACAATGCGTTTAACGGTGGATTTGATAGAGTACTGTTACGAGCATGTCCCACGGTGGAATACCATAAGCATAAGTGGGTATCATATCAGGGAAGCGGGAGCAACCGCTGCCCAGGAGATGGCGTTTACTATTGCAGACGGAATAGCCTACGTACAGGCCTGTATTGACCGAGGCCTGGCTGTGGATTCCTTTGCGCCCAGATTATCCTTCTTTTTTAATGCGTTTACCAATGTGCTGGAAGAAGTGGCAAAGTTTAGAGCAGGTAGGCGCTACTGGGCAAGGGTGATGAAAGAACGGTTCGGAGCCAAGAACCCGAAATCGATGATGATGAGATACCATGTTCAAACTGGAGGTGTTACCCTGACTGCCCAGCAGCCGTTGAACAACATAGTTCGAGTGGCTTTACAGGCCTACGCAACGGCCCTTGGTGGGGCCCAGTCTCTGCATACCAATTCCTACGATGAAGCCCTTTGCCTGCCTACTGAACAGGCCGTGACGGTGGCACTAAGAACTCAGCAAATTGTTGCTGAGGAAAGCGGTGCTACCGAGACAATCGATCCCCTGGCAGGCTCATTTTACGTAGAAGCGTTGACGGACAAGATAGAAGCCCAGATAGATGAATACATAAAAAAGATTGATGAACTGGGCGGGACCTTGAAGGCTATTGAACTCGGTTACATTCAGAAAGAAATACAGGAAAGTGCCTACAGGTTTCAGAAGGAAATTGAAAGCGGGGAAAGGATCTACGTCGGTATAAATAAGTACGTAATGGAAGAACCTCCTCTTACGAACATACTGAAGGTGGACCCCAAGATTGGCGAAATGCAGGTCGAAAGGCTCAAGAAACTCAGGGCTGAGAGGGACCAGAAGAAGTGGAAAGAAGCCCTCGAGAAATTGCGGGAAGTTTCAAAATCTGACGAAAACGTAATGCCTGCGGTAATCGAGGCGGTGAAGGCTCGAGCCACCGTCGGGGAAATATGTGACGTGTGGCGTGACGTTTATGGTGAATACCGGCCGAAGGAATTTGTTTAATAAATGTGATGCTTGAAAAGAATGTAAGGTAGCTGACGACGGAGGAACCGTAAATGAGCAATGGTAAGGATCGGAAGATAAAAGTCATTGTAGCCAAACCGGGATTGGATGGTCATGACAGAGGTGCTAAACTCCTGGCGAGAGTATTTGCGGAAGCCGGTATGGAAGTTATTTATACCGGGTTGAGACAAACCCCTGAGATGATAGTACAAACGGCCATCCAGGAGGATGCGGACGTCGTGGGTATCAGTAGCCTCTCGGGAGTACACAACTATTTCTTTCCGAAGGTAGTGCAACTTCTCAGGGAAAACGGCCTGGCTGACGTACTGGTTGTGGGCGGAGGAATCATCCCTGCGGAAGATATCCCGAAGCTGAAAGAAGCCGGCGTGGCGGAGATTTTCGGTCCCGGTACACCCACCCAGAAGATTGTTGACTTTATAAAACAAAATGTTCGGAAAAAGTAGGTTCTAGGGATATCGCTGAGATGGAACTTGCTGAAGGTATTCTGGATGGTTCGGTAAAATCTCTTGCTCGCCTCATATCATGGCTGGAAGACGATGATGAAAGGGCTTACGAGGAAATGCGTAGGCTCTACCCTCATACGGGAAATGCCTACGTAGTAGGGATTACCGGTTCACCAGGGGCTGGTAAAAGTACCCTTACCGATAAGTTGACCCAGGTGTTGAGAAAAAAGGGTTACACGGTAGGTATTATAGCCGTGGATCCTTCAAGTCCCTTTACAGGCGGGGCTGTTCTGGGTGACCGGGTGCGGATGAGTAACCTATGCCTCGATCCGGGAGTCTACATAAGGAGTATGGCTACGAGGGGACACCTTGGAGGGGTTGCACGGGCCACCAACGATGCGGTAAGAGCCCTGGACGCTTTTGGAAAGGACATTATAATAATCGAAACAGTGGGGGTAGGCCAGGACGAAATAGACGTGATAAAGATTGTGGATACCACCATCCTTGTGCTTGTGCCAGGGATGGGGGACGTCATCCAGAGTATGAAAGCGGGTGTTATGGAAATTGCTGACATATTCGTAATTAACAAGGCAGACCACCCCGGCGCAGATCAACTGGAAACCGAAATTAATGTGAGGCTTGAACAGGATAAGCAAGCAAAGGATAGAAAATGGGTACCTCCGGTAATAAAAACGGTAGCGGTTGAAGGGAAAGGTGTCAACGATCTTGCCGCTGCCCTTGAAAGACACAGGGCTTACCTGGAGGAATCGGGGGAATTGGAGATAAAAAGAAAAAAAAGAATTAAAGAGGAGATTTTGAGTCTAGTTGAAAGTACCCTGCTAAAACTATTACAGGAAAAGTTTATGTCAGGGGATTCTTTTGAAGACATAATCGATGAAATAATGTCCGGGGAAAATGATCCATATTCGACAGCAAGGGAACTGCTTAAAAGAATTGGATTAGATGTTACTATTCAACAATAGGGAGGAATAGCATGAAAATACTTAAAATTGACCATATCGGAATAGCTGTTGAAAAGATAGAGGATGCCAGAAAATTATACGAGGAAATACTTGGCCTGGAATTTGCTGGGAAAGAAACTGTGGAAGAACAGAAGGTAACCACTGCTTTCTTTCCCGTGGGCGATAGCGAAGTGGAGTTGCTGGAATCAACATCTCCCGATGGCCCGATCGCCAGGTTCCTGGAAAAGCGAGGTCCCGGTTTCCAGCATATCGCGTTTCGCGTGGAAGACATCGAGAAAGCCTTGGAGGAACTGAAGGAAAAAGGAATCAAACTGATAGATGAAAAACCCAGAGTGGGGGCAGGCGGAGCAAAAATAGCCTTTTTGCATCCCAAGTCAACGTTCGGGGTACTGGTAGAATTATGTGAAAGAAAATAAGAATGTTCCTCAAGAGTTGTGAACATTCTGTAACAAAACTCATATGCCAGAATTTAGATGAAGGGATTAAAACTTAAAGCAGAAAATCTATTTTTTAACACGACCCTCAGAAATATTGAGGAAGGTGTTTGTTTTTTGACTCCCAATCTTACCGTGCTTTTCTGGAACGAGTCTGCGACGAAAATATTGGGGGTACCTGCGAATGAGATTGTTGGTAAGTCTCTTATCAACCTCAAGCCTGGTGACAACCCAGATGAGTGGGAAGATGCCCTTGTTGATATCGCAGAAAAAGGCAAGGATGCCAGTTTTTATATTACAGTAGGAGACGGTGAATATGAAAAAAAGGTAGCGGTTGATTTTCATGCCATTAAGGATACGAGCGAAACTCCAGGTGTAAAAACTATTGGATTTGTGGCCTGTTTCCGCGATTTATCAGGGACTCTTGGCAAGGACGCTTCGGAGTCGCTCAAGGGAATAATTGATGTTTGTACAATGCTTTTCAACGAGATACCCGACCTCGTGTTTGTTGTTGATCCCAAGAAAAAGATCGCATGGTCCAACCTTGCGGGCAGTGCGTTTATAGGGAGTTGCAATGGGGACTCGGAAGGTATGTCCTTTTTGAATCTTCTGGGTGAATGCCCAATTAAACCTAGCTGTTCTATCTATTCGTTCAGCCCCGAGAAAAGGACGCCAGTTTACGAGCTAGAAACCAAAACCCGGGGAAAGAGTTTCTCTGTAACCTGTGTACCAGTGGTTGTTCAAGGCAAGCTGATTTGTTCTATCCATTTTATGCGGGATATGACGGATATGAAACAAGCCCTGGACAGGCTCGTGAGTTCGGAGGAGAGTTACCGGAGCGTCATAGAAAACGGACGGGGCTTTTACATACACCGATTTGACAAAAATGGTAACCTTCTTTTAGCTAGTCCTTACATGGAGCAGATTTTCGGCGGTTCCCTCGATGAATATTTGGGAGACGCCAGAGGATGGATGGGGCAGATCCATCCAAGGGATATCGAAAGAGTTGCGAGGGAAGTCAACTACTCCATAGAACATGCAGTCACTTTTGATCAACAGTATAGGATTGTGCCCAGGAACAAAAAAGATGTCGTGTGGGTCAGAACTCGATTTTATCCGATATTTGACCAATCCGGAGATGTCCTTTACTTCGACGGAATTACCTTCGACATAACAGAACAAAAGCAGATGGAGAAACAGGTTATCTCCTCTGAAAGGATGAAGGCTATTGGTGAAATGACGGGTGGGGTTGCCCATAACATCAACAACCTGCTTGCCGGGATTATGGGTAATTTGCAACTCCTGGAAATGGAAGGAGCCAAGTACTTGCCTCCAACTGCTCTAAACCAGATACAACAAGCATTTCTCGGAAGCAGGCGAATCGGTGAACTAGTTAAGCAGATGCTTACTTTTGCAAGAGCTGAAGACAGTGATGATACGTGGATAAACATAAGCGTCCTTGCCATAATCAACAGGGTAATAAAACTCACTGAGCCACTGTGGAAAGATGCGAAGCAGAAGGAAGGGAAAGAAGTAAGATTCAGGGTTGATCTTCCTGAAGAAGTGCAAGTCGTGGGAAATATAAACGAGCTTACAACTCTTTTTAACAATATAATAGTGAATTCCATCGAAGCTATTGATGACGTGGGAAGTATTAGTATTACGGGAGAGCGCAAATCGGATAAGTTTGTCGAGATAGTTATTTCGGATACCGGCAAGGGGATGACCCCCGAGACGTTAAAAAGATCCATAGAGCCTCTTTTCTCCACGAAGGGCACGGTAGGAGTCGGTATGGGACTTTCTGTTGCATACGGTATCGCCAAGAAGTATCAGGGTGATATAAATATAACCAGCGAAGCGGGGAAGGGTACAAGGGTATCAATTGTTTTACCCAGTGGTTACAAGGAGGAAGTCCCCGAGGTGGGAGAAGAGCAAGAAATCATGATAACCGGAGGTGGCATCATCAGGGTTCTTGTGATTGAGGACGAGCCTGATGTAAGGGAAATATTAGCCTTGTTCCTGGAAAAGAGAGGATATGAGGTGGAAGTGGCTTCTTCGGGACACGAGGGAGTAAAAATGTTTCTCAACCGACCTTTTGACGTAGTTTTTACCGACCTTGGCATGGCCAGGATGACAGGGTGGGAAGTTGCGCAAAAGATTAAATCCGAAAAGCCGGAGACGAGAGTCTTCCTCTTAACCGGTTGGGGATCGGAAATAGAAAAAGAAGACCAGAAAATGAAGTTTATAGATGGAGTTGTCTACAAACCTTTTGATTTGGAGAAACTGAGCAACCTACTGGCTCAATTTTCCTCCCCTTGATTTTTGTCCCCCCTTGTTCAAGGGGGGAACAGTAATTTTGCTTCCTCGCCAGCCTAGGACGTCTCTTCGGCTTTTTTTATGAACTCAGCCTCGGCTTCCGTCTGTTTTTTCTCTAGTTCTCGGAACTTTTTGTATATTTCTGGAAATCGATCCTCGTACATCTTGTAAATAATTGGTTTGCCACCGTATTCGAGTTCCTTGTCCGGCAAGATACCTGGGTAAAAGACGCCGTGGCGTTGCATGTATTCGGCAATCTGAAGTGCCAGTCGCCTAGATTCGTCGAAAGATATGTCTCCCAGAAGATCCGTTGGCCCAATGAATTCCCCGCGGTTGATCTGAAAACCTAGACCAATCACCCTTGGTGGTCCGTCGTTGTATGTAGGGTCACAGTTGAATATGGAGCAGGGCATAAGGGGCCTTAGAGACGAACCGCGCATCCCACCAGGCACAAGACCAGGGAAATGGAAAGCGTTTACAACTTCGCCTACAGCCGGTAAACCGCTCTGGGACCTCACTATACATACAGGATCATCTTTGCCTACGTATTTGCCGGCGATGAAGCTCAAACGCGTAGTTGAACATACCGCCACAGGTTCATCTTCTGGCTTCCGGGTATAGACGTACGCAACCGCATACTCCTCGGAACCGAGAAATGCCTTGATGGCAGTTCTTTCTTCCGGGGAAACAAAGAACCCGTCAGCACCCGTTTTGAGATGCTTGATCTGGAACTTAAAACCTGCGAAGAACTTTGGGTCAACGGCTAAACCTATGGAATTGTATGGACTGCAAAACATGTTGTAAAGAGGCCTGTTGAATGCATATGGGGATGTCTTGTCTGCAGCAAAAACTATTACCGGTTCCGTCTTCCTCAAAGTGAATTCCAATTCAGCCACCCCGGGTCCCATCCCCTGTACGTTACCGGAGAACTCCGAAACCAGTATGTCCTGCATCGCACCGTATAGACTCATTTCCTGCGCAATCTTCCCTGCTTCTAAAAAAGTATCAAAGGCTAGTTTATGTATTTTTTCGTCTCCCGTGCCCCTAGTGTGGGTCATAGTAAGATTCATGTCGTCACCGACACGGAAAACGACACCATCTACAATGAGTTCGTCCTTGATGGCCTGGATAAGTAGCTCTTCGGCTTTCTCCAGCATCTTGTAGTGGGGTTGTACATGGCCTGTGTGAGAACCTACGTCTGCCTTGATGCTGGAAAGGGTAAGCTTCTCCCCGGGGGTAACCTGCAAGCCAGGTACATTTTCCCCCTTTTCTCTCATCTGTTCTCGCAGGGGAACAGGTTTCCAAACACCCATCGGTTTGTCGTTGGTTATAATTACTGGCATGGCTATACCTCCTTTTCCTGGTAGGTTAACAGCAAAAGGGAAAAATAGGATAATCCCAATTTTCCGCTCTATATTAGAACGTCTGATGACGTTTTAATCACATGCGTACCCTGAAAAGGAGTAAATTAAGTGAGTGTTTACTTTGCGTCCCTAACAGCCCTGACGAAATAGTTCGCATACTTCTCTTGCATACGATAAACACCACCGTAGTAAAAGTCAACATAAACGGCCATGTGATGTTCTCTACGGGTTGATGTCCAGCACCACTTCGTTGGTCTGAAAATTGGATCAAGGTATAGCCGAGTCTTAAGGTTTTCCTCCTCTTGCAATAACGTAGAAAGCTCTTCCTTGCTCGGGTATCTCCAGTCGGAATAACCTGCAAATTTTTCTGCGTTTAGCTGTTCTACATACTCAAAACCTTCATGCCACATCATTCGCTCAGAAGAACCCTGCTGCCACATCAGGTTAGTTTCAGCGTCTGTTACCGTGCCATTCTTGTTATCGACGTAACGATTTGCCATCTTTTCCTCCTTGTAGTGTAATCTTTAAAAAGCAAACGAACACTGTGGCTCTTCAACCAATACGAGATAGAGATTCCGATGACCGGCATGAGAAAATATACACATAGTGTAGTAGCATGATCTCCATGCACGGACATTTTTTATATATAATTAAATTTACTTGGAATCAAGCTCGCACATGTAAATTCTTCACGGGATGCTCCAGGTGATTATTGCGAGGCCAAAAGTTGCCTTGAAAACAGACCATGTATTAAGGTCTCAATTTTCTTATTTTGTTTTGATGAAAGCAGATAACATACGGGACAAGTTTTGTGCAAATTATCACATTTTCTCCAATATCAAAGCATACAGTTGGCTTGGCATCGGTGATATCGATTACTTATATGAAAGTACCTGTTAGTTCCTCAACCATTTTCTTATTGTTTTTACAACATCCTTTGGATGAACTGGCTTTTTCAATATTTCATCTACCTCGAATTGATCTCTATTGTTTTCAAGCTCTGCAGAATCGTGGGCCGTCATGGCTATTACAGGTACGTGGCTCCATTTATCGTTTTTCTTTATTCTTTTTACCAGTTCTTTTCCGTCCATCTCCGGCATTTGGATGTCTGCGATTATCAAGTCGAAGGGTTGTTCATTCAGCTTGTTCAGAGCTTCTACCCCGTTTGAAACTGTGGTTATTCGGTAGCCGTGTTTCTGGAGTAGGATTTGTATTAGACGCTGGTTTACGGGGTTATCTTCTGCAAGGAGGATATGGGGAGAAAGTTGGGAGCCACTTTCCACGGCCGGGGAAGGTTCGTCGGTTTTTTCTGCACCGGCATCGATTTTGTCAACAAGCTGATCCTTTACGATAGTTTCTAACAAAGCCTTTATTTCATTGTGTTTGAACCTTGAAGAAATAAGGTAATCAAAAGAGTTTCTGAGCTCGTGGCTCAGATCCTCTGAAGTTGATGTTGTACGGACTCCTATGAGGGTCACGGGTGAAAGGTTAAGTTCCTTTTTTATGGAAAAACCGTAAGCTGATTGCTCGGGCGGTTCTTCCTGCAAAAATACAAATATAACAAGGGGAAGGTCTTGTTCGAAGCTTTCGTCTTTAATGGCTTTTCTAAACTGATCGATACTGGGAAAGAAATGGTAGGAAATTCTTGATTTAAGGAGAAAAGCCTTAAGTGAGTTCCAGTCGAAATTTTTAGCTCCGTATGCTCCGATTACAACGATCTTCAGATCCGCAATACCACTGCCTTCCTCGAAAATACCTTCCTCAAGTTCGGTTATCTCAAACGGCAAAATTATGTGAAACGTGGTACCTTCCTCGGTGTTATCTTCCTTCCATATTTCACCGTTCATGATTTTTACGAGTTTTTCGCATATGGCCAGGCCAAGGCCTGTTCCTCCAAAACGACGGGCAAGGGAGTCGTCAACCTGCGAGAAGGGTTCGAAAATTTCATTTTCCTTTTCCCTAGGAATACCGATGCCGGTATCTTTTACTGTAAACCTTAATAGTACCTGTTCTTCTATGTGGTCTTCCACTTCGATATTAAAATGTATTTCCCCCGTGTCAGTAAATTTTACTGCATTATCCAGTATATTTAGCATGATCTGGTGAACTCTTTCAACATCACCCTTGAGCAACAATGGCACATCGGAAGACATGGAATAACAGAAATGTATTCCCTTTGCGACGGCCTGGGGTTCGATTATTTCTACTAGGGTTTGTACAAGGTCGTGAGGGCTGAAATTTACGGGGTGTAACTTTAGAGTCTCAGTGTCAAGCTTCGAAAAGTCCAGTATATCGTTAATAAGTCTCAGAAGTTCGTTTGCAGACCTCTTAATAATCTGGAGGTATTCTTCAATCTCTTCGTTGCCCGTTGACGAGCTTAGCGCCAGGTCAGTCATGCCTATGATCCCGTTTAGCGGGGTTCTAAGTTCATGAGACACGCTGGCTAGAAACCTGCTTTTTGCTACGTTGGCCTCTTCGGCGGCTTCTCTGGCGCCAACAAGGTGTGTTACGTCGGTCAAGTTTATAATGGTTCCATGGTACCCGTAAGAACTCCTGATGGGCTGCAAACGCATGGAAAGCTTCATATCCTTATAAGATTTTTCCACTACCTGTTTCTCTGTCTCTTTTGATGACTTGAAATCCCTTATGATGTTTTCTATTTTTTCATCGAATAAATCCGGACCGATATCCCATAGCCTGTTACCAGCCAAATCCCAGCTTGCCCTTCCCACCAGGTGACAAAACCAATCGCTCGCTTCCATAAGGACATCGTTTTGGTCGATGAGAATTACTCCTCCGTCCATGCCACTTATCATGGAACGCAATGTTATAGCTTCTCTCTCTGCATCCTGGTGAGCTTTGAGGATTTCGTTTTCCATCTTCTGGCGTTTTAGGGCTGCCCCCATCAAGTTAGCGGCAGTATGAAGGATCTCAATTTCAAAGTCTTGCCATATTCTTTTTTCTTGATCGTCTAGGCACACAAGAAAGCCAAACCAGGTGTTTTCCACAAACACAGGAACGAGGAGCACCGAGTTGGTATCGAAGTGTTCAAAAAAGCTTTTCTCGCTTTCGGGAAACGAGTCAACCGTTCCCACTATCTCCTGGCCCGTTTTTAGTGCGTTGAGCCAGCTTTTGGGTATTACGAAGCTCGAATCGGGTTCCTGGCTCCTCTCGCACTTTTGCAGCGTGCCGCCTTTTCTCTTCCAGAAATATTTTAAAGTTAGCTTAAGTATCCTGCCGTGTCTTTTCGAGACTTTTACAAAGCATATCTGGTCAAGGTTCAAAATTGCCCCGAGATTCAGTAGCATGTCGCTGAAAATTTTGCCTATGTTTCTGCTGCGTAGAAGACGCTGAGAGATGGAAGCCAGAGTTTCCAGTGCCTGATCTCTTTGTCTTAGTGATACATCCGATCGGCCCCCTTCGATTTCACCCTTCACAATCACGAGGATTTTATCTTTATCAGGATCTTCAATTTTACTCCAGACAGTTTCGGCGAGCATGTATTTGCCGTTGGCGTGTTGGAAAGCAATCGCATCAGATGTAACACTTTTTACGTTTTGAAGTTCCGAAAGGATCCTGGCTATTTCTTTTCTGGGGTTAGCTATAAACTCTATAATGGAAGCACCGTTAACCCTGTGATCCTCAGTGGAAACCCATTCCAGGAAGCTTTCGTTTGTCTCCAATATCTTAAGAGTTTGCGAGTCAAAAATGAGCAAAGGCAGTGGCAGATTATTAAGAAAACTTTCCTGGGAAAAAGAAGAGGAAGCTATCATTGCCTTCCTTTTAAAGGGATCAGGGGTTTATGATCACGAGAAATAACCTATCTTAATATTCACTATACAGATAAATTTTTAAGTTGTAAATATTAGCAAGTAGAGAACAGAGCTTTTGGATGAGGGACTTCAGGCAACACAAGGATCGAATTTCTTGAGGAAACTCTGATTAATTCCGATTTATATAACCCCGATACAACAAAAAGAGACTACTAAGAAGAATCCAGAAACCGTTATTCCATCCGGAGCAAAACGTAGAGCCGGAATCTACGATTCTCTCACTGAATGCCGGATGAAGCCTGCCCCTGAGCAGATCTGGGGGGCATGACGTGCAGGAGCCCATTGGCAAGCAAAGTCCTGAATCCGTGATCGTTCCCTGGGCCGCAGATGCAAGGAAGAGCCCGACGGACTATAGTACGCTATATCCGGCGGGCGATGACGCCGAAGATGCGGTGCAAGTGAACGACCCGCAGGGCGTAAAAAGATTACTTGACAAGGTGGAGAATAATCTATCCTGGCTATGTAGTCAATAGTGAGCGATTTAGACAAGCTATACAAATTAGCCATAAGGTCACGTCACGGATTCAGGTAAGTAATTAAGG
>JALSTM010000026.1 GCA_026983715.1 Desulfobacterales bacterium
TATGGGCTTGCCATTGCTATCGTACGTATTTTGCATAATTGGATCGTCAATCTTGTGAATCTTGCTATTTCTCAATGGGGAGTTGTTTCGAGCCAAACAGCGATAATAGTACCCGTTTGATACAACTTTACCATTGGATGCATCCAGATATGCCCATACGGCAATCAGTGTACCATCATTACTCATGTAAGTATCCAAATTTCCAATGGAATCATAATAGTAGTATCCATTTCCCGTGGTTTTTGCTGTAATGCAGTCACAGCCACCAGAAGAACCTCCTGTTGATCCATATCCGGGAATGTGAAAACCCGGGCTAGGAATATTTGTGCTATGTCCTTGCTTTCCCATGTGAGCAATCTGGGTAAAAACCCAACCTTTGAAAGTATAAGATGCATCACAATTTTTCTCATGATACTTGATACCGGTGCTCTTCCACGGAATTATCCGGCTAATGATGGGATGAGACAGTGTTTTTGAAAAAACAAATCCTGCCGGTATCAATGCAAGAACTGAAACCATCACGAAAAAACCTGTCAATTTTTTCTTCAATTTCACACCTCCAGTCGATAAGTTAACGAAGTTAAAGTTGATATGAAATCACTGTTGTTGCCGAAAGATACTAGATCTGCGAATCATACTGATGCCTTTTTAAGAACTCTTCTCCTCGCGCAAACCTTTTGCGCTTTTTTCCTCTAAGTTCTGCTTGAAAGCCATTTTCAAACCTAGATCATAAAATTTCAGCCATGATTTTTCAAATTTTTCATGCAAATCACTTAACAACAAGAACGTTTTACCAGAAATTTCTTACAACTCTGGGTAGAAAATCAGATTTTCTAGTGCGGCTATGAAGAAAAAGCTTATCTCTCCTCAATCAGCATTTATGCTGGTTATTCTAGTAAAATTATCGAGAGAGATAAGCTCAATGAAAAAGGATAGCACTTTTTCTCATTTTTTTGGGGCCTATTGTAGAGAATCCAGAAATCAATAGGAGAAAGAACTATTGCGCTATTTTGGCAAAATGCGCCATAATATAAAAATAAAGGCAACGAAAGGAGAGCATGCTGACTGCTGACGGACTATTATGCCACCAAAAATATCAAAACAAACTCTTGAATATGTAAACCGATGCCCGTTGTGTTTCTCTGAAAATGTTGTTTTTTTGACGAAGAGGGGTGATGGTCTCCCAGTTTATCAGTGCAAAGATTGCTCGTTTGCATTCCTCTATAAGAGACCTTCCCAGGAGGTCCTTACATCTTATTATGGCAGTGACTACTTCCAGGACAGTGAAACCTATCAGGATTACTTTAATTATGCTCAGGCAATAGTCGATCTTCAATATTGCCCGAGGCTACAGAGGTTACGGAAGCATCTTTCGGATTTCCGAGGGAAACGTATATTAGACGTAGGTTGTGCTGCTGGGGGAACACTTGCTTTACTCAAGGAAAAAGGAGCCGAAGTTCTTGGAATCGAAATCTCAGAGGCTGCCTGCAAGATTGCCAGAGAACAGTACAATATAGAAGTTTTAAATTGTCCGATAGAAGAAGCTAACCTCAACAATGATTTTTTTGATGTAATTTTTCTATTTGATGTCCTTGAACATCTAAAAGAACCAGCTGTAGCCTTAGAACGGCTACACGGGTACCTCGTAAAAGACGGGTACTTGGCAATTACCGTCCCGAACTTCGACCGATTTTTCGATGAAGGAAGTCAGTGGGTTGGGCTACAATCTTATTGGGAACACCTAGGATACTTTCGGAGTGAGGTGATTTGCGAGAAGCTCACCGAACTAGGATTCAGCATAATCGAGGTCCACACTTACGGTTCTGAAGATAAAAACGTTCGGATGGCAATGATGAAAAAAGTACAACGGAAAATCCGAGATCAGGTGCCTGTTTTCAAGTGTTTCTTCAGGTGGGCACGAAAAAGGAAGTTTTCCATCATAGGAGAACCTAACCTAGATGTGCGCTACGATGGGTCAGGTATGAACCTTTTTGTACTTGCGAGAAAAAAATAGCCTGCAAAGAATTACCATCTTATTGCGTACCACCTTCTGTTTCTCATGGAATTGTAACTGAACGTTCCGGACATTGCCATGCTATTTCCAGAGCCGCTTACTACACCTTCAAATTTCAAAACCACTGAATGTTCTTGGTTCATCGTGGTGAAACTAACCCTTCCATCCCATACGGACCCGGCTACCGTGCTATCCAATCGCCGGCTATTGTTTACTGGTATAAGAGTGCCAAATATTTTCTTTCCTCTCTGGGTTAACTCAAGTACGTAGCTCTTCCCATTAGCAACCAAGTGCCAGGAGCCTGACAGGTTAAAAGATGCAGCCTGTCCCAAGTATCCCCAAACAAGCACAAATATAAGCGCTGCCGGCAGGCTTCCATACATTTTTGTTTTAGAGACTTTCATACCCATACAATACTGGATCCTTAGAGAGCTTCAAGCAGTTCATAGGTATAGATAGTGTTATAAATTGCTGTCTTCTTAACGACTCCGAGTCTTCCATAAAAGGAGGAATTACTAGTGGGCCAATTCCTAAAAAATACTTGCAACATTCTGTCATTATAATGAGTCTGTCAAAGGCAGAGAATGAAGCAATCTCCTTAGAATATCAAAATCTTGGAGATTACTTCTCCCGCACCTACTTCAAATACGACTATTTGCATTGCTCCTACAATTCGCAGGAAGTGGGTGCGGGATCGCAATGACTGTGCTTTTGCTTATTTTTGACACAATATTTAGGAATCACCTTACTAGTCCAAATTTGCGTTATAGTCGTAGTTATAGTTTACAGTCTTGGTGAAAGGTAACATCTTATTAATATATTGATCAATAAATTGGTTTGCCTTGCTTACGCCAGATTTCGGAACGTATATGACATCCTGAGGTGCCAACGCAAGATCCTGTAATTGCTTGTTATTTTCCAAAACTTCTTTTAGGTTGGTTTTATAAATAATAAGTTTCCCTTCTTTGTCATAATGAACTAAAACCACGCTGTTAAGATCACCTTCCGGCGTTGTTCCACCAGCTTCCATGATTGCCTTGAGTACGGTCATTGAATCAGCGAGAGGATATGGCCCTGGAATTTTGACTTCCCCACCGACGTATACTACCCTTTTTACCGATGAAATTAGTGTAAGAGAAACCTCAATCGGGTTGACAAACTGTTCTTGAACTGCGCTGCGAATTCTTGCTCTAAGCTGAGGTAAGGTAAGACCAATAGCCTTGATATTTCCAGCTAGCGGAAGCATTATCTCTCCCGAAGGAGTAACTGTAACAGTTCTATCGTAACTCGCCAGACTCCTAGGAACAAGACGCCTGGGGATCACGTCTATCCTAAAATTGTTTCCTAATTTTCTCCTTGCAAGAATAGTTAGCCGCTCTGAAAGTTCCTTAGGTGTTCGCCCCTTAGCTTGCACTTCTCCAAGAAGAGGAACGATAATTTTTCCGTCGGGTGACACTACAAATTCCCCACTAATATTGTTTATAGCAGTCCTATTCATACCGACGAGGGATACCGTCACACGTGGGTCATTGACTTGCTTTTCGCATGCCCGAGCTATGTCTTTTGCCAATTGCTCAGTGGTTTTTCCCTTGGCGGTAATTTCTCCTATGCGGGGAATCGTAATTTTTCCGTCTGGTCTAACCCCTGCCTCGAAATTTAAGGAAGAGTCAGCGATAAAATCTACTTTAATCCTGTCACCTGGCATTATACGATAATTGCCTCTTTCGAAAGAAACAAGAAGCCGAAGTGTTGTGTTCGCTTCTATGCGAAATGAACCCTTGGTAATATTTGCTTGATTAATCTCAACTCTGTATACATCTCCTGGGCTAACAGTGAAATCAGCAATTCCTCTTGGTAGCAAGCTAGTATCCCCATTAAATGTTACAGGCGTTTTACCAAATTGCTGAATCGTAATACCATGATGTGTGGCGCAACCGACAAGTAGCAATGGTACAAATAAGATAAAAATTTTTAAGCAGTTACAACTTCCTTCTAATAGCTTCGTTTTACTGGAATATAGAAGACCGGTTTTTAAAATCGCTCTCAATTCTTATCCTCCCCTCTTGAGAACTCCACCGTGACAATGGAATGAGGTGGTATTTCCAGTGGATTTCCAATTTTATAACTAAGTTTACTTATTCTTATTGCTGACCTATCTATTGGCAGAGGCTCCTCGTACCTTATGGGCCAATCGGGGGGCAAATCACGACCGTTGTTTGACAGGGCACTCTTTCCGCTCAGTTGCCATATTGTCACGTCTTTCTCCCTCACATCAAACCCGTTTATGTGGAGATTCACTTGGTACCTTTTTTTCCAGCATCTACTGATTATGTTTACGTACAATTTATCTTTCGAAGGGTTTATCGATGAAACCACTGAAAGTTCAGGAACTTTATCGATGCTCCTTACGAACCCAACACGTTTTGATTTATAACTTTCACAAGTTATATGTGATTCCACAAGCAATGATCCAAAATGCTTCGTGAACATCTCCAGAGCATAAAAAGGCACCTTAGGTTTGTGATCATATGACACCCACCCCATGAAACTCCTGTCAGTAAACTTAAAATAGTTTGCAATCTTAACTGCCGGGTGTTTCATGAATACTTGCAAAACCAGACCAACGTAGACCGCTGACCCCAGTGTTTTATTATGGTCGATCCATCGAGGATCTGATATGGAAAAGAAAGGACCCCATTCTGTAATTGCTATCCCTATGGTGTTACCTTTATTGTACTTTGAGAGGACCTTCTCCGTCATTTTCAAGTCTGAATCTACAGCTATTGGGAAAGCCCACATTGCTTGATATATATCCTGAGGGTTATCGGGATAATCGCCAACCAGCACAGGAGAATAAGCGTTGTGTAGCGAAAGGTAGTCAATTGATCCTGATGCCAGGGATAGCAGCTTTTCATTCCAGTTTTTGTAAGGACCGAAAGGAACGTTGTATGAATGAGCCACCCCGATTGCTACAATTGAAATAGAAGGGTCGACTTTTTTCATGGCTCTTGCAAACTTTAGGAACCTGTGTGCATACGTGGTAGAATCCACCGTAATACGCTTTTCCGGATCTGAACCTGAGAGGTAGAGTTCATTTCCTACTTCCCATAGCTTTACACCGACTGGTTCGCTAAGTCCATCGGATGTGCGCCGCTTGTCTTCTATAACATTACAATATTTCACCCATGATGCCGCCTCTTCAGCTGTTCCGGTTCCGGCATTTACAGTTAAAAGAGGCTGTGCACCAATAGCCCTGCAAAACATTATCAGCTCCGGCGTACCAAAACAATTTGGAGATTTTCCTGGGTCAGTAAAGTGAGGTATAACTGGCCGCAAGTTTCTAGTTCCTATACCATTTCTCCAGTGATAAAAGTCTGAAAAGGTACCGCCTGGAAACCGGACAACGCTGATACCCTGTTCTCTTGCCAGCTTAACATAGTCTCTTAAGAGTCCTTTGTTCGGATTCCAGATTCCATTCCCACAATTTATCCATTCCAGGTTTGTTCCGAAAATACCTTTATTGACTCTATTCTCAACCCTCCCGGCATTAACATAACATATTGCATTGCACACACTGGCACACCCATCCACATCTGCAACACGTAATCTATCAGGGGAAACACATTCACCCAGAACGCTGCCTAAAAAACAAGAGGTACAAAAAAGAGATAAAATGAAGTAAAACACGCTGCGCTGATTCAATGAAATCACCTTTCTTTATTTGTGGTACTGGCAGTCCTTTCAGTACGTTTTTTTATCGTAGCTGGAACTCCTGCTACAAGACTGTTATCCGGGACTGATTGCAAAACTACCGAACCTGCTCCTACTGTCACGTTTTCTCCCACAGAAATAGGGCCAAGAACTATCGCCCCGCTGCAAATTACCGTATTGCTTCCAATCCTGGGTTGACCATCAACCTCAATCGTTCCTCCTCTTCCCCCCAGAACTACCCCACCATAAATTTCACAGAAATCTTCGACAACGACATGCTCACCGATCACTACACCTACCGAGTGTATCATTTCAACTTTTTTTCCAAACTTGGCACCGGGATGAATGTCCGCCCCTGTAAGAATAATATTTATTCTTCTCAGCAGCGATGCCACTAAAGTTAAATTACTCCTATAAAAGAAATGGGCTAATCGATGAATCAATACCGCTTGTTTACCTGCGTCGAATAAGTAGTGGCCTAACTTGCTTATGAACTTGTCCTGTTTTTGCCTACTTCGGAGTAAACTTGAGCTATCTTCCACACCGCCCTTTCCCAGGAAAACTTCTTTGCCTGTTTTATTCCTCTTTGCCGAAAATATTCGATTTTCTCTTGGTTGTTCCAGATTTTTCTGATTTCTATATATAGCATCTCAGGTGATCCGGGATCAAAAAAAACTGCCGCACCTGAAAGAAATTCCCTGTGAACCGGAATGTTTGAAGTCAATACGGGGGTACCACACGCCATGGCCTCCAACGGAGGAAGGTCAAAACCTTCGTACTTAGATGGAGCAATAAATACTCTAGCTCCACGAATCAGTTCCACACAATCGTCATCAGATACGTAACCCTTGTATATTACGTGATCTTTTATTCCCAGTATTTTTGCCAGAGAAAGGATATCCCCAAAGTATCCCTTATCACGCACAGACCCAACCATTAGAAAGTCAGCCTTTGCACCTTCGTTTTCTAGAAAAAACTTGAATGCTTTCAATACTACTTCGAGATTTTTTCGTGGCTCGATGGCGCCAACATACAGAATGTAGGGGTGAGCATCTTTTTGCATTGTAGGGTCAATATAATTGGAACTCGAACCCGGATAAAAAAGATCGTGGTCAATACCATTGTAGACTGCTACCACTTTATGTGCAGGTAAACCAAACCGCTTAATTATTTCGTCCCTAATAGTGGCACTTACGGTAAGTACTCTAGATGCTTTTCGAACCGTTAAGGGAGTGAACATCCTTACAAGCTGATTCCTAAGATCGTGGTATTTGAGAGGATCTTTCTCTTGGACGAGATCATGAATGGTCACTACAATCCTACCCGGGCACCAAAGCGGGCTGATGCGCTGGACATGCAACAGGACAAGGGAAAAATACCTCGAAAGAATTGGCAAAATAAAAGAACGTTGGACAAGCGGATCACTTATCGGCAGGGTACAAAAGGTAACATTATCAGTATAGGGGCGTTTGGGTTGCCAATTATTTGAAATAAATATGATGTAATCATTCCATGGAGCCAGCCTGGGGAGAAGTTCTACTAAGTTCTTCACATACCTCTCAACGCCACCCTTGTTTTTCCCGAGAATATGAGCGTCTATCCCTATCTTCACATCACCACCCCTGGTGACACCTTTGGATGCCCAGTAAAGCCCTCAACCTAGCGACTGATGATTTCCAAAGAAATTTATGTGATTTGTTTCCTGTCACACACCCCACAGCTGCTCCTATCAACCTGAGTACAAGCCCCGCCGTCAAGAACAACCTAGCAAGTAAAACTTCAGCAGGTGGTACGGTCTTTTCTAACATTTTCATAAGGTTTTCTTGTTGTAATACGCTATTCCTGATTTTATCCGCTTCAGTCTTACTGCTTGCACCGCAATAATGGACAATTGATGTGCTGTTAATCCTGAACACTGACCAGCCATTCTTCCTGATTCTTCTGCATAGGTCAACGTCCTCTGTGTACATGAAATAGTCCGGATCAAATCCACCCACCTGATGAAAGAGACGTTTTGTAGTCAGCATACAGACTCCGGATATCCATTCAACTTCTACTATTTCCTTCCTAGAATCGAGAGCGTTTTCTTCAAGGTGCATTCCCTGGAAGTACCTATTTCCTGGGAACAATTTACTTAGCAATAGAGCATCATTAATAATAACCCTGATTTTTGGGTAGTTACCGCATGTCCTCGGTTGGAGCGTTCCATCCGGGAGATAAACGGCTGGTCCGACAATTCCAGCTCTTTGAGTCTTTTGCAGATAACCGAGGAGAACGCTTATCGTATCTTCGTGCAGAACCGTATCACTGTTCAAGAAAACCAAGAAAGATCCATGGCTTTTCTGTGCTCCGACATTATTAGCAACACCAAATCCCAGGTTTTTTTTACTTGAGATCAGCTTCACTGCGGGATACTCGTTATGTACCATTTCTACGGTTCCATCACTGGAAGCATTATCTACCACCACGATCTCAAATGTTACCCCTCTGACGTGCTCATAAATACTGTTCAAACACGCTCGGAGAAGTTCTCGGGTATTGTAGCTTACGATAATTATTGATACTAAGGGTTCATTTCCCAATCTTTCCAATTCAACCTACCTTAATCCAAAACGTCTCTCTAGTAAGAATATCCCGATATCAAGAGGGTTTTTCATCCGGTTGGGCAACACTAACTGTTCTTTCTTTCAACACTCTTCCAGGTATCCCAACTACCACAGAATTCGGTGGAATATTCTTCGTGACAACACAATTCATCCCCAAGATGGAATTACTACCGATTGTTATGTTCCCTACTATTCTCGAACCGATGCCGATAAATACATCATCACCTATCACTACTTTATCTCTCTCCGGCCTAAGGTCGTCTCTAGGACCTATGGCTATAGTGTTGTGCATAGTGAAGATACATCTTTTGCCAATACTTACAGAGTCATTGATTACAATTCCACAGGCATGGGCTAAAACCAATCCCTCAGCAATCTCGGCTTTCGATCCAATATCCACGGAGAAAAGGAGAATATTAGTGATGGCTAATAACTTGGCAACGAATGGCATCCAGTGAGTTGCGAACCAGTGTTGAAATCTGAAAATGACAACAGCAAGAACAGGCGGGTTTAAAAAAACCTTCAGATAAGAAAGCTTATTGAACGGTTTACCTTCTAACCTATATCGGTATTCTATGTCACTTCTAATCAACTGTAATGTCTTTCTAAAACTGGTTCTCTTTACAGTGCGCTTTTTGGAGGCTACGCCAGGACTTTTTTTGGGTGTCGCTACTGTTGACCCGTTTCCCGTCCTCTTAACTTTTTTGATTACCTTCGCCGGTATACCGGCAGCTACCGAATAAGGTGGAATTGACTTGGTAACAACTGCATTCATGCCGATAATACAGTTATTACCAACAGTAACGTTTCCAAGTATCCTCGCTCCTGCTCCAACCACCACTTCGTTGCCTATTATCACCCTATCATTTTCTGGTTCAAGACTCGACCTGGGACCAATTGCCACCGTGTTATGATGAAAGAAAACACAGTTTTTGCCTATTACAGTGTTTTCGTTAATAATTATGCCGAGGCAATGACCAAGTACCAGCCCACCTTCAATTTGTGCTTTCGAACCAATCTCGACGCTAAACATAACTACGTTGACGATATTCAAGACCTTCGAAATAATGTCTAGGCCATGACAATATGCAAGATGCTGGAACCTGTAGATCACTACAGCAAGAGCAGTAGGATTGAAAAACAGTTTCAAGTAACAGAACAAACCAAACCGCTTACCATCCACGCGTGCCCTATTCTGAATGTCCATTTTTATTCGTGAAAGTGTTTCCCTGAAGCTAATTTGACCTGTCACCTGTCCTTTTGCGGGCCGTAAGGATTCTGGCTCTACAGATGAGTTTCTAGGTTTACTTGTGTTTTTGGAATCTACTTTTCTTATAACCTTCCCAGGTATACCTACAACCACGGAGTATGGAGGAACCGACGAAGTAACAACACAATTCATGCCTATCTGTGAAAATTTACCGACGGTCAAAGGGCCAATAACGCGGGCACCTGCACCTAGTAAAACTCCATCTTCGATCACTACTGTTAATTCTTCAAGCGGAATACCCTGACGTTCTCTTAACCCAACGGTACTTTGGTGCATAAATGTACAATTTTTCCCTATTTTGGCATTTTTATGTATGGCGATTCCATCCGCGTGACCAACCAGAAATCCACCGCCTATTTCACAACCAGGCTGGATTTCAGTGGAGAACAATACAATATTTAAGATGGTCAACAGCTTTGAAATTATGTAGATCCTTTTTGCGTAGAAGTACTTTGACAGCCTGAAAATTATTACTACCATTGATGATGGCATGAAAATAGTTTTCAGGATAGATAGGGGAGAACAAGGTAGCCCGTCGCTCTCCATCCGCCTTTTGATGTCTAGCTTTATCAGCGTGAATGTTTCGAGTAGAGTCATCGTCACCTTTCAACTGTAGAACAGAGCAAACGTTTCATGGCAATCCTCTCACTTCCCTTAAGTGCCCCAAGAACAAACACAGAAAGTACGTAGGTTCCGATTCCAACTAGAAGTGATAACAACCAGTAACAGTTCAGGATATGACCAATACAAATTACGATAGTTACTGCTAGAATAGGTCGCCAAAGCTGCAGCACCGGATTTAAGCCGGGCATGAACTTTTTCGCCAGGAAAACTCTGCAGATAAGTAAAACCGAGGTGCCTAGAAGGTAGCCCTCAGCCGCTCCGAGCGCCCCCTTTTGCGAAATCAGAAAATACAGCAATATAACCGTCACGAACCCTCCAATACATAAGGTCAATAAGTCATAAATCTGGTTTTTGCTGGCTATGGTAGCCATTGCCAATACTTGATCAATTGATAAGATAATGGCAACCCAGATTAGTACTTTCAGCACTGGAACAGACTGGATATATTTACCCCCGAACACGGTCAATACTAATGGCTGAGCAACTATAAAAACTGTTGCCACCCCGGCCAGTATAATTAGAGAGACTATTTTTATGGCCTGGTGGGAAATATCCACCAAGCTGCTTATGGAAACTTGCGCCCTCTGAGCAAAAAGCGGCATCAAGTTTACTGCAAATGCTGTTGGAGCCAGCAATGCGAGATCTAGAAACTGAAATGCCACGGCAAAATGCCCGGCAGCGACCTCACCTTTCATCCAGGGTAGCATTATTTGCGGAGCGAATCTCAATACTACATAACATAAGAGAATACCCGCAAAAGGTGGAACCTCCCAGACAAATTCTTTGAAGAATCCTAAGTCTATGTTCCACTTACCTGGCTTTAGATGGGTATTTAAAGACAACCAATAGAATATTATTATAGACCATCTAATCAAAACAAATGAAACGACAATGCTAAGAATCCCATGCCCGAGAAATAAGAGAAAAATCCCCGTTAGCGTCCTGACCACCGCTTCTAGGCTTTGTATGATCCCAAATAAATCTCCCCTGCCAACTCCAATAAGAACTGATTGTGCACATGTCACCATAGAAGTGGCTGGCATGCCAAAAGACAAGATTATAAGCCCCTTTGATATAGTAAGACTGTATTTTCCATACATACCCAACAACACCAATGCGCTGGATACAACGAGAGAAACGGGAAGTGAAAATATGAAAGAATGCATCAAATACTTCTTCACGGGGTTCCTGGATATGGAGACTTCCCTTATAACTAGTTGGTTTGCTCCTAGTAGAGGTAGAAATTCTGTAAATAGGAAAAATACGAGAATGGTTCTGAATGCACCAAGATCCCTTACAGATTTCTGAGCAATGAACCAGAACAGTGCAAACGAACACACTGATGACAACACCCTTGCAAGGGTCATTGAAGCACTCGACCTCAATATACCAGGTATTTTTTTCATTCTGTTGTAACTTTTAGAGAGGTATTATTAACAATTCTTGAAAGACTTATGATAACTACGGGTACAAAAAGCAGGATCTCAACAGTTTTATCGTCTGCAAATAGATCAAGATTCATATAGCAAAATATTGCCCATAAGCCAGCCATAAATCCAATAGCCGAGAGTAATAATACGCTGTCAGAAGTCCTAAAGCACCTCACAGCTAATCTATATAAACAATAGAGAAACCAGAGAAAGAGAGATAGTCCCACTATTCCCAGTTCACTCAGCACAAGCAGATACTTATTATGGACAGGTAAAGGCACAATATACCAGCGGTTTCCTATTTTGATCTGGTTTACTTCCAGCCTACCGTACCGATAAGCAAGAGGTCTAGGCTGTTGTCCGGGTTTTAACCAAAGGTTCTTTATCACTTTTGGTGGATACTTCTCGAGGCTTGCACCTACGAAGTTGCCTATCCCCACTCCCAAGAAAGGATGTTGTCTGAAAAGGTCCAAAGAAAGTACAGCAGCGCGTTTCCTTGATGCCGTGGCTCCTTCGTCTCCATGTACTATCCTGTCAATTATAGACTGGTGAAAAACCAATATAAATATGCATCCTACCATGATAACGGGAAAAATATATAACCAGATCCTGTTTTCAGTAATTCTTTTCTTGAACGCCATCAACAGGATGATACCAACACCTATGATTGAGGAGAGCCAAGCACTTCTGGAGAAAGTCAATACTATTGCAAGGAACGTAAAAGTTATTATGGCCACGATGAAAAGCCGCGACCACCTGTTTTTCAACCCCAGCAATCCAAACAAAGGAAAAACAAAAAACGTAAGAAAGCATGCTTCTTGATTGACGTGCCCTACTGTCCCGGTAGCTCTAACATGTGTTTGTCCAGCAGTTCCTCCAAATGTCATAAGTTGACTGGAAACTTTGCTAGAAAAGTGGAACACAACCGATGAAAAGTGTGATACTACTACCAAAAGTGCTTGAATACCTAGGGCTATGGCGGCAGAAAGCAATACGAGAATGAGCTCATTTCGAGTTCTAATAGCGGAGCTAAAAACTAGCAAAAACAAAAGCATCTTGAGGATATGTAGCAAAGCTAGTGTAGTATCCGTTGAAATCCTGTGTATGTAGAAACTTAAAATGGCCCAAAACGAGAAAAACAGGAGCGGGATTAACGGTGAAGATACAAACCATACCTTTTCTTCTCTCTCAAAAAAACTCTCAAAAGCAAGGTACAGCAAAAGCATCATGAAGATAAGGTCAGAACCAGAAAGAACAATTCTGGGCGGAAAAAACTCTGGCAATAAGGGTTTTCCTACGATAAATACTTTTTCAAGGCTCAAAGGGTGAAGCAGAACCCATGCAACAACTAGCAGGATCCTTTTGTTTGGCAGTGTTAGAAAAACAGCTATACCGATCAGACCAGCGTACAATACAGCTCTATGCAAGGGAGATAAGTCAACTGAAAACACAATAACAGTGCTTAACAGGGCACTCCCAAAAAGCACTATCCAAACATCCAATTTCCTCAGGCTATCGAGAAAATTCATCAAAATTTCTTTAATACCTCAGGTTAGTTGCCGTAGAAAATTTTAGGTATCCGATATCGCCTGAAATTGAGCAAGACGCCAAAACATCCCACACCCACCTGATACAGTATATCAAGGGCTTTGGCAAAGGGTTCTCTCCTGGTATGTTCTGACTTGATCACTATAATGGTATGGTCAGCTTCGGAGGCGAAGATTGGTGCGTCCGTCGAGGTTAAAATTCCGGATCCATCGACAATGATCGCATCGTAATCAGAACGGATTTTTTCCATGATCTTACCTAGGCTCTTCTTGTAAAAACCTAGAGAATGTCTTTTTTCCACGTCACCCGAAGGGATGAGGTGGAGGTTTTCGAGCTCAGTAGGATATATTACATCGCTAATTGGAGAGATACCTTTCAGGGAATCAATTAGTCCTTTGTCGTCGCTTCTACGGAGAAGAGAACTCACTGTGGAATTTTCAAAATTGGCATCAATAAGGAGTATCCTTGTCCTACGATCTGCAGCAAGAGCACAGGCTACTTGTAGAGCCAAGAAAGTTTTTCCTTCGCCCCTTGACACGCTGGTAATAAGAACGACTTGTTTTTTCTCGTCTCCTACAAGATCTAATCGTCCGAGAGTTTGTATCACCGTTGACATCGCTTCTTTTAGGGGTAGTCTATTAAGATCATCAAACTTAACATGATCTTTCGTGATTGTTTTAATACTTCCAATAACCGGAAGTCCACCTTCTCTTTCTACATCCCATGGAGTACACAGCCTGTGGTCCAGGGTGGTTAAAAACATCACAAAGCTAAAGCCGAAGAACACTCCAATAAAAAGTCCGATAATTGCCACAACTATGTATCTACCAACCAGAACAGTGATAGATTTAGGAGGTGTAACCGCTTTTTCAACGACCGAGATTGGAACGAGCCTATTTTTAAAGATTTGCATAGTCATATACGCCTTGTGGCGTTTGTCCTTGAAAATATCAAGGAGTGCTGCTGCAGATTCAAGAGCCTTGTGCCTTTCCAACCTCTTGCGGGCTTGATCCAGTTCTCTCTTCACTTTCAGCAGCTCCGGCGCGTCTGGTTTATATATATGCTTGAGTTTCTCAAACTCCAGTTCTAGTCGAGCAACCTGCTTGGCTGTTGTGTCTACCACAGGGTTAACATTTATGTTGCGATCGCTCCAGTCTAAACTTGGGAGATTAATCGTTGAGTCTTCAGGAACTAGATCCTTGCCGTTCCCGATTTTTGTAATCTTACTTTTTTTTAATTCTTCTTCCAGCTTTTCTATTTGCCTTGTCAAATAATCGTATGCGCGCTTTGCTTCTGCTTCTGATAATCTGTAATATTCATCTATAAATCCTTCACATAACTTGTTCGCAATTGGGGCAACTTTTTCCCTGTCCGGGGATTTAACAGCTACCTCAATCAACTCATCACTGACCTCAATCTCCGGTCTCCATTTTTGTACTATCCTGGCATCTACTGATTCCTTGAGTTCTTTAGCAAGACGCGTGACCTCGTCCTCTTTGCCGTGTTCCCGGGATTCTCTGCTTTCTAATAACCAATGAAAGGGCCTGGCAAAATAAGATAAAATTATCTTGTACGCCGGTTTGGCAATATCTGTTTCTTTAAGATTGAGCTCTTTAACTGCGTATCTTGTAACGGGCAAACTTCTTATAATCTCTGCATCACTTTGCCCAGAGATCACCTGTCTTTTAGACGTCGCCAACTCTGCAAAAAACGGTAATCCACGCGTATCATACCTTATAAGCAGCTTTGCATTACTCTTGTAGTTATATGGGACTAGGTGCAGTAAAAAGAGAGAAAAAAGAGGTACCAGTAGAGCAAAAAAGAGGAAAATTCTAAATCTAAAAAAAAGCCTCGCCAGAATCTCCCTAAATGATATCTTGGAGGGAGAATCCACTCTTGTACCCACAACATTGGCAATATCTATTTTATCTGCTCTCACTGTTTATACTCCTGTTTCCTGAAATGTGATTTATGAGATGAATGCACTTGTCAATGGTGACGAACTGTTGCTAGCATTCAAAAGCATTATTGCACCATTTTTCCAGTGCGTGGTCAATACCGGACACGAAATGAGACCAGTCATATTTTTTGACGTGCTTTCTACCCTTACGTCCCATCTCAACTAACAGATCCTTATTGCGAGGAATTTCCTCTAATACTCTTGCCCAATCTTCCACGCTGGGTTCCACCAACCAACCCGTCTCTCCTGGGAGGACGCTTTCTAGTGGCCCCCCTCTGGCATTAGCAATAACGGGCTTTCCAGTGGCCATGGCTTCAAGGGGTACCAATCCCCAGTCCTCGTTTAGCGGAGGAAAAAGGATCGCAGAAGCGGTTTGATACAATCCCTTTAGAACCTGATCGCTGGGAGAAGGTATGAATTCTATTCGAGAATTCCCTTTGGCTCTGGTTTTAAGTGATTCGTAATACTCCAGACTTTTACTATCCAAGAAGCCACTAATAACAAGTCTCCACTTAGAAGGCAACCTAGCTTTTTTAAAAGCATCAATGGCCAGCTCAATATTCTTTGTCCACATTATCCTACCGGGAACAAGAAGCATCGGTTCAAAGGTATCACTCACTTTAAAAGCGTACCAGTCTATCCCAGGATGATAGAGTACCATCTTAGAACTATCTTTACATAATTTTCCACGAATGATTCTCTTTTTCACTTCCAGACTTGTGGCCACTACCCCGTCAAAATGTCTCCAGGCTTTTCTGTCTACTCCCTGGAAGGCATACTTAAAAATCCTGTACGCAATTCTGCCAACAAACCCTCTTTTCTGCATTGCCGTCCTCTGGTAGACCGGGTCAAAGACAGCGCGAAGCGGAGTACTGCAGATAACAAAAGTTGGAAGAGAATTATTTCGTAGAGTTACAAGGTCTCCCATGCCATCGCTCCATATTACGAGGGCATCAAAGCCTTCCAAGGGGAGTTTTTGGGTCATGATGAGCAAGGCGACTTTGAGTACGGTTGGAATATCTCTTTTGACAGAAAGTCGCCTCAATTCTACAATATTCAAGTCTTTGAACTCTGGGAACGTCCCTTGAGGATCGTAATAACCCGTGAAAATAACCCATTCATGCTTGCTCCTGGTAACCAGTTCTAAAATTGACCGTTCAAGGCCTCCATGCAGGTACAACCAAGGTTGGTACAGTGCAACCCTCATTAATGGACTCCCTCCAGCACTTCGGTGTAAAATTCCTCTTGCTTTACAGCTAGTCTATCCCACAGATAATTTCTAGCTTGCTTCTGACCGTTTCGGCCTAACCATTTCGTGTAGTCATCATCCTTCCACAAGTTCAATACTCCGGAAGCAAAATGATCAAGATCAAAACATGCTGCCAGTACGCTCCACCGGGGTGTCAGGACTTCGTTCAGGTGGGGTATGTCAAAGGCCACAACCGGTTTGGACGCTGCCATTGCTTCTAAAGCCACCATACCAAAGGTCTCTTCCCTGGAAGGCATTACGACAAAACGACATTCCCGTAACAGTTTCTTCTTTTTATATCCGCCTACCATTCCGACAAGCTTCACAACATCTTTCAAACAGTAGCCATCGATTTTCCTTTCCAAAAACCCTTTATCAAGTCCGTCACCTGCAATTATAAGAGGTACCTTTTGTCTCGAGCAAATAATTCTCCAGATTTCAATCAGCATATCGAGTCCTTTTTGGTATCGTTCAAGACGGCCAAGAAAGAGCGCAAACTCGCCACCAGAAGATGGTTCGAGAAAACAGTCAGCATTTATTCCACATGGTATCACTTTTACCGTTGCGTCTGGCACGTAGTTCATTATCGTTTTTTTCATTGCGTAACTCTGGACTATAAAGTAGTGATAAAGCCTTTTCCTGGCAATTGAAGCCATTATCTTCAAAAAAGGCAGCTTGTAGCGCTTCTCCCAGTATTCAAAAAAAAACCATTGAACCATTGATATCACTGGTCGTGATGTCCACAAGGGCAATAGGCAAAAGCCCACAGGGGGTGTAAATTCTTCTACAACAAGATCATGCTTACGTGCTAAAAGTCGTGGGCCAAGGGTAGCCAAGAAAGTAAGGTGTGGGGAGAGACCAAAGCCAGGAACACAGAGACCAAGTCTTCTATATTCGACTCCTTCTCTGACCAACCATCGCTTTGCACCAGGATACATGGAAGTAAACACGGTAACCCGGTGGCGTTGTGCTATTCTTTTGTTTATTTCAAAAGTACGAACGGGTTGTCCGCCATGAAGCGGGTTATCAAGGTCGTCCGTATCCGCATGAAATATTAGCAATGAAAAATGCCCTTTTTTTGTTTCCCCAGGTTAGGATCCTAGACTTTTAGATGTAAAGTTTATGCAAAAGCAAAAGACGAAGTCGAACCGGTGCCTCTGCTCAAAATGCTCCTTTTCTTTTCAAGACAACTACCACAGTCTTCAAAAGAATCTTTATGTCATCCAAAAATCTCCAATTGTCGAGATATTGACAATCAAGTTCAACAATTTTGTCAAAATCCTTGATTTTATTCCTTCCCGAAACCTGCCATAGCCCCGTGATACCTGGTTTTGCTGAGATTCTCCTATGATGCCATAGATAATAAGACTTTACCTCGTCAGGGGTAGGTGGTCTTGTGCCTACCAGGCTCATTTCACCTTTCAACACATTCAGAAACTGAGGAATTTCGTCCAGTGACGTCTTCCTAAGGAACCTTCCTACTTTCGTAACCCTCGGATCATTCTCTATCTTGAACATGGGGCCATTCATTGTATTGCGATGTGCCAGTTCACTCTTTCGGCTTTCAGCATCAACGTACATGGATCTGAATTTCAATAACTCAAATATTCTACCATTTTGTCCCACTCGTTTCTGTTTAAACAGAACGGGTCCAGGTGAATCGAGCTTGATTGCAAGTCCTATAATAGGGTATAGCAGAAAAAAAATAGCTGTTCCAGCAAGCCCACCAAACAGGTCAAGTACTCTTTTGTACACTTGCCCGGATACACTTATGCTGTTTCCATAGACTGTCAAAAATGGGATTCCCTGGCACTCTTCAACATGAATTGGTCGTTTTTCCGGGTGCCAAAATGCCGGTAATATTCGTACGCTAATGCCCATTTTCCGGCATATGTTGGCATATTTCCACAATCTTATTGACCTGTCAGCACTTAGAGCAAAAACAACCTCATCTATCTCTTCTTCCTTCAGCAAATCGGGAAGCCTTTCAATTTCTCTTGAATGCCCAGAGCTATTACCCTCCCCAACGTACAAATTACCAACAACCTGATGTCCCCAGCTTAACTGCTTTTTCAAAGCATCTGTAACCAGATCAGCCCTTGTCCTATCTCCAACTATCAATATATGTCGAGCATTGAACTTTCTTTTCGAAAGTTTGTCTATGTACAAACTGATAAAGAGCCTCTCCGCTAGCAAAAGATTGATAGTGAAACTCACGGTGTATATTAGCAACTCCCGGGGATATTCTTTATGCCGGGTAATAAAAAGAATGACAATTAGTAAACAATAATCTACGAGTACTACCTTAATGATGGTTAACGCCAGCATCAAATAGGATTCGGGACGTCTATCACTATACAACCCGAATCTGGCAAATAAGGCATTATTGATTAGTACGAGGAAAAGAATAGATAGTATGAAAAAGTCGCAATTCCCTCCCGCGCACGCACCGCCGGAGTAAAAAAGACGATATCCTACCCAGTTTCCAATGGCAATGCTAAGAGCATCAAGGATCATAAGGAGGATATTTATTATGTATACCTGCTGTCTAAACATATATCCCTATCTTTCGCAACCTCCAGGCATGTGACTTCAGCGGCAACACTTACATGTATCCGGTTTCAGTTTGCCAGCCTCTGGGTGGCTCTTCTGTTAATATTCAGATTGGCAATATTTGCCATTCCGGTGTTCGCGGATCACTTTCACCTTTGTAAGAAGTAGGGTATTCAAACTCCACAAACCATTTGCTTGGAACGGCCGGGAAAATACTGACCAAAATCCAAATTTGACAAGTTAGAAAAACTTAAGTTCTTTAGACTTTGGGAGGCAAATAGCATACCATTGCATCTCATGCTTGTAGGATATGTGTGTGTTATAAAATAACTCACAAATGTGCCCCTCACACAAATCTCCACAAAATATTACCCGAGCCCGTCTTCTTCTTTAACAGACAGTACCATCCCGGAGTCTAAAGGTTCACATATTTATAATAGGGCGTTCAAAAATCCAAGTTCACTTGGCGCATACATGATAACGCATTGTTGGGGATATTCTCAAAGTTTTTTAATATTAAAGCGGGTACAACAAAAAAACAGTTCAAACAGAACCCCCCTTTTCTCTAAGGAACATGACACCATTGGTAAGCTTTCGATTGATTAGAACGACTTCCGTTAAAGACGAAATTACGGAATATCCCTGATCTGTTTCCTTTTACCGTATTAATGGTGTGACTATAAGCATTGGTGTCAATTTGCTATATTCGAACACTATTTCCGTCGCTTGAATATTCAAAAATTCCGGTTATATTTACTCTATAAGCCTGGTTCTTTAAGAAGTTTTCATAGGTTCTTGAACAAATGCAATACCTGTGATGGTTTTTCTTCTTCAGGGGGGATAGAGATGCAGGTTGCTAGCAAGTACCTTGGAATAAAGGATAAAATTAGAAAGCCACGGCAAAGATCCGCTAAGATCGAAAGGTTTCGACGGTGTGTTGAAGGCTTGCTCGAGGAAGCCGATGTTCGAGTTAATGGAAACCGCCCATGGGATATCCACATCCACAATGTAAATTTTTACCCTAGAGTGTTGGCAGAAGGCTCGTTGGGGCTTGGTGAATCCTACATGGACGGGTGGTGGGACTGCGAGCAGTTGGATGAATTTTTTTGCAGGATTCTTCGTGCCGGCCTTGATCAGAAGGTCAGACCCTTCAAGATGGCTTTTGACTCCCTGGTGGCAAGGCTTTACAATTTGCAAAATCCATCTAGGGCTTTTGAAGTTGGAAAAGTTCACTATGATATAGGGAATGACTTGTATTCTAGAATGCTTGACAAACTATTGATTTACAGTTGCGCTTATTGGAAGAATGCAACAACCCTGGATGAAGCCCAGGAAGCAAAATTGGACCTGATTGCCAGGAAACTTGGGCTTAAACCCGGCATGAAGGTTGTGGACATAGGATGTGGTTGGGGAGGACTGGCAAAATATCTGGCTGAGAACTACGGCGTGGTAGTTCTGGGTATTACGGTTTCCAGAAAACAAGCTTCTTTCGCAAAAGAATTATGCCGTGGTTTGCCTGTTCAAATACGGTTGGAAGACTATAGGAAACTCAGCGGCAAATTTGATAGGGTTATTTCCGTCGGAATGTTCGAGCACGTGGGGTACAAGAATTACAAAAAATTTATGCAGGTGGTGAGAAGGTGTCTCAAAGATGATGGCTTGTTTCTACTACACACCATCGGAAGTAATGTTTCCGTTGTAAGAACTGATCCATGGATCGAAAAGTATATCTTTCCTAATTCCATGCTGCCCTCTGCAAGGCAGATTTGCGAGGCTTCCGAGGGAATATTCGTGATGGAAGACTGGCACAATTTTAGCGTTCACTACGACAGGACGCTTCTCGCCTGGTACGAAAACTTCAACAATGCCTGGGATGAAATCAAGGAAAAGTACGGTGAGAGGTTCTATAGAATGTGGAAATACTACCTTCTAGCCTGCGCTGGGGCATTTAGGGCAAGAGTAAATCAACTGTGGCAAATCGTTTTTTCTCCGCGGGGCATACCAGGCGGGTATGAATCGGCTAGATAACGTCTAACTGTTCCTCAAAGGATGTTTAGCCCCTTTTCCAGCAGCCACTGGATATAATTTAGCTTATCTGCTACAATCACATCCCAGATCACAATATCGAATTTGGTCGAGGCATGTTAGGTCTCCATTATTGATTCACGATGAGTGTTAACGCTGGAAGGCGTACAATTGAGGGAGAACCATGAAATTAAAACCGTAGGGATACCATTGAAGCGAATATTTATACCGACTATTGAAAAAGCCTAAGGGGCAAATAATAGATATTTTACCTGAATCCGTGATCGTTCACCTGGGCCGTAGATGCAAGGAAGAGCTCGACGGACTATAGTACGCTATGTCCGGCGTGCGATGACGCCGAAGATGCGGTGCAAGTGAACGACCCGCAAGGCGCAAAAAGGATTGCTTGAGAAGGTGAAGAAGAATTCATTCTGGCTATGTGCCTAACAATCAGCAATTTAGACATGTTATACAAATTAGCCATAAAGTTTCGTCACGGATTCAGGTATTTTATTTACCAATGATTAGGAGGTAATATGAACAAAGGTCTACCGACGTGGTATGAGACTGTGGCGAAGAGTATTATAGCGAATCTTGAAAAACGAAGAATGGAAGGAAGCTATGCAGCATCCGCCGAAGAGGCCAAGCGTAAAGTCGTGGCCATGATTTCTGAAGGCTCAACGGTGTACAGATGTGGTTCCATGACGGTTGCGGACATTGGCCTCTGGGACGAAATTAGAAAAATCCCGGGGGTGAAGCTCATTGACCCTTACGTGAAGGGTATTTCTCGCGAGGAATCTTTAAAACTAAGATGTGGTGGGATGGCAGCGGATTTTATGGTTGCGAGTACCAACGCCATCACCCTCGATGGCAAGTTAGTGAATCTTGATGGAATGGGTAACCGTGTTGCGGCACTGGCCTTCGGGCCCAAGAAGGTGATTCTAGTCGTGGGTATGAACAAAGTAGTACCTGACCTAGAATCTGCCATAAGCAGGGTAAAGCACCTTGCTGCACCTCCAAACGCCATCCGGCTTAACATGGAAACTCCATGTGTAAAAACAGGGTTATGTTCGGACTGCCGATCGCCACAAAGGATATGTAACGTGTGGAGTATAATAGAAGGGCAGTTAGTCAAAGGGCGCATACACGTGATACTGGTTGGGCAACACCTAGGGTATTGATTTGTGTCCGGATACGTCCCATAGCTTCGTGAGCACCAATGTCCGTGGTGTTTCATCTGGGGAGCCTATTTTGATGAAGAGTGTTCTAATTAGGGGATTTACAATATGGGTTGCGCTTGTTGGCATTGCAGTTCTCAACGGTATCGTCCGAGAAAAACTTCTTGTACCCACCGTAGGACACCTATTGGCTCTTTCCGCAAGCGGCCTTGCTTTTTCCATCCTTGTCTTTTTAACAACCCTCTTACTCGTCCCTTTTATTGGAAAACATAAAATAAGCAAATACTGCCTGGTAGGATTTTCGTGGTTCTTTCTAACCCTGGCCTTTGAATTCTTGTTCGGGTACTTTGTGTTGAGGAAACCTTTAGGGGAAATACTTGAAGTTTTTTGCTTTTGGAAGGGCAACCTTTTCGTGGTTGTGTTGGCGTTTTTGATTATTTCACCACCTCTTTGTGCGAAAATCAGAGGGTTGGTCACCGGGTAACCTTTTCAAATTATCCTTTTGGACGTGCTTAATGTCATTTATAATGCAAAAAAAATGATCTGGGAGGCTTGCTGGGAAATGAAGTATTCCGAGGCTCGACTAGGAAGAATTTTTGTTTTGCGCCTGGAAGACGGAGAAATAGTTCACGAAGTGATCGAGAAATTTGCCAGGGAGAACAACATCAGATTTGCCGGTCTTATAATTTTGGGTGGAGCAGGCGGTGGAAGCAGACTAGTAGTTGGCCCTGAAAAGGGGGATGAGCGACCGGTGAATCCCATGGAACAAGAACTAGATGACGTAACGGAAGTAGCGGGTGTTGGAACTCTGTTTCCCGATGAGGACGGGAACCCCATGCTTCACATGCACATGGCTTGTGGAAGAGAAGATAAAACGGTAACTGGTTGTATTCGGAAAGGTGTTCGAGTCTGGCAGATCATGGAAGTTATTCTTTACGAATTAGTGAACACTACTGGGAAACGCGTGCTCGATTCCAGGCTTGGATTTAAACTGCTGATTCCGTGATTGGGTCGATTAAAATCTTCGGTCCAGTATTACAAATTGAAACAGTACTCGATTATCGAAGTACTAACTTAGGCCGAGTGGAAACCGGCCCCTGGGAAAAGGGGGGCCAGTTGACTTATTCCGTGCTGTAGATGGGGTGCGTTAGATATCAGGTTTATTGGCGGGGCTGGAAAACAATTTTAGTTGTGTTCGCTTGTATCTTGTTGACATGATTAATAATTGTTGATAATTTGAGCTCATTTGAACCTACCTTTGACATACGCGCACTTAATACCAAAAAAGGGGATTCCTTGGACGAGCATAGAATCATAAAGGAAATTGCCCGGAAGAACGAAAAAGCGTTTCGGGAACTTTATGAGTGCACAT
>JALSTM010000027.1 GCA_026983715.1 Desulfobacterales bacterium
CATTTATTTGCCATACTACAGAAGCGATGCAAGGGTGTCAATATTTAATGGAGGGTTGGTTAAAGCTAAGGGGATGGATTGAAAATAACTCGTAAGTTCAAGGTGTTAGGTGGTGAAAGTAAAAAAACCAGGGAGTGAGGTACCGTAAAGATCTTGTAGAGCCGCAGGGTTAGTGGAGAGCGAATATTTGACATTCAGATTTGACATAAATTAAGTATTAGCTGTATAAGTATATCGAATTAAGTATTATAAAGCGGTAGTATAGGAATAAATGTGGTTATGAAAGATGAGTATTGTAAGTTCCTTAAGGAAAGAGGGATAAAGCAAAAGTATATTCCTTATTATGTTAAGTGGGTGAAGCGATGCTACGGGTTTCTAAAGAAACCCTCAAGGAAGACTATAGGTAACAACGATCGGGAGAGGTTCCTTAAAGAAGTTTCAAAAATGTACGAAGACTGGCAGATAAATCAGGCGGATTACGCGTTGAAGCTTTATGATTATTTTCTTTCTGTAAATGAACCGCAAAGAAAGAACAGAACCGGCCATGAAAAAGAATGGAGTGCTGTAGTAGAGGATACAGTGAAGGTTCTTCGCTTGAAACGTAGGTCTTTCAGAACAGAACAGACATACTTAAAGTGGCTTAAAAGGTTTAAAGAGTTTGTAAGGTCGAAGAATCCGTCGATGTTGGAAGGTAGCGACCTTCAGAATTTTCTTACCCGACTTGCCGTAATTGATAAGGTGTCTGCCTCTACTCAAAACCAGGCTCTGAATGCGATCCTGTTTGTCTACAGGCATGTACTTCAGAAGGATATTGCTAACGAGGTAAATGCAATTCGGGCAAAGGAAAAAAGACGCTTGCCCGTGGTGCTGTCAAGAAAAGAAATAGAGATGATTTTTGCCTATCTCGACGGCGTATACAGGCTTATGGCCAGGCTAACATACGGTTGTGGCTTGAGAGTAAGTGAATGCGTGAGACTAAGGATAAAGGATATCGATCTGGAAAAAAACGTAGTTATTGTCCGTTCAGGCAAGGGAGACCACGATAGGATAACAATTCTGCCTGAAAGCCTCGAAGAAGATCTCCTACTTCAAATTGACGCTGCGAGGTATTTATTCGAGGAAGATCGCCTGAAGGGAGTCCCGGGTGTATCATTACCGGGAGCCCTTGCCAGGAAATATCCGACTGCCGGGCAGCAATGGGGCTGGTTCTGGCTTTTTCCCGCGCGATCACTTTCTGTTGATCCGAGGACTAATGTTGTGAGGCGGCATCACATTCACTCTGCCACCTTCCAGCGTGTATTCAAAAAAGCGGTAAAAGAGGCAGGCATTGCAAAGCAGGCAAGTGTTCACTCCCTGAGACATAGCTTTGCTACTCACCTTTTAGAAAATGGCTACGATATCAGGACGGTGCAAGAACTTTTAGGCCACAAGAGTGTTCAAACAACGATGATCTACACTCACATAGCGAAGAAAAATATCATGGGCGTGAAAAGCCCCTTGGATTTGTATTAACCTCCCATCGCGCTATGCGGCATAGGCAAGTATGGAAACGATTTTTACTTTTCTATGCTTTCTACAGGAGTGGCGCGAGCATTTTCGCCAATCAGTAGCTCATGATTGGCGAGAAAAGTATCTCTCTCTGTAAACTCTTCGATGGCTTAATAATAAAAGAAGAACACAAACCTTTCATATCTCAATCGGTTACAGACGTTTTTGTTTAACTTGCCAAAGTTTGAAGGTAAGCGGTGGGCAAAATAGCCCACCGCATATTTACTACCACCAGGAAACGTCAAAACGATCTAGGTTCATAACCTTATTCCAGGCGGAAACGAAATCGTGAACAAATTTTTCGCAGTTATCATCCTGGGCGTAGAATTCGGACAGAGCACGCAACTGCGAATTATAACCGAAAACCAGGTCCACGCGAGTTGCAGTCCACTTGAGTTCGCCGGTGGAACGGTCACGTCCCTCGTATAGATTTTCTGAGACCTGTTTCCATTCCGTGCTCATATCCAGCAGGTTTACAAAGAAGTCGTTTGTTAGCAATTCAGGACGGCTTGTAAATACACCGTGTTTAGAATTTCCGTAGTTTGCATCTAACACTCGCATACCGGCCACTAGAACCGTCATTTCCGGGGCGGTAAGTGTCAAAAGCTGTGCTTTATCCAGCAGGAGTCTCTCTGCAAGGATGTTACAGCCACTTTTAATGTAGTTCCGAAACCCGTCCCCAATTGGTTCAAGTACGGCAAAGGAGCGTGCATCTGTCTGCTCCTGGGTAGCATCGACGCGCCCTGGTGTAAAAGGCACTTCTATGTCATAGCCGGCATTCTTAGCAGCCTGTTCCACTGCAGCGCAGCCACCAAGGACTATCAAGTCTGCAAGGGAAACCTTTTTACCGTCTGAAGCTGAGTTGTTGAAGTCTTCTTGAATTTTTTCCAGCACCCCTAGCACCCTTGACAATTGTTCTGGCTTGTTTACTTCCCAGTCTTTTTGCGGAGCAAGGCGGATACGTGCCCCGTTGGCTCCCCCGCGTTTGTCAGACCCACGGAATGTAGATGCCGAAGACCATGCAGTGTATACAAGTTCAGGGATTGAAAGGCCTGAGGCAAGTATCCTGGTTTTAAGGTCGGCGATATCTTCTGAGTCAATCACTTTGTAGTCCACCGGAGGCAGAGGATCTTGCCAGATAAGGTCTTCTTCTGGGACTTCCGGGCCAAGGTATCGAGATTTAGGCCCCATGTCACGATGTGTTAGTTTAAACCATGCTCTGGCAAATGCGTCTGCAAATTCATCCGGATTGTCCAGGAATCTTCTCGCTATTGGTCCGTAGATTGGATCCATCCTGAGCGCCAGGTCAGTGGTGAACATTATGGGGGCGTGTCGTTTGGAGGAATCGTGAGCATCCGGTACAAGGTTCGCTGCTTCGGGATCTGTCGCAACCCATTGCCACCCTCCGGCAGGGCTCTTCTCAAGGCTCCAGTCGTACTTGAAAAGTGTTTCCAGAAAACTATTATCCCATTTCGTTGGGGTAGGTGTCCATGCGCCTTCAAGCCCACTGCTGATGGTGTCAGGCCCTTTCCCTGTACCGAAACTGTTTTTCCACCCCAGTCCCTGTTCTTCAATTGGTGCCGCTTCCGGTTCAGGACCGACGTATTTCTCCGGGTCTGCAGCACCGTGGGTTTTTCCGAAAGTATGTCCGCCGGCAATAAGGGCAACCGTTTCCTCGTCATCCATACCCATGCGCCTGAAAGCCACGCGGATGTCGTGAGCTGCGGCAAGCACGTTTGGTTCACCGTTCGGGCCTTCGGGGTTCACGTAGATCAAACCCATTTGTGTGGCAGCTAATGGGCTTTCCAGTTCTCGATCACCGGTGTGGCGCTTATCCCCCAGCCACTCGCTTTCAGGACCCCAGTAAATGTCTTCTTCTGGTTCCCAGGTATCTACGCGTCCACCACCAAAACCAAAGGTCTTGAAGCCCATGGACTCGAGGGCACAATTCCCTGCCAGAATCATAAGATCCGCCCATGAAATCTTATTGCCGTACTTTTTTTTGATTGGCCATAGCAGGCGACGTGCCTTGTCGAGGTTAATATTGTCAGGCCAGCTATTTAATGGTGCGAAACGTTGGTTCCCGGTTGACGAACCGCCTCGTCCGTCCAGGATCCGGTAAGTGCCAGCACTATGCCAGGCCATGCGGATGAAAAACGGGCCGTAGTGACCGAAATCAGCCGGCCACCAGTCTTGAGACCGTGTCATAAGTTCATAGATGTCTTTTTTGAGGGCCTGTAGGTCAAGTTTCTTGAATTCTTCCGCGTAATTGAAGTCTTCATCTGTTGGTTTTAGCTCTGATGGATTTTGGTGTAATATCCTGAGATTTAATTGATCCGGCCACCATTCCCGGATTAAGTTTCCGCCTAAGGTGGTGTGTTTGTACGCGTCACTGGTGTTTGATTGTTTTTTTTCCTTGTTCATTTTGAACCTCCTTTCCTTCTAATTCCAGGTTAGTAAAGATAATGACCAAGCCTAAGGTCATCGTAGCATGAGTACAAGGTCTCATGTTTCTTATGTTTTCAGTTTTAAATCTATCAAGTGATAATGATCACTGGCATTTAAGGATCGTTCGTTATCGCCGGATCTTATGTTTTAGTGTTCTTCATTACCTTAACCTTAAATTTTCGCTTCTGACAGTCTAACCTTAATTTTAACTAGTTTGGTTTAGCTACGATAGCTATCTAATGCTTATCTAGTAGTTACTACTACTAAAGTTCAAAAATATATAGTTCAAAGATGATCGGCAGAACTAGTTAAGGTTCTTACACTTATCGCATATTCCTTCGAGGTTCACGCGTTTCCCCGTAATTATAAATTTTTCTTTCAAATCTTCTGGTACTTCCAGGGAATCATATTCCTCGTTGTAAAAATCTATAATCTCTCCGCACCTGAGACAGCGGAAGTGGTGATGCGGTCGAAGGTTCGGGTCGAAGCGTTTCGGATCTCCTCTCCCTTCGATAATCTGAACCAGGCCAATTTCAGAGAAGGTTATAAGGGTTCTGTTAACCGTATCTAGCGAAACATTGGGGTAATACTTCCTGATGCGTTCATGTATCATAACCGCAGACGGATGTTCTTTTGAGTTGATGAGTTCCTTGTAAATTGCCATTCTTTGCGGTGTAACCTTTAGTCCGTGCTTATGGCAGATTTCCTCGAAGATTTTCAGGTCTTTTTCCACTGTATTTGCCTCTTATTTTTTATGTGAGGAGCGTTCTGATCTTTGTATTATACTTATATAGTAGTAACTCCTACTTGTCAATAGCTTTTTTTCTCTACTGAATTCTCCTCTCGTAGGGTGGTACATCCGATAAAGGTATTATTTTTTACCTGAATCCATGACGAAACCTTATGGCTAATTTGTATAAGATGTCGAAATTCCTGGTTGTTAGCCACATAGCGACGATGGCTTCTTCTTCACCTTCTCAAGCAATCTTTTTTGCGCCCTGCGGGTCGTCCACCTGCACCGCATCTTCTGCGTCATCGCCCGCCGGACATAGTGTACTATAGTCCGTCGGGTTCTTCCTTGCATCTACGGCCCAGGTGAACGATCACGGATTCAGGTTTTATCTAGTATAGAAGCTGGAGATTGAGATGTCTAAATAGCTTGATATCCCATGCCTCTGCAAGTATACTCACGCTCTCTGGCTGTTATTTTCACCTGGAAGAGGGAACGCTAATCGGCCACGAACTTTGAGCCGCAAGGCTC
>JALSTM010000028.1 GCA_026983715.1 Desulfobacterales bacterium
TCATGAACAGTGAGCATTTCCACATGGTCACTGGATAGCAATATCGAACCGTGTGAAAGTGGTAAAATACCAACTATGGCTTTTAGCAAAGTTGTCTTACCTGCGCCGTTATGCCCCAATATTCCAAGGATCTCACTCCTTTTGACCTGGAGTGAAACGTTGTCTAGTACGATGGTATCATTATATTTTACCTTCAGGTTTTTTGCTTCTAGTATTATCTCGTCTTTCATTTTTGTTATGCGATATGAATTTGACTTCGGTTATCCCAGGTAAGCTTCACGAACCCTGGGAGAATCTAATACCTTTTGTGGTAATCCTTCAGCAATGATTTTGCCGTTATCAAGGGCTATTACTCGATGTGCTAATTGAACAGATAGATTAAGAAAATGATCTACGAGTATTATGGTTACTCCGCTTTTGTTTAACTTCTCCAACAGATCTTGAATATAGGTTATCATGGCGGGGCTTAATCCTGCTCCCACTTCGTCTAGCAAGAGAAGTCTTGGATTTCCGGCTAAAGTTCGGGCAAGTTCGAGTCTTCTCTGTTCTGATAGAGTCAAGTCGGCTGCTAGTATATCTCTTTTATCAATCAGCATAACTTGTTCAAGGATCGAGTTAACCTTTTCAACGACAGCATTTAATTTGCCCAATTTTCTCCCTGCCATCACGTACGCAAGGAGGACATTCTCAATTACCGTTTGTTCCTTCAGTGGTCTTGGTATCTGGAATGTCCTTTTAATTCCCAACCTTGAAAGCCTGTAAGGGGGTTTATGAGTGATTTCCATTCTATTAAAATGAATGCTTCCCTCGGATACCCTCACAAAGCCGGAAATCACGTTAAGCAGCATTGTTTTTCCCGCACCGTTCGGGCCTATTATTCCGAGGATTTCTCCTTCATCCAAGGTGAAGGAAACTGAATTGAGAACAGCTCTCTCTTCCAATATGCATGTTATTTTTTCTGCCTTGAGTAATGCCATAAATGTTCCCTGTTCGCTAATCCCATGATGCCATCAGGCATGTACAGGATTGTTACCATAATTGCCAAACCATAAAGTATCTGGTGCCCAATCGGCAAGATGGCCTGAAATGCCAACTGGTCTATGGAAAACAATATAAAAGCTCCCACTATAGGCCCGACAATAGTGGATCTTCCGCCAAATAGTGACATCACCATCGGTAAGGCTGAGTAGTGGATGCTAAAGACCATCGATGGTTCTATGATACCGACTGAATGAGCATAAATGGCACCACAAACGCCAGCTATGAAACCGCTTACTGTCATTGTAGTGACATGGTAAAAGGTTGCATTTATCCCCAAAGAGAAGGAAACTTTCTCATCCTGCCTCAATGCATTTATTGCCCAGCCCCATCTGCTACTGAATATCAGTGTAAGGAACAAGAATACCAGCATCAAAACCCCAAGATTTATGAAATAGGTAGGTAGGTAAGACTGGGCAATTGTGGAAGCTATCCTGAGAGGAGGAATGTTCAAGAGACCGAGTGAACCCCTTGTCAAGGTTTCCCAGTTTTCGATAATCATCTTGGGAATTTCAACAAGGGCTAGGGTTGTGAGGGCAAAGTATGCTCCTTTCAACCTGGAGAATAAAAAACCTCCGGTACATGCTAGTATGGCAGCGAAACATCCACCACACCATATACTCAACAGAGGGTTGATGTCAAAATTGAGGGCCACCAGAGATGAGCCGTAGGCTCCTACGCCGAAGAAAGCTGCATGTCCGAGAGATATTTTGCCGCTGTAGGCCAGGAGATTCCATGAGAGAGCAAGGGTAGCATAGAGAAAACATGTAGTGAGGATTTGTAAAAAATAATTACTGCCTGGTATAATCTGGGGTAAGAACAGCAAAAAAATCCCTGCAATAGAAATAATGCCTGTCTTAATATAGAGATGTCGCTGCATTCGGGCTGTTAGGGTAACTACTATCATTGGCTATTTGACAAGGCGTATGGTTTGTAAAGTAAAATCATTATAAGTATTATGGCGGTAATCCCTTCTCTATATGCTGCTCCCAGAATACCCGTAACTAGGTTTTCAACTATTCCTATACCCCACCCTGCCCATATGATGGCTCTAACATGCCCTACGCCGGCAACTATGGTTATTATTATTGCGATGAGTGTGGCTTCCATCCCACCGGCCGGATAGATGTAGTGGAATGACGCAAAAAAAGGTCCTGCAAGACCAACCAGGGCCATTCCGCTCAAAAATGCAAGGATAACAGTATTATTGACGTTGATGCCAAGAAGCCTTGCTGCCTCCCTGTCTTGGATTGTTGCCCTGAGTATTTTACCCCAGAAGGTATGTCTGAAGATAAAATAAAGTATGAGAACTGCTAAGAGAGAGGTAGTTAAAAGTGTAAGGCTACCGCTAGTAATGGTGGCGCCGAAAACTTGCAATGTCTTGGTCCATTGAGGTGACGAAAGGATACGATAGTTGGCGGAGAAAAGAATGAGCATAAGGTTCTGGAAGAAAAGAGCAAGACCAAAGGTGAATACAATGGTGTTCAGTTCCAGGGGTTCATCGATTGAACTGAGTACTTTGTAAAGAACAATTCCTACGGCTAGCAGTACAAGAATGGCGATGGGGATTGTTAGCCAGAAATTTATTCCCCAGGTTTTCCATGCTGCGTAGGCGGAGTAACCAGCAATGAGAAGGAGTTCTCCATGAGCGAGGTTAAATACCCTTGTGACTCCAAAAATCATGGAAAAACCAAGGGCAATAATCGCGTAGAATGAACCAAGGGCGAGTCCGCTTATAACCAGTTTCACGTATATGGCTACATTCATTGTTATGTGTAATTATTGCATTTACAGTTTTGAGTCTACCATTGGGTAAATTGGTTTTCCGGTGGCCCGCTCTGGTGGATATACAGGCACAACTCTACCTTTTTGAATTTGAATTATGACATGATTATAGTCAATGGGGTCTCCGTTATCATCAAAAATCACGTGTTCCATCGGGAGAACCAGGTCAGTAGAAGCAATAGCCTTTCTCAGGTTTTCTCTCAAATCTTTGTTGTTTAGATCGATCCGTTTTAAGGCGTCCAGAATGACTAGAGCGGAAGTATAACCGTGCATGTTTGTGGTATTTGGTATCTTGTTGAAACGTTTTCTGAAATGCTCCACAAATTCCCTCGATTTCTTTTCTGTTCCGGGTAAGGTTATTCCAGGGTTCCAGGCACAAGTTGAGAAAAGTAACTCGGCATCTTCTTTCATCTGTGAGATGAAGGACTGGTATGCAATACCCCATGGTCCCAAGTACCCTTTGAGCCTGTAATTGTTTTCTTTAACCTGCCTTATAAATAGGATGTGATCCGGGAGAAAGCCTCCAGAGATTATAAAATCCAGGTCATAGTTGCTCATCTTGAAAATAAGGGGTGAGAAATCAGAAATCCCTGGCTTAAATTTTTCCAGAAACGGGACAGCAATTCCGTTCACTTTGAGTAATGCACGTACCTTCTTGGCAAATTCGGTAGATCCGGGTGTTGATGCGTATAATATACCTATCCTGCTGGGTTTAATTTCGTGAGTAAGAAATCCGACTATGGGATTTACAAAGCCACTCAGCTTTGATACTCGGAAGAAGTATGGATTGTTAGTTTTTGTTAGTTCCTCCTGGAGGCTGGCGGAGGCAACGTAAGGAGTTTTGTTTTTTCGTGCTGCTTCACTTATTGTCCCTACCAGGGTATCTACGTATCCTCCTGTTAAAGCAACAACTTTTTCTCTCTGGATTAATTCTTGTGCATTAGCAAACGCTACTTCTGGCAAACTCTGGTCATCTCTTGCAATCAGTTTTATTTCTCTTCCCTGGATTCCTCCAGCTGCATTAATCTCTTCAACCGCAAGCACGATCCCTTCGTGGATTTCAAGGCCATGCTTGGCCAGTTTGCCTGAAAGGGGATCAATTTCGCCTATTTGTATAGTTTCTGATGAAGATTTTTTAACACAGCCCTGAAAAGTGGCACAAAGATACCCTATAATGCACACAAGGAATCCGAGGACAAGGTATTTTGTGAGATTCATCTGGTATTTCTATCCATGAATTTTTTTAGCCAGCTCGGCAACCAGTTTTCCGTATTCTTTGCACTCTTCAAGGTCTTTTTCTGATGGTTCTCCGATGGCAACGGGGCCATAGTGGTTACCGGTGCATACTCCGGGAATCACCATGCCATGAATTAACCATGCTTCCAGGATACTCATAATGGTGGTTTCGTTCCCCCCTCCTATCATTCCTGATGATGTAAAGGCCCCACCGACTTTCCCCTTCATCTTCTTGAAGTATTTGACGCTTTCATCTATCAAATCCTTGCACGGTGCAGCCATTACTCCAAAATAGGTGGGACTTCCCATTATGATGGCGTCAGCAGCGAACATGTCATCTATGGTGGTGTCTTTTACTTTTTTTAGTTCTGCTACCACCCCATCTATCTGCGCACCCGCAAATACTGCTTCAGCCATTTTTCTCGTGTTGCCGCTCCTAGAATAGTACGTCACCAAGACTTTTGCCATTACAACCTCCTATGAAAAATTAAGTTAAATTTTCTGTTTACTTAAGTTATAAGTTATACTAGCAATGTAAAGGTTAAGAGTCAAACCAAGCGTTGTTAGCGAGCGGGGGTTAATTTATGAGAGATTCCACGTGGAAGTTCCTAGTCTTTGGGGCGATTGTATTGGTTATTCTGGGCACGACGTTTTCTCATGCATCCCAAGACAAGGTAGAAGTGACCAAGAGTCCGAAGGTAAAAGATACCAATGCTAAAAAGCCTACCTCAAATGAACCACCCTTTGTCATTGAAAGGGCGGTGATGTGTGAAGATATCCGGGACATGGAACCAGTTAAGGAAGCAATAGTTTTTTCTGTAGAAAACGGACACATTATTTGTTTTACCGCGGTGAAGAATGTCAGGTACAAGACGTATCTGGTACACAGGTGGGTACACAAGGACGAAGTTACAACTACCATGAGACTTAAGGTTAGGCCGCCTTACTGGAGAACGTACAGCAAGATACAACTGAGAGAGACAGACAAGGGGCCGTGGAGAGTAGAAATACTGGACGCTAACGGAAATGTTCTTAAGGTTTTGCGTTTTAGTGTGACTGACTAGGTTCCATAATACTTCGGTACTGTAATAAATCGACGATCATGCATGCCCCTCGAAAGGGGGCGAGAGCTGTGTATATCTCCACAGAGTTTGTGGCTTCCGGGTTATTTTGATTTCTAGTAATACACTTCATAGAAGTTGTGCTTTGAGGAATAGATGAAGATAAACCCAAGGTATTCATCGCCGGTGGGAGTGTCGTTTCCGGACAGGTGTTTGGTTCCCGGGATGAATGCTTCAGATTCACTAAATTAAAGTGAGGCAAAAGTGGAGGTAATACCAAAAGTCTTACAAGTACTAAGAACTATACGCCCAAAGGATGTGTTGGACATAGGGATAGTCAGTTTTGTCCTTTTCCGTTTTTACATGGTCTTCCAGGGGACAAACATTTGGAGGATCCTTGTTGGTCTATCCATTTTGTGGTTACTTCAATACCTTGCCGCTTCCGTTGGCATTATACTCACAAGCTGGGCACTTCAAGGTATTACCGCTGCCGCTGCAATTATTATTATCGTTGTGTTCAGAAATGAAATTAGGAGTGCTCTCCTTGTTACCAACATTTCAAATTTTTTCTGGGGTTCTCCTAGACACAAGAAAAAAGCTACTCCCCCCGACATCATAACCGACACCGTCTATTACCTTGCAAGAAATGGCATAGGGGCTCTGATTGTTTTCCCGGGGAATGAAGATATATCGGAGTTGTTAAGTGGTGGCCTGGAATGGGACGGAAGAGTAAGTCAGGAGATGATAGTCAGCATTTTTATGACATCCAGCCCTGTTCATGACGGTGCCATCGTCATTGAAGGGAACAAGATAAAAAAGGTAGCGACCATTCTTCCTTTAACCCAGCGCCAGGACATTCCGACGTTTTACGGCACCCGTCATCGAGCAGCCCTTGGCCTTGTGGAACGTTCTGATGCCCTTGTTGTGGTGGTGTCGGAAGAAAGGGGTGAGGTATCAGTTGCTAAGAATGGCAATATCAAGTGGATTAATAGGCCACAGGATTTCAAAAAGGTTTTGATGGATCATCTTGGCCTTGAGGCTCCGTCCAGAAGGCCGTGGCGCAAGATATTTTCACAAATTCTCATTTTCAGCGTCTTTTTAACTATCACGGTAGGAGTATGGTACGGTTTTACCAGATCCCGGGATACCCTTATTGCCATTAGTGTGCCTGTGGAATACATAAATCGTCCTCAGAAATATGAAATATTGGATACATCCACCAACGAGGTTAAACTCGAAATAACGGGGCCAAGTAGGATCGTCAGAGGACTCAGACCCGAGCAAGTGGTGGTTAGGGTTGACCTTTCAACTGCCGCTGAAGGAACGAATACCTTTCCCATAACCAAAGAAAACATTTCAATCCCTCCAGGGTTGACCCTGGTTAAGGTTAGGCCTGGTTCCGTGACAGTGATCCTGGACATTGTAATAACCAAAGATGTCCCCATCCAGGCGCAGTGGGTGGGGAAATTACCCCCGGGGAAACGGTTGGTATCGGCTTTGATTATGCCTCCTTCTGTAAAGATCGTAGGTGGGAAGGCGGTTCTTAAAAAAATTCAAACTATTTACACGTCTCCGATCCGGCTTAACGATCTGGTTAAATCGGGCACGGTCACAGCCAAGCTTGTCCTTGTTCCGGCTTCCATTGACCTTGCTCCCGGGGAAAAGGACGTGGTTGAAATATCATACATCATTGTTGATGACACCCCATCACCTGTTAACGAAGAAATGCATATCGATTAGTAATCTAGTAACCTTGAACTGGAAACACGTTATGTTATAATATGGCCAACAAAGTAAGCAAGTTACCAGAATCAGCGCCTACATTTCGGGTGCTGATTTCAACTTTAAGTTGGCAAAGACGCCAAAAAGTGGTTATATATGAGTTAGGGTATAGGAGGAAACCCTGCTTTACAAATATCCAAGGAGGTTTTTGAATGTCGAAGAAACGAAATGATCGGAACGGAGAGTTAAAGTGCTCGTTCTGTGGCAAGAATCAAGATGAAGTCAAAAAGCTTATCGCGGGACCGTCCGTATACATCTGTGATGAATGCATTGAGCTATGTAACGACATCATTGCTGAAGAGTACGAAAGGGAAGATGCCGAAAGAAGTAAAGCAATTCCTAAGCCCTCTGAAATTAAGGCCATGATAGATGAATACGTGGTTGGTCAGGAACAGGCAAAGAAGGTCCTTTCTGTAGCTGTATACAACCACTACAAGAGAATAGAAACCCATATCGAGACCGATGATGTTGAGATTCAAAAAAGTAATATTCTCATGATCGGTCCGACTGGTTCAGGGAAAACCTTGCTTGCTCAAACCCTGGCACGCCTACTGAAAGTTCCGTTCACCATAGCCGATGCAACAACCTTAACAGAAGCCGGCTACGTGGGTGAGGACGTTGAAAATATCATAGTGAACCTTCTGCAGGCTGCCGATTACGATATTGAAAAAGCATCCCGCGGTATCGTTTACATCGACGAGATTGATAAAATTGCCAAGAAATCCGACAGTCCGTCCATCACCAGGGATGTCTCCGGTGAAGGTGTACAGCAAGCGCTCTTGAAAATCCTAGAAGGAACGGTGGCAAATATTCCTCCGAAAGGTGGAAGAAAGCATCCCCAGCAGGATTTCCTACGCATCGATACCACCAACATTCTGTTCATCTGCGGAGGTGCATTTAACGGCTTGAGTAAAATAATCAAGTCAAGGATCGGTGTCAAAGCTATGGGCTTCAGTGCTGATATCAAGAGCGAAAAAGAAGAACAGGTTGGTGATATTCTTGTGCACGTACAGCCTGAAGACCTTATCAAGTATGGTCTCATTCCGGAGTTTGTCGGAAGGTTACCCGTAATTGCTACCTTGGGCGAGTTGACGGAGGAAGAACTCGTTACTATATTAACAGAGCCGAAGAATGCTCTTGTTAAGCAATACAAGAAACTTTTCGAGATGGAGAATATCAACCTCAGGTTCACCGATGGTGCTCTTCGAGCCATTGCCCAGGAGGCCATGAGAAGGAAATCAGGGGCCAGGGGCCTGAGATCAATTTTGGAAAACATAATGCTTGATATTATGTATGAAATCCCCTCGCAAACTGATATCCAGGAATGCGTCATAAGCGAGGATGTGATCCTGAGAAAAGAGCGACCTTTGATGCTCTATCAAAAAACGGCAGAAAGTGCCTAATTCCATTGAAGGGAGAGGATAGGTAACGAAAATATGTTTGGTATAAATAGGAATAAGGATAACAAACAACAAAGCGACATTAAATCATGCGCCAGCATTGTGCTTCCTTTGTTACCATTGAGAGACATAGTGGTTATGCCCCACATGGTGGCACCTCTTTTCGTTGGCAGGAAGCGTTCGATAAGGGCGCTTGAGCGTGCCATGGGGGTTAACAAACAGATATTTCTTGCAGCCCAAAAGCAGGCGAACCAGGATAACCCCAAGGAAAATGACATCTACAGATGGGGTAGTATTGCGACGATTCTCCAGCTCCTGAGACTGCCGGACGGAACTGTGAAGGCGCTGGTAGAGGGCAAGGCAAGAGGAGTAATAGATCATTATTTGCCCCATCCCGATTTCTTCCAGGTGGAAGTCCAGCAGCTAATTGAGCCCGAAGTGTCCGGGCCTGAAGTGGAAGCGTTGAGAAGGAGTATCTACAGTTCCTTTGAATCTTACGCGAAGCTTAATAAGAAGATTACCAATGACATGGTTGTAGCTATCACCAACATTGAAGATCCTTCTCAGCTTGCCGACACCGTGGCTTCGCACCTTGCTCTTAAGCTGGAGGACAAACAAAAGCTACTTGAAACCCTGTCTCCTCTCAAGAGGCTGGAAAAACTTCTCGGTTACATTAATGCCGAGATTGAAATCATCCAGGTAGAACAGCGCATCAAAAACAGGGTTAAAAAGCAGATGGAGAAAAACCAGCGCGAGTACTACCTAAATGAACAGATGCGAGCCATTCAGAAGGAGATGGGGGAAAAGGATGATTTCAAGCGCGACCTGCAGGATCTGGAACGGAGAATAAAGCGGAAGAGGATGAGCAGAGAAGCTAATGCCAAGGCGCGAAATGAGCTTAAGAAGTTGAAGCTGATGTCGCCAATGAGTGCGGAAGCGACGGTGGTACGTAACTACATCGACTGGCTGTTGTCTCTGCCCTGGTACGAGAGAAGCAAGAGCAAAATCGACATTGATGAGGCGGCGAAGATACTTGACGAGGATCACTACGGGCTTGAAAAGCCAAAGGAAAGAATACTCGAATACCTTGCCGTCCAGGCTCTTGTTAAAAAGATTAAGGGCCCAATCCTCTGCTTTGTTGGACCTCCGGGAGTCGGTAAAACGTCTTTGGCAAGATCTATAGCTCGAGCCACAAACAGGAACTTTATCAGGCTATCTTTGGGCGGTGTAAGAGATGAAGCGGAGATTAGAGGGCACAGGCGAACTTACATCGGTGCTCTGCCAGGTAAGATCATCCAGATGTTAAGGAAGGCCAAAACGAATAATCCGGTATTCTGTCTGGACGAAGTGGACAAGATGAGTGTGGACTTCAGGGGTGATCCTTCTGCGGCTCTTCTTGAAGTGCTGGATCCGGAGCAAAACTACGCTTTTAATGATCATTATCTCGATGTGGACTATGATCTCTCCGAGATCTTTTTCATAACAACGGCCAATACTTTACACTCTATCCCTGCTCCTCTGCAGGATAGGATGGAAATTATCCGTTTGGCCGGATATACAGAGTTTGATAAGCTAAACATTGCAAAACAGTTCCTTTTAAAGAAACAGTGTGAAGCCAACGGCATAAGCATGGACAATCTTGAATTGCCCGATGAGTCGATACTGTTTATCATCAGACGGTATACGCGTGAAGCTGGTGTTAGGAACCTGGAGAGAGAGATTGCTTCCATTTGCAGGAAGGTTGCAAAGGAAGTGTTGCGTCACGGCCCTGAGACGAAGATTACCGTGACGGAAGATCTTATCCAGGAGTACCTAGGAGTGCCGAAGTACCACTACGGGCGTGCCGAAGAAAGGGACGAGATCGGGCTTGCAATAGGTCTTGCGTGGACTGAAGCCGGTGGAGACCTGCTAGGAATCGAAACGCTGGTGATGCCGGGACGTGGCAAGGTGCTGATTACCGGTAAGCTCGGTGAAGTGATGCAAGAATCGGCCCAGGCCGCGTTGAGTTACGTGAGATCTAGACACGAAGAGCTTGGAATTGACAAATATTTCTACAGAAAGGTTGATATTCACGTTCACGTACCTGAAGGAGCCATCCCGAAGGACGGACCCTCTGCCGGGATTACCATTGCAACTTCTATGGTATCGGCGTTGACCAAGATTCCTGTCAGGAGCGACATTGCCATGACGGGAGAAATTACGTTGAGAGGACGAGTGCTTCAGATCGGGGGGCTCAAGGAAAAAATCCTTGCCGCCCATAGAGGTCTAATCAAGAAGGTCCTTATACCTAAAGATAATGTGAAGGACCTTAAGGAAATACCCGAAAAGGTGCTCAGTGAAATTGAAATTGAACCTGTAGAACACATGGACGATGTACTTGAAAAGGCGCTTGTAAGGAAGCCCACGGCTGAAACAGCCGGTGGGGATGAGGTGTTTTTCAAAAGCGAGGATACACCTTCAGAGGAGGTACATGCTCACTAATCGGAATGGCTGGACCATTAGGTCGGCCATGACGAGGGATGGGAGTCTCTACTAGGGACTATCTGGAGCCAAACATAAAATAGACTTTCATATAAAAGAGTCCTCGGGGTTTAGAAAAACCCTTGACATTATGAAGCGAGATTGTTAGAAATCAATGCTCACTGATGGCTAGAAAAGCGGGCGGATAGCTCAGTTGGGAGAGCATCGGCCTTACAAGCCGGGGGTCACAGGTTCAAGCCCTGTTCCGCCCATCATTAAATAAAGCGGGGTCGTAGTTAAGCTGGTTATAACGCCGGCCTGTCACGCCGGAGGCCGCCGGTTCAAATCCGGTCGACCCCGCCATAAATCATATCCGATAAGCAAGGCTTATCGGTTTTTTTTTGCCAGAGTTCTTAGCATTATGTTGCTAAAAAACCACAACAAAATGGTGCCTGTTGCAAAAATACAACACAATTTCATCACTGAAACGTTCTCGAAGGGTTGAAAGTATCTTCAATTGAGATGCTGTAAAAAAAGTTATGAAATAACAAGTTGTTAAGCATAATGAAAAAACAGCTTTAAATCTTTTGTGTTAAAACTTTGGAACGGTCCTTGCTAGTACCTTGGAAAGGGGATGGGAATGCGCAGTGTGCAAAAAACTATAGAATCGCGAATTGAGTGTAGCGGGATAGGCCTTCACACGGGAAAGGAAGTATTCCTTTCTTTGAATCCTTTGCCTCCCGATAGCGGTATCTGGTTCCGCAGGGTTGACCTCCCACATAAACCCTACATCAAGGCAGCCGCAGAAAATGTGACTCAAACATCACTATGTACCACCTTGGGTAACAATGGCAGCGGTGTATCCACGGTAGAACACCTAATGTCTGCCTTTGCAGGTCTGGGCATACACAATATCCTGGTGGAAGTAGATGCACCTGAGATTCCCATTTTTGATGGTAGTGCCCAGCATTTTGTTGAATTGATTGAAAAAGCAGGTTTGAAGAAACAAAGGGCGTCCACCGAAGTGTTTTCTCTTGATGAGAGGTTTAGTGTCTCTCAGGAGGAGAAGAAAATTACATACTATCCCAACAAGGAGCTGATTGTTTCTTTTACGATAGACTTTGATCATCCGCTTTTACGAAAGCAGGAGTATACCTTCAGGTTTTCCGAAGATGGATTTGTCGAGGAGATAAGCCGTGCACGAACCTTTGGTTTTTTAAAAGATGTTGAAGCGATGAAAAAGTGTGGGTATGCCCGGGGGGGATCTCTTGAGAATGCCGTGGTTATCGATGAAGATGGTGTTCTAAACCCTGAAGGTTTAAGGTACCCAAATGAATTTGTCCGACATAAAATTTTAGACTTTCTTGGTGATCTCTATCTCTACGGGATGCCCGTAAGGGGGCATTTTGTGGTCTATAAATCAGGGCACACGCTAAACAACCAGTTGATAAAGGCTCTTAAAAACGGAAAACGAAAAAAGCACGATAGCATTTCTGCCATTCAGAAGCCGGTTCAAGACTTTCTTTCCAATAGTCCCGAATTTAAAATATTTTCCGCGTAGTTTTCGAATTGTTACTATCTTTTTACAATATGATCATTTTCTTGATGTGTTTTGCTACCTCATCAGGGTCATCCATGATCTCAAACAGGTCGAGGTCTTCTTTGGAGATCATTTTCTGGCTTAATAGTTTATCTTTAATCCAGTCTACCAGCCCGCTCCAATAATTCGAGTCAAAAAGGATGACGGGGAAGGGTCGAATCCTATGTGTTTGTATCAGCGTTAACGCTTCAGACAATTCGTCAAGTGTCCCGAAGCCTCCTGGCATAACTATGTATGCCATGGCATATCGTATAAACATGACTTTTCTAACGAAAAAGTATCTGAAGCTCAGTTTGATGTTTGCATACGGGTTTGGTACCTGTTCCATGGGAAGCTGAATATTTAAGCCCACGGACTTTGCACCACCGTCGGTGGCGCCCTTGTTCGCAGCTTCCATTAATCCGCCACCACCGCCGGTTATGACATTGAAGCCATCTTGAGCGAGCTTGTACGCAAGGTCATAGGTTTGCTGGTATATTTTTTCGTCTTCTTTGACTCTCGCGGAACCAAAAATGGAAACGGCAGGTTGAATTTCTGACAGTGCTTCTATACCATCGACAAACTCGGAGAGTATTCTGAAAAGCCTCCAGGATTCTTGCACACTAAATGTATCGATAAGGTACTGGTTTTCAGGCATGGTTCGTCCTTTCTTAAGGTAACAGAATTGCTATTTGTTGTTGTTTTCTTTATCGGTTTCATCCTTTGATTTGCCGTACTCTCTGGCTATCTCTGTTAGCTCTCTCAAACGCTCGTCCACCCTGGCAAAAAGGGTATTTTCCGGGTAGGTTCCGTCTTCCTGGAGTTCTCCCGCATCCATCCCCATGAGTATCGGTACTCCTTCTTCAATTCTCCTGATCGGGTAAATATGAAATTTGCCTTCTTTGGCTGCTTCGATTACTTCTTTTTTAAGCATGAGGTTCTTTACGTTTTTCTCGGGGATTATCACGCCTTGTTTTCCGGTCAATCCTTTAGCCTTGCATATGTCAAAGAATCCTTCTATTTTTTTTGTGACCCCGCCCACAGGCTGAATTTCGCCTTTCTGGCTTACTGAACCTGTGACCGCTATACCCTGGTAAATTGGCACATTAGCGATGGCACTCAAAAGGGCAAACAGCTCCGCACTAGATGCACTGTCACCTTCAACCTTACTGTAGCTCTGCTCAAAACAGATACTGGCCGTCAGGCTCACTGGTTTATTATGGGCAAACCTTTCTTTTAAAAAGCTGCTAAGGATAAGGATTGCCTTGTTGTATATATTACCACTTAGCTTGGATTCCCTGTCAATTGCAATTACGCCTTCTTTGCCCACAGCCACTGTTACGGTTATCCTGTTCGGTTTGCCGAATTCGTGGTCCCCCAGCATAAGTATTGAAATGCCGTTGACCTGGCCAACGATGTTTTTGTCGGTTTCAACCCAGAAAATATCGCGGGTAACGAGCTCTTTTACTCTTTCTTCGATCAAGTTAGCCCGGTAGATTTTCTTGTTGATTGCTTTTTCAACGTGTTCTTCCGTGATAAATTCTGATTCGTCCTGACTGGCCCAGTAATTTGCTTCTTTGATCACATCGCTGATCTGTCCAAGCTTGAGGGTTAATTTTTCCCAGTCTTCAGTAAGTTCCATGCTGTATTCAAGAACCCGGGCCACTCCTGTCTTGTCCAGGTGCTTGATTTTTTCTTCCTCACAAAATTTTGCTATACAGCATGCACACTGAAGTATCATACTTTCATCGCGAGTTATTTGGTCATCGAGGTGAGCCTTAACCTTGAACATCTTCGGAAACTGGTCATCGTATATGTAGAGTAGCTGGTACAGGTAATGATCACCGGTTAAAACGAGTTTTACATCTAGCGGGATTGGTTCGGGCTGAATTGTTCTGGTGCTAAAAAGTCCGTACAGCTCGCCCAGGTCTTCTATCTTAATCTCCTTGTTTTTTATCGCCCTTTTGAGGGCTTCCCAGGAGAGGTACCATTTGAGCAGGTCGAGAGCTTTTATTACGAGGTATCCGCCGTTTGCCCTGTGGAGAGCGCCTGCTTTTATCATGGTAAAGTCTGTAACAAGTGCCCCAAACCAGGCCTGGCGTTCTATTGACCCAAAGAGATTGGGGTAGACTGGATTGGATTCGATTATTACCGGGGCACCCTCGCGTTCCGAGTTATCTATCAAAACATTTACGTCGTAACGCCTAAAGGAACTTTCTTTTGGTGGTAGCGGGATGGGAAGCGCCTGCTGCTGATCCTGTTTTTTCTTAAAATCGTCTATGTTTTCAAGGATATCTTCCTGGACGCTGTCGAGGTAAGTGAGAACCTGGTCCTCGTCTTTGTATTTCTCCTTGTAGCTTTCGATTAAATGCCCCACAACATAAAGTGCGGTATCGTTGTCGAGTTTCGTCTGTTTTTCCTTGTATTCATTTTCTGCTTTTCTTATTTCCTTTATCGCCTCGCTCATTTTTTTGTGGAATTTCTCACTACGTTCCTTGAGTTCCTTTTTTTCTTCTTCACTTAACTGGGCGATCTCTTCCTGGCTCATTGGTTCATCGCCCTTTGCCGGAACGATTACCATTCCAACCTGTGAAAACTGGAGAATAAAGCCTTCACTTTTTGCTTCGTCGGATAATTCCTGTACGATTTTTCGCCGTTTTGCTTCAAATTCCTGTTTTAATTCTTTTTCCTGATTATGATAATCGTCGCTGTCAAAAACTTCCGGTATGCGGTTTTGTAGCGATCGAACTAGCTCCGCCATGTCTTTTTTGAGGAGTTTCCCCTTGCCGGCCGAGAGTTTCAGGCTTTTGGGCTTGTCGGGTTCCTTAAAATTATACACGTAACACCAATCGGGGGGAGTCGGTTCGGTTTTTGCCACTCTTTCCAAGAACGTTTTGGCAATGTAAGTTAGACCCGTTTGAGGCGGTCCGGCCACAAAAATGTTATATCCGAGGTCTTTCATTCCCATTCCGAATTTTATTGCTTCGATGGCTCGCTGTTGCCCTATTACTCCTTCTTCCGGAGGGCGTAGTTCCTTGGTCGTGTTGAAGGGTAAGTTTTCGATATCTATTCGAGCTCTCAACTGGTCAACCGGTACCTCGGAAAGGGGTTTTGCCATTATCTGTTCCTCCTTAAAAATTTGTTGATAAAGTTATTACTGCAAAACTCTGAAAAAACACCTGCAAATTTATCCAATGGACAAAAAGGCAGATCTAGACTTTTTACAAAAATATCAGGCATAATCAAGCTGAAACTTTAACAGGACGTAAATATTGGTATTTTTACTCACTTGTTTTCTCCCACGAATTCTCCAGTGGCCACAAAAGATGCAATGACGCCAAACTCTGCCATAGGGTTTCTTCCTGGTGAGGCTCCAGGGTAATAGTGGGTTTGATGTCATTGTTGTTAAGATAGTTGAAAAGTCCAACGAAATCCACCTTGCCTTTCCCTATGGCCAGATGGGTATCTTCATCGCCATCGTTGTCGTGTAAGTGAACTTCACCGATTCTGTCACCGAGAGTCTCAAGCCAGGTTTTAAGATCTGTTTTACTAAATACATTATGATGCCCCACATCGAGGCAAAAACCAAATTTTTCTGAGTCTATCGCTTCAAACAGGGCCCTGTGAACCTCAGGTGTTTCCTCGTAGACATTTTCCAGAAGCAGTCTGAAGTTTAGCCTTTCTGCGGTTTCGACGAAAGGTTTCCAAGTTTCAATACTCCTGGATAACCATTCTTCCCAGTGCTCTCGGTAATGTCGCCTGTCGTACCCAGTATGGCACACGACGCTTTCAGGTTCAAAAACGGGAACTATTTCGAAGAATCGTTCCAATCTTTCCCTGGTTGCTTTTAACAGCATTCGATCTAGTGCCCCAGGAACTAGATCCATAAAGGGACCATGAAGCGTAATTTTGCGGTTGTGTTTTTTCAGGATTTCGGTTATTCGTCTGAAATCGATAAGCGGGGTAGTATCAAGCGCATCTGCATCGATGCCGATTTCCGGATTTGCGTTGTATTTTAGGAATAAATCGAGATACTGCTCCTGGAGTTGCCTAAAGGGGATGTTTATCTGAATCCTGGAAAGTAGATCGGTGTACTGCTCTCTTCTTTCTTTCATAGCAAATGTCCCTACGGTACAATTACGTGATTTCTGAAGAACTTTTAAAGCTAGAAAAATATATGATTCGATTGTAGTCTAATATGTTTAAAAAATCTACCAGAATGGAACCCAATATTCCATTAATCGGGGGGATAAGGTGAAACAATACAGGATAGATGAACTCCGGGAAGAAGATTATTACAAGTTATTGAACTACCTTCGGGAAAATGCGGATCACAGCCCAATGCAGGAAGTTTATTGGATAGACCTACCGGAGGAACTCTACAGTGAAACTCAGCGGGAGCACAAAGAGTGCCAGCCCTTCTACATTGCCGTTAACCTCAGTTTCAAGTCTATAAGTTTCGAGTGGCTGATTAGGAGTCGCCAGAAGCTACACTGTAAGTGTATTCAATACGCCAACAAAACCCAGCGTGACTACATTATTGAGTTGGCGGAGGGCATTTTTGAGAAACTCGGGATAAGATCATGATTGATTAAGGGAAGAGTAGGCGAAAATCAAGGGTTCACCACGATTTTAAGGGCTTTTAAGCCACGATTTTTCAGCTTATTGTGAAATATTGGGGGATAGCCTTGATCTGGCAATTTGTGCCAGCATAAAATCCGCAATCGTAAGCCTTGCCATGGCAACACAGACGGGTACTATCCGGGGGATTGCGGAGACGTCGTGACGCCCCTTGGTGCTGATTTTTGCGGGTTTTCCCTCGATATCTATGGTTTCCTGTTCTATTTCAATGCTAGGGATAGGTTTTACGGCCACTCTTGCAACAATATCCTGCCCCGTTGATATGCCCCCAAGAATTCCCCCGGCATTGTTTGTTTTAAAGCCTTCCGGAGTTATCTGATCGTTATTCTCAGAACCGAGTAGTTCTGCAGCCCGGAAACCGGAACCGATTTCAACCCCTTTTACGGCTCCAATAGACATAAGAGCACCTGCCAGAGCAGCATCGAGCTTGCCAAAAACTGGTTCTCCGAGTCCTGGTGGGCATCTTTTGACCACGATTTCAACTATGCCACCCATGGAATCACCGGCCCTTTTTGCCTCGGCAAGCTTTGCCAGCATTTTCTTTGTTGCGGCTTCGTCCGGGCAAAAAAGAGGGTTTTCATCTACGGTTGAAAGATCTAACCTGGATATCTTTATGGGACCAATTGCCACGGTATAAGCGATTACCCTTACATCCCGTGTGTCAAGAAGTTTTTGGGCTACCGCGCCAGCTGCTACCCTTGCCACGGTTTCGCGCCCGGATGCTCTCCCTCCCCCTCTCCAATCTCTTATCCCGTATTTCTTGTAATAGGTGTAATCTGCATGTCCTGGCCTGAAGAGATTTCTTATCTTTTCATAGGCACTACTATCGGGGTCTTTGTTCCAAACGATCATGGATATAGGAGTTCCCGTTGTGCGGCCCTGAAAGGTTCCGGATAGTATCTGTACCTTATCGGGTTCTTTTCTGCCAGTGGTGAGACCTTTTTTACCCGGACGCCTCTTTTCCAGTTCATCCTGAATGTCTGATTCGGTTAAAGGAAGTCCTGCTGGGCACCCATCAATGACAACCCCTAGGGCTGGCCCGTGGGATTCTCCCCATGTTGTTACCCTGAAAAACTGTCCGAAGGTATTTCCACTAAGCATGTTAATTCCTTTCCATTATTAATTTTCTAATTTGAAAGATTGTTTCGTTTACAGAGATATTTTCTGTTGAAATATTAAAATCGGAAACTTCCTCGTAGTATCTTAAGCGTTGTCTAAGAACTTCTTCCACCTCGCTTAATATATCCTTTCCGGTAAGAGAAGGACGCTGAGTGTGTTTCTCCGTGTCCTTTTGTAGTCTCTTCTCTATTTCTGCCGGGGATGCCTTTAACCAGATAGTAATAAAGTGGTTTTTTAGAGTGGCCCTATTTTCTGTGTTTATAACGATTCCGCCCCCGGTTGCAACGACTATGTTTTCTTTTTTTGCGATATTGACGAGGAGCGAACTTTCAAGCTTCCTGAAATAGTTCCACCCGTGTTTTTTTACCATTTCTTCAATGCTCAACTTCGCCTTTGATGATATAACTTCATCCATGTCGATGAAATCCCAGTTCAGTTCTCTCGCCAATTCTTTCCCCACCACCGTTTTCCCCGTTGCTCTGTAACCAACGAGGGCAATTCTCCGGTGTTTTATCCTTGACCGATTTTGATTCTCCATTAAAATGCCCGTCATGAACTCTCGAGATAAACTCAGAAGTTATTTAAAGGAAACAGTATACCCTTACGTTGTTCCTCCCGTGGGTGCAAAGCTCCTCAAAGCGATCTATAATTCTTGCTGTCACTATACACTTAATGATGAACAGGAAAAAGAACTTTTGGCAACCGGGAAACCAATTCTGTATGCAACCTGGCATTTTGATTTTCCAGCCATTGCTTACCTGTTTGGATGTTACCTAGAAAGAGATAAGACCCTTCGTGGGACAGTCATGGTAAGTGCCAGCCAGGACGGTGAGCTCGTGGCAAGAGTGCTAAAAATATTCGGATTTGAAGTTATTCGTGGCTCCAGCCACAGGAAGGGTGTTGAGGCCTTGTCCAGGATGATCAAGATGGTCAAGCGTGGTTACCATACGGGGCTTATGGCAGATGGCTCAAAGGGGCCGGCGAGGAAGGCACAAAAGGGAATAATTCTGGTGGCCAAATATACCGGGGCACCAATAATGCCCGTGATAATGACCGGAAAGCCTAGGATAACGTTTCCGAGCTGGGATAGAACGCACTTGTGTCTCCCTTTTGGAACCATGGTTACTGCGTTTGGGAATGCCATCTTTGTTGATGCAAAGGCTTCTAGGAAGGATATTGAAATGGCAAGAAAGGAGCTTGAAAAACAGTTGAATATTTTGGCGGATAAGGTCGAAGAGTTTCTGAAAAAAATGTAGAAGGGCTATTTTACTTGGCTGTATCCAGTTCCAAGGAACCTATAAACTTATTTATGTCATCTATATTGTTTCTCTCCAGGAAAGATCGAATACCTTCGATTATCTCTATTGAGGTTCCCGGGTTTATGAAGTTTGCAGTACCAACTTGGATTGCTTGTGCTCCTATGAGCAAAAACTCCAGTGCGTCCTCGTAACTTGAAATGCCTCCTATTCCTATCACGGGAACATCAACCGTGTTAACTACGTCCCATACTTTTTTTAATGCTATCGGTTTTATTGCAGGCCCCGATAATCCTCCAAATACATTAGCCAGTTTTGGTTTCCGAGTATTTATGTCCACTGCCATGGCAGAGACAGTATTTATGGCTGAGATTATATCGGTACCGGCTTCAACCACCACTTTTGCCATCATACCTATGTCTGTTACGTTAGGAGTAAGTTTTGTTATGAGGGGCAACGAAGTATTTTTGCGAACCGCCGAAACTACGTTGTAAGCCTGCTTAGGATCGGTTCCGAATATTATCCCCCCAGACTTTACGTTCGGACATGAAATGTTAATTTCCAGTGCGCTTATCCCTTCTGCATCGCTTAGTATGTTTCCCACTTCAGCGTATTCTTCGACAGTATTACCAAGTATATTCACGATTACCGGTACATCACGCTTTAAGAGGAGAGGTAACTTTTTATTGATAAAATCTTCTACGCCGACGTTTTCGAGGCCAATGGAATTGATTAATCCGGCACACGTTTCAACGATTCTGGGAGGAGGATTCCCTGGACGTGGTTTTAAGGAGAGACCTTTTACTACAATGCCGCCGAGCTTGCTTATATCTAAAAGGCTGGAATATTCCAGTCCGTACCCGAAAGTGCCTGAAGCGACCATGACGGGATTAGGCAACTTAAGCGGCCCGAGAGTAACTTCAAGGTTTATCACAGAGTTTTCCTGATTCAATTTTCTTCTCCAATCGAGAATACCGGTCCTTCTCTGCAGACCCTGAGGTAATTTGTCTCCTCGTTTTTATTTCCGGTGAAAAACTTTTTTGAAATGCTGCACCCGAGACAGACTCCCATACCGCAGGCCATGTAGGTTTCCATGGATACTTGTCCCCGAATACCGTTACATTTTGCCCACTCAATTACCTTGCTCTGCATGGGCGTAGGACCGCATGAATAAAAAAAATCTGGCAGAATAGTTAAAGAACAGGCTCTTTCAACGGAATCAGTAATAAGCCCATGAAGGCCGCATGTTCCGTCATCGGTACAAAGGTTCACCTTGCAGTTGTTATTCTCGAAGAACCTGCAATCTACCAATTCTTCTCCTGTAGCCGCACCGTAAAAAAGGCTGATTTCCAGTTTTGAGCTGTCCCTTTTGAGCATTTCCAACAGGGCAAAAAACGGTGCTATACCGATTCCCCCTGCCAGGAGCCATACCCTCTTTGTACCATCCGGCGGTTTGCTGAATCCTCTTCCGAGAGGTGCAAGTACACCAACGCTTTCTCCCGCAAGCATTTTTGTCATCAGCCTCGTTCCATGTCCCACAACCTTGTATAAAATGCTGAATATTCCCTCCGAAACGTTAATGGTGCTAAAAGAAAAGGGACGTCTGAGTAAAGGCAAGAGTTCGTCTCTAACCCTTAGCATCAAGAACTGGCCGGGGTAGGCTGCTTTAGTTATTTCGGGAGAATATATCTTCATTCTCCAGATGTCGCGTGCCATCTGCGAGTTTTCAATAATTATTGCCTTTACCTGGAATACAGGCATAGAATTATTCCTTTTCTTTTAACATGATCACTGCGGCACATCTCCCCGTAATTTTTTCTTTTCTATAGGAAAAAAAGTGATTATTGCCGCAGACCGTGCACATTCCGGCAATTTCTATGTTCTTTTCTGAAATCCCAGCTTTGATAAGTTGCTCTCTACTGATTTTCCAAAAGTCAAAGTGATTAACTCCAACCCGGTAGCCGTGGAAATGAGCTGGGAGAAGCTCGCGGTAACCTTTAAATTCTCCACAACATGGTCCGAGAGATGGCGATATGGTAGCTATAACATCACGAGGATCGGATTTAAAAGTCTTTTTCATGGTATCAACCGTTTTTTTGATTATTTCGTTCACGTTTCCTCGCCATCCACAATGGATATTGGCAATAACGTTTTTTACCCGGTCAAACAGAAAAATAGCCTGGCAATCGGCCACCTTAATCATCAAGGCAACTCCTGGCTCAGATGTGATGATTGCATCGGCTTCGGGGGGAATATTTTGGTTGCATGTTTCCAGGTAATGTTTATCAATTATGATAATTTTGCAGCCATGATCCTGGTTAACCCAGATAAGCCGGCCCTGGAGCATTTTACGTATTTTTTTGACGTTTTTTGCAACATCCGCGGGATTGTCTCCTACCTTGAAAGCAACGTTCAGGGTGTGATACGGGGGCTTTGAAAAGCCTCCATGGCGGGTAAAAAAACCGTGGAAAACAGATGGGTACCTATTCAAACCAGGAAATTCGTAAAACTTAATTCCGGACGTCTCGCGTAGAATCATTAGATCTCTATTTGCAATCCCTCTCTGGCAAGAAGAACATTTAGTTCTTTTCCGTTTCCTATTAAGTTCAGGTAGCGCCTTGTTTTTTCAGATATTTCGTTCAATTTGCGATCATCATACGAAGGTTCATGGTGGTAAAGAGCGAGGTTTTTTATGTTTGCCTTGAGAGCGAAGTCAACCCCTACAAGAGACGAACTGTGCCCCCAGCCTTCTTTTCTCATGGTTTCTTCCAAGGTAAACTGGGAATCAAAAATAAGCAACTGGGTGTTGCTAAAGAATTCAAGGTAGTTGTGCAGGGCCTCATCGGTTAAATCTCGGTATTCTCCATCCGTGGCATATACCAGGGATGTACTACCGTCGCTTACCCGATATGCGTATGATATTCCCGGGTGATGAAGGGGCATACTCGATATTTCGAATTCACCAATTTCAATTGTTTCGTGCTCTGAAAAGTATGTAAAATTGATCTCGGCTCTAAGGGCCTCAAGGTTTATAGGGAAATGGTGGTGATGAAAGAGATTTAAAAACCTGTCTTTCATGTTGCTGTGGGATCCGTAAATAAAAATCCTGTTTGATGGGATGAAGGCCGGTGAAAAGAAGGGAAATCCCATTATGTGATCCCAGTGTGTATGGCTGATCAGGATGTGGATGTCAGAGCCGTGAGTGGCCAAGTTCCTGCTCATAAGTGATGCCCCAAGGTTCCTCAACCCGGATCCCGCATCAAGAATAATTAGCGTTTTTTTCCCCCAGACTTCTACGCAGGATGTATTGCCTCCGACAGTTGTTCGTTCATGGAACCTTAGGTTTTCGACATACCTATCGATTTCCGCGTCACTCGAAAGATCAAGGTCTTTTGCGCCCTTCAGGGCGCTTTTGATTTTTTCCTTTATTTCGTGCTCCGATAAGGGTGCGGGTAAAGAGCCCCGCACCCCCCA
>JALSTM010000029.1 GCA_026983715.1 Desulfobacterales bacterium
ATAGGCTACACATCGTAAATAAAGCTGGCCACGTTGGAGTGGTCACCCTGTGGTCCAAGGTGGACTATGCGCGGAAGAAATTTGAGTTAGCGGGTATTGATCTCAACCCTGAGACTTCACCTATAGCGGCGTTTGGTAATTTGTACGGGAACGGGTTGAGAGAATTGCTCCGGAACCTTCTCTACAATCCTCAAATAAAGGTAATCGTCGTATGTGGTCGAAATCGATCAGGGTCACGGGAAGAACTGATTAATTTTTTTGAAAAAGGTGTTGAACCGTGCGAGGATACAAAAGTCCGCTACATGTGTGATTTCCGGGAAGTTAAGCCGGTACGTATAATTGGTACCAGGCGCATTATAGATAATCTGGTTACTCCCGATGATTTTCGTCATCCGCCAGAAATATTCTCTTTCGGCGACCTGAAAACTCCCCGTGATGTCAAAAAAATAAAGGATCTTTTCACTTCTAAAATTCAGGATTACCGAGATGAGGGAAATGATACTCCAAGAATTAATATTCCCCTTCCAGAGGTTCATTTTGACTACTTCCCGAGCAATCCAAGAGGCCACGTAATCGTGTGCGAGAAGCCCCTGGATGGCTGGAAGGAAACAGTTTTTCGCTTATGCAGGTTTGGTCGTCCCGTTCGACTTGCAAAGGGAGATCGGATAGAGTTGCAGAATCTTAAGGTTGTTATCGAAAACCCTGTAGAGGAAACCGAACAGGTGCTTCGAGAATACAACTTTGAGTTAAGTTTTTTAAAAAAGTATCAGGAAGATATTCTGTCTGGGAATATTGAACCGGATGAAACATACAATTATGGTCACCGGATGCGAAGGTACTTTGGCGTTGATGGCCTTGACGTCTGTGTGGAAAGGTTAAGAAGAGATCCTGAAGATAGAAAATGTTACATAGCATTATGGGACACTGGGAGAGACCTAGCGGCAAAACATGGCCATCCCTGCCTGGTTAGTCTCTTTTTTAGAAGGTTCGAAGATAAGCTTACGCTCTCAGCTGCCTTCAGAACACATAACGCCTTGGATGCGTGGCTTGTTAACGTCTATGGTCTTATGGCAATCCAGCGGTACGTTTCAGAAAAGCTAGGGCAGAAGCACGGACCTATAACTGTTTTTAGCCATTCTATTACCATTGATAGAAGGGAACTGGACAGGGCAAAAGAAATAGCCAATGAAAAGAAGTACAGGATTGTTGAAGATCCTAACGGCTACTTCAGGATTACGGTGGACGAAGGGACCATTGTTGTTGAACACTGCACAGATGACGTCGTAGTTAAGACGTACAAGGGTAAGAAAGCATCAAAACTCCAGCACAAAATTGCCAGGGATTGTGCAGTTTCAGATATTGGTCACGCCATATACCTGGGCAGACAGCTCCAGAAAGCGGAAGAATGCTTGCAAAGCGGGGAAACTTTTGTACAGGAGTGATAATGACTAGTAATAATTTGGGGCGGGTGATGGAAAGATGGTCGGGACGACTGGATTCGAACCAGCGACCTCTGCGTCCCGAACGCAGCGCTCCACCAGACTGAGCCACGTCCCGACACCTAGTTTTGTATCAAAAAAAACAGTGAAAGTCCATATTTAAATAAAAATCATTCTCATCATGGTTAAAAACCGTGAGCTATCTTTCTTATGGCCCTGGGGTTACCATAAGTTCTTAACCCATGGTTTCAACTGTGGGGATGGGGAATTCTGGTTGCCAGATAGATCATGCATTCAACTGTGGAGGACAAGATTGAAGGAAAATAAAAAATGGTTCGTATGACAAAGATTTTTCTCGTTGTTCTTATTTTGGCAATTTCCGGGAACGCTCTTTCTGGGACCCCACAAATAAAGATTGGTTCCAAGAATTCTGCGGATCATGTTGTTCTCGGGAAGGCTCTATATTTGTACCTTAAAATCCACTCATTGCCTGTAATAGACAGGACTAATTACGGTGGAAGTATGGACTTGAGAAGGGCCATACTTGTCGGGGACGTAGATCTTTACTATGAATCGCTTAGCACAGCGTGGTTCAATTATTTCCACAAAAAAAGCCTAGAAACATCCTCTGAATATCTCTTCCACGAATGCAAGAAACTAGACAGAAGAAATAACCTTTACTGGTATCATTTTACCCCGGCAAACAGGACGTTTGCCCTCGTAGTAGGGAAATTTAAAAGTTCAGAGGCAAGGATAAAGTCGATTTCGGATTGGATTATGTTTATTGCAAAAACAGGTAGAAAGGTTCCCGTTGCAATACCCAGGGAATTAGCCCAATCGAAGGAACTCATTCGGGGCTTGGTCAAGCATTACAAAGAGGAACTTAAAATCAATAAGGAAGTCGGTTATAAGATCGCCCTGGTATCACATTCTGTTATTCCCAGGCTGGTGAGTGACGGGACTTATTTTACTGGATTGAGCTTTGCAACCCTGGGGGAAATTGACTATTTCGAGTTGGTGTGTCTTAAGGACGACAGATCGTATTTCCCTGCCTATAATCTGTGTCCGGTGGTGCGTAAAGAAGTGGCAGAAAGATTTGCACGACTTCCTTTTTTACTTGATAGCTTTTCTGCCAAGGTAACAACGGATGCCCTGAGACGTTTTGACTTCCTTGTTTCGAAGAAAAGGGAGAAACCCGCGGACGTTGCAGAGGAATGGCTTATTGATCGCAAGCTGGCTACCCCTGAAGAGGTATTGGAATATTCCATTAAGTAGGTTTCTGCTTAAAAAGGTACCCTCAACTCTCAAGTTGAGGGTACCTTGGGGGGAGGTAAGGGAGTATGAGGGGACATACTTCCCGAAGTTATTTTTTCAAAAGCATTGTTTTTGGATCCAGATGTATCCCTTCTTCGGAGTATCCGTTACCTTTCAATACCTGAAGCGTAATGATCGGTGGAGACGGCTTAAGTAATACTATCACATCGAAGAGGTCGTCAATTTCGTCACACGGATAGGGTATTCCCCTTTCATTGGTTCTCTTAGGTTCGTGGAAGCACCTTGCGCTGAACCATATTTCGAGGTTTGCATCCTTGGCCAACTCTTTAGCCTTTTCAAAGAAAGTCCTATCAACCATTTCAAAATCGACGTCGTCAATAACGAGCATACTGGGCTGGAAATTGAGTTGCTCTTTCAGGGTTTTCAAACTCTGCCGCAACCTATCTATGCTGAAGGTACTCTTGGAATAATTAAGTATGACACTGTTGCCCTCGATATTAGATTTTACAAGAGTTTGCAGGGTTCCGGCTATCCCCGGTGCCTCCTGGCCGTTCTGGGATTCAGTCACTCCGTAATAATTGGCCAAGTTACGAGCTGTTTCCTGGTACCATGCCCGTACCCGATCGGAACTTTCATCTATGGAAACATGAGCCACCTGCTTCCCAAGAAGTATTCTGTCTATTGCTATATGAACCAGGCAGGCCGTTTTGCCCACGCCTGCGCGAGCCATTATTACTCCCAGGCTTCCCGGTCCCATGCCCGTGTTAATTGATTTCTCCAGAACTCTCATCGGGCTTTTTTCAGTAATCTCGGATAGATCCATCTTTTCATCCTCGTTTTATTGATAAACACGATCCTATTTTTTGTTTTTTTCCGCAAGTTCTTTTTTGAGTTCTTCGAGCTTGCTCGCCGGAAGAGGTTGATACCTGCTGAATTCCATGGTGAATTCTGCCTTGCCTTGAGTGAGAGAACGAAGCACGGAAGAGTAACCGAACATTTCAGAGAGCGGTACTTCTGCTTCTATCTTTGTGAATACCTCGTCTTCTGACGTACTGGTTATTATTCCCCGTCTCTGGTTTAAGCTGCCAAGCACTGCTCCCTGGAATTCACGAGGTGTTTCCACAACGGTTCTCATCAACGGTTCCAGAATAATTGGTTTGGCCCTTTCGTAAGCTTTCCTGAAACCACCTATCGCAGCTTGTTGAAACGCCAGCTCAGACGAGTCTACGGGATGAGTTGTTCCGTCATTAATTGTAACTTTAACTCCCACGATTGGAAAGCCAAGTACGCTTCCTTTCTTCAGGCATGCCCTGAATCCCTTCTCGCAGGCAGGGATGTATTCAGTCGGGATAACTCCTCCCCTGATCTGGCTTTCGAATGCAAATTCTTCTTCATCGCACGGTTCAATGTATCCAGCCACCCGTGCAAACTGACCTGCCCCACCCGTCTGTTTCTTATGGGTATAGTCGAAGTCCGCGCGCCTGGATATAGTTTCCCTGTACGCTACTTTTGGCTTTCCGGCTTCGGCCCTTACCCCGTATTCTCTCTTCATTCGCTCCAGGTAAACTTCAAGGTGCAGTTCTCCCATTCCGGAGATTATTGTTTCTTTCGTTTCCTGGTCCATGTAAGTACGAAACGTCGGGTCCTCCTTGGAAAAACGTTGAAGAGCCTTAGAGAGGTTCTTTTTTGAATCACTGTCTTTCGGTTTTATGCTAAGCGAAATAACAGGGCTTGGCACGTGTATTGATGTTAGTGTGTAATTCACGGTGCCGTCGGTAAAAGTGTCCCCGGAAAAACAGTCGACCCCGAAAAGGCCGACTATGTCACCGGCCTCTGCGCCCTCGATATCTTCCATCTGGTCAGCGTGCATCCTTACAATTCGGCCCACCTTTACCTTGTTTCCGGTCCGTGAATTAACAATGGTGTCTCCTTTTTCAATTTTCCCCTGGTAGATCCGTATGTAAGTGAGCTGTCCGTATCTTCCGGCTTCTAGCTTAAAAGCAAGAGCCACGAGGGGCTTCTTGGGGTCAGGGATCAGCTCTACTTTTTCTTCGTCTCTGTCAATGTCAAGAGCATGGTTTGTAATATCAAGAGGACTTGGAAGATACTGGGTGACGGCATCGAGCAAACACTGAATCCCCTTGTTTTTATAGGCTGAACCCATGAAAACCGGGGTTAATTTTAGCTCCAGGGTTCCTTTTCTGACCGCGTCGTAAATCAATTCCTCCGTCACCTGGTCTTCCAGGATGGCTTCCATGAGGTCATCGGAGAAGAAAGAAACGGCATCGAGCATTTCTTCTCGTTTTGCCAGGGCTTCGTCCAGCAACTCGCCCGGAATTTCACTCTCAACTACT
>JALSTM010000030.1 GCA_026983715.1 Desulfobacterales bacterium
ATTCGTGGTTGAAACCATGGCCTCTATTGCTCCTGCCCCGAGGGTACCATTACCTCGTAATCCTAAGTTTTTACCTGGCGTTTAAACTCCCCATGGTGCGAGGTGCAATAACAAAAAAACGATTACTGGGGAAAAAGAAAGGTGAAAGATTCCTGAATGCTTTACACAAGTATCCAAACTTATTGCAGTTTCCTCTTATGTAAAAATCCTTCCTGAGTGAGAAACCGATGAATCGGTTATTGACGTAACTAGTCCTCCATTTACCCACGGTTAAAACCGTGGGTTACGTTGGCTAAAAATGATGGCATAGATGTCCACCTTACCTGTGGTTGTGGTACGGCTTTTGGCCACACCCTTGTCTACCACCGCCACGCTTAGGCCAACTCCAATTTCCCAGCCTGAGCTTTAAAGGAAATGTAGTAACAACTCCCATCAATACGAACCTGAACGTTACCACAATCGCCATACTCATCCTATTGCTTTTACCCCCGGTTTTCATTCTTCCTCCTATTCATGGTGAGAAATCCAAGAAATTTAACTGGCTTTTTTATTTCTTGATCACAAAACCTGATCCATGATATCAATCGCTATGCTTGGTTGATTGAGTCTAAGCTGCTTCATCTACAAGCATCAATGGATAATAGATTTTTGCAATATTCTAATAGTTGCAAAGTTAAAACAACCGAATATTGTTATGGAACTTTCAATGGCATTTTGGCCTGCTCTGAGAAAAAATCGGAAGGAGGATGAACATACCTTTTAGACCCTCTTGTTAGTTCTCAACAAAGAGTTCTAAATTCTGTTCAAAATCAATAGATGGATTCGCCAAGGATCAGGGACGACGTAATTCTTTGCCCGGATTGCGATCTCCTGCTTGAAGCGACTACTCTTGAAGCGGGAACCAAGATTGTTTGCCCTAGGTGTCATGCCACTTTGAGAACTCCCGTTACAAATACCGTGGAGAAGACCATGGCACTGAGCCTTACCGGCCTAGTTCTCTTTGTTCCGGCCATGTTCTTGCCACTTCTAAGCTTTGACGTCGTAGGGCTTGAAAGTAGCGGGGATATAATTAGCAGTTCCCTTGCGATGATACGGACCGGATTTATCTTCACAGGTATAGCTGTATTGCTGACTAGTGTTCTAATACCCCTTGCCAAGCTGCTTATCCTTTTCACCGTGTCGCTCCAGGTTCAATTACAAAAAAGCAACAGGAAAACCGCCATAGCTTTTCGCCTATACAGACATCTCGATGAATGGGGAATGTTGGAAGTCTACATGATAGGAATACTTGTAACCATTATAAAAATGATGCACATGGCAAAAATCAACTATGACGCGGGATTCTTCTGCTTCGTGGGACTTCTCTTGGTAACTTTGTCGTCATCTGTGTTCTTGGATGAACACTACTTCTGGGAAAAAATTTACACGCAATCTTTCAAGCTATCTGAGAAGGAGACATTTCAGGCACTGGCCGTTGGTGAAGGTGCTAAAGGCGCACAGAAAGGCTAATTGGGTGATATCATGAATGACGAGGAATACGTTACAGGAAAAGATTCCGGGTTTATGCTATGCCATGACTGTCGTGCGGTGATTGAGCACCATCGAGATGCGGTAAGTATGCGCTGTCCCCAGTGCCTTGCTTCCGTTCATCCCAGGAAACCAGAAAGCCTGACTTACACCTGGGCTTTGGTATTAACTTCTTTCATGCTCCTTTTTCCGGCAAATCTCCTACCGATCATGCGGGTTGACTATCTTGGTTCCCCCGACTATTCCACGATAATGGACGGCATAATTTACTTTTTTAAAGAAGGTTCTTACGGAATAGGGGGAATTATCTTGACGGCGAGTGTACTCGTACCGGTGTTCAAGATTGTTGGGATAATGATGATTCTCCTATCAATTCATTTCAAGTGGAAGACCTGGCTCAGGCACAAAACGTTAATGTTTCGCTTCATAAAATTCATAGGCAGGTGGTCAATGCTTGACATTTTTGTCATAGCTCTTTTGACTGTGCTCGTACAGTTTGGGTTCTTTTCAACAATTCAGGCTGCATCCGCGGCACCTTATTTCCTAGGCGTGGTAATAAGTACCATGCTTGCTGCGGAGAAGTTTGACACTAGGCTGATCTGGGATATTAGGGTGGCATCGGAAGGCACATAAGATATCAGAACAGAGGGAAACATGGAAAAACCGTTAGCGAAAAAGAAGAAGGGTATTTCACCTATATGGATACTGCCCATCATAGCTCTGTCGATAGGTCTATGGTTATTGTACAAGGGTATCATAGAAAGGCCAGTATACATAGCCGTTCATTTTCACAGCGCGGAGGGAGTTACTCCGGGGAAAACGAAGGTTATGTACAAGGGATTACCAGTAGGTGTGGTGGAAGACGTTACCGTCGACAAGGGTCTGGATACTGTTTCAATGAAAATTGCTATCGACCCGACAGTGAAGGAAGGCCTTGTAAAAGACGTAAAATTCTGGATTGTAAGGCCTGAAATAGCGGCGGGTAGAGTAAGAGGCCTTGAAACCCTTCTATCCGGGTCATACATTGCCGTTCAGCCCGGAACATCCAAGGAACCGTGCCGCGAATATTGGGGACTAGATGAACCGCCACCAGTCCCCGAAGATGCGCCCGGCCTTCATATCAAGTTGCGTACCGATGCACTGAATTCCCTGCAGCAAGGATCGCCTATCTATTACAAGGACATAAAAGTGGGTTCGGTACAGGGATACACCCTTGAAGAAGATGGGACAATCCTCATTAGTGCATACATAGAACCGGAGTTCAAGAGGCTCGTCAAACCGGGTTCCAGGTTTTGGAATGCCAGCGGCATAACACTTTCCGGCGGGCTAAGCGGTATAAAGTTTCACATGGAATCTATCACCACGCTTATAAACGGGGGCATAAGCTTTTATACCCCTGATTTCATGCTCGGGGAACAGCCGGCCAAAAACGGCCAGGTGTATAAGCTTTACAAGGACTACGAAGATGCACAGTACGGGATTGACGTACGACTGAAGCTGGAGTCCGGTGAAAGCATCGTTGAAGGCCTTACCAAGGTTATTTATCGTGGCCTTGAAATTGGCAGGGTTAAAAAAGTGGAACTTAATAGGGGACAAAAAAAGTACAAGGTGACGGCACACCTGTTGCTCGACCCTATGGCAAGGCCGATCCTAAAAGACGGAACGAAATTCTGGATTATCAGGCCTTCTTTTGGTGCCGGCGGTATAAGGAACTTGGGGACTATTGTTACTGGGGCGTATATCACCTTTGTACCGGGTGAAGGGAAACCATGCTTTGATTTCATTGCCGAAGGGAGCAATTCAAAGGAAATATTCAAAGATGGTGTTTTCTATAAGTTGGTATCCAGGGATCTTAAATCACTCACACCTGGCACACCGATTTTTTTTAAGCACATCCAGGTTGGAGAAGTCGCCCGTTACGCATTAAACAAGAGAGACAATAGCGTATACTTGGTATTTATCATATACGACGATTACACACACCTCATAAATAACAAGTGCGTATTCTGGAACTATAGCGGTCTGGACTTCAGGGTTACCCCTGCGGGAGTTACCATAAATACGGACAGCTTTAAGTCTCTTCTTTCAGGAGGTATAGTCTTTGATTACCCAGAAAGGTACTACGGAAGGAAACTGAAAGCCGTAGAACCTTGGCATCAGTTTAGACTTTACAAAAATTATACAGAGGCCGTTAAGGCAGTTCCGGCTCTAAAACCCAAAGGTATTTTTATAAAATTCGTATCCGAAAAACCTCTCCCTATAAGGTCCGGAAGTCCTCTTTACTACAAGAAAGTTGAGGTGGGGCAAGTTACCAGTGTAGACCTCGATCCCAGGAAAGATAAATTAATTGTAACTGCATTTGTAAAAAAGAAGTATCTTGGCTTAATAAATACAGCTTCTCGATTCTACTGTACAGGGGGTGTGGAAATTGAGGGAAGTATTAGAAACGGGCTAAAAATCAAAAGTTCTCCCTTAGCCTCGGTGATGATGGGTGCCATAACTTTCATGAACCACGAGAAGGGAAAAAAGATAAAAGAGTGGCACGTTTTCAAACTTTATAAAGATAGTGAGAGCGCCCTGGGAGCAAACTATGTACCCATCGAGATACGATTTCCGAACATTCACCCGTTGGACGTCAACTCTAAGGTGAGGTACCAGGGAATTGAAATAGGTTACGTGGATTCTGTGGAAATCGACAGTGGGGACCCCGGAATGGTCGTGCTAGCCAAGATAGACAAAAAGGCCGCGTCCCTGTTTACAACTGGTTCAAAGGCCTGGATAGCAACTGCTGAATTTGGTCTTAGCGGCATAAAAAACCTGGACACGCTCGTCACCGGTCCTTACGTGGCGGTGGAAACGGGCCCGGGGGAAGTGGTCCGTAGAATCACTGGGCTCAGCTCGCCTCCTCAGGTCATAGAACCTCAAACAGGGCTCAACGTTGTGCTTGAAGCGAAAACCCTCGGTTCACTTAAGGAAGGAAGCCCGGTTTACTATCGCCAGGTCAAGGTCGGTAAAGTAACCGGACATGAACTTTCACCAGATTCCAGGATGGTATGGATACATGTAAACATTGAAAACAGATACAGAAGGCTTGTGCGTGACAATACGCGTTTCTGGAACGCAAGCGGCATAAGAGTGAAAGCGGGAATATTTTCCGGAGTTAAGATAAAGACTGAATCCATCGAGACCATAGTCGCCGGTGGCATTGCTTTTGCCACCCCTGAGGGAGAAAAAATGGGTAGCGCTGTAAAAAATGGGAGACATTTCAGACTTTACGATAAAGCTAAAGATAAATGGCTTAAATGGCAGCCGATAATATATTTGAAGTGAAAACGGCTTAAATTAAAGAAACTCTGTTAAATCCGTATTTCCAGAACTCCGATACAATAAAAAGAAACTACTAAGGCAGCGAAGCCGCAACCAAGTTTGAACCGCTAAGACGCTAAGAGCGCAAAGGGATATTCTTTTTTCCTTGAGCAGTGTGTAACTGCTCAAGGAAAGAAGCCTG
>JALSTM010000031.1 GCA_026983715.1 Desulfobacterales bacterium
TCGAAGAGAATTTTCAAATGCACCCTTCACTTTTCTAAATGCATCGTGACTTTCAGCAGTTGCTCCGTCAATACTGATACTTACCCGCTGGATATTCGCCTTCGACATCTCATTAACTATCTCTCTCGTAAGCAATGTACCGTTGGTAGCCAATGTCATTCTGAGACCCAAGCTATCACCATACCTAGCAATGGTAAATATGTCACTTCTTAGTAGCGGTTCACCACCGGTAAGAATAATGATCGGTTTTGCAAATGAAGCCACATCATCCAGAAATTTTAAACATTCATCTGTGGTGAGTTCATTTGGATAGGGTTTATCAACCGATGCCGCACGGCAATGCACACAAGACAGGTTACACGTCCTTGTAACTTCCCAGGCTATGAGCCTCGGCAAGGGAATCCCGGAAGCTTTCTGGTGTCCTGATTTTCCGTTATGTCCTGGATGCTTTTCCCTATTCATTAAAATTCAGCACTTCCAAAAACCCTGATATTACAACCACATTTTGCGATAACCAAACTCACTTGTTGAGTATATTGCAACTGTCAAGATGCGAAAATTCTCGCAACATCTTTCGCAAAATACGTCAAAATCATGTCCGCCCCTGCCCTTTTTATCCCTGTCAAAATTTCCATCATCACCCTTTTTTCGTCTATCCACCCCTTTTCCGCCGCTGCCTTAACCATGGAATATTCACCACTTACATTGTACGCGGCAATTGGCCTATCGAACTGGTCTTTTACCCTCTGTATAATGTCAAGAAATGCGAGAGCCGGTTTTACCATAACAATATCAGCTCCTTCCATGATATCAAGAGCAACTTCTCGCATGGCTTCTTCCGTATTGGCAATATCCATTTGGTAGGCCTGGCGGTCCCCAAACTGGGGAGCCGAATCGGCGGCATCCCTAAACGGGCCATAAAAAGAAGAGCAGTACTTGGCTGAATAGGCCATGATGGGGACACTTGAAAACCCATGCTCATCAAGTTCAGCTCTGATACGCTTGACTCTTCCATCCATCATGTCCGATGGGGCAACCATGTCTGCTCCTGCCCAGACATGCGAAAGGGCAGTTTTAGCAAGGAGTTCAAGGGTGGAATCGTTATCAACATTACCATCCTTTATGACGCCACAATGGCCGTGGCTCGTATATTCGCACATGCATACATCGGTAATAACTATAATATCGATCCCCTTCTTTTTTATGGCTCTAACGGCACGCTGAATTATACCGTCTTCGGCGTATGCACCACTTCCCACTTCATCTTTTTCTTCCGGAATTCCAAAAAGGATGACAGCAGGTATATTCAACGAAGCCACTTCTTCGACTTCCTTAACCAGGTTATCCACAGACATTCGGAAAACCCCTGGCATGGATGGCACGGGTTCCTTTATCCCGATCCCAGGTACAACAAAAAGCGGGTAGATCAAGTCATCAACGGATAGCCTCGTTTCGCGTACCAATCTTCTAAAATTGGCGTTTTTCCGCATTCTTCGCGGTCTGTATTCAGGAAACTCCACAGTATCCCTCCTATGATCTGAGATAAAAACCTTCCGGGAATGAAGTACTTAACCAAGCCCTATTTCTCTATCCGTAAGGTAGCAAGCAGGATCAGGCGCCCACAGGTCTCCAGTCGCCGCTTCTGCTCTCACCCTGAAATTTCCAGCACAAATGTCTAACCAGCGGCATTCGGCACACCGTCCCTTCACGTATTTTTTCTTTTCCTTCAATTTTCGCATGAGAGGATTTGAAAGATCAGTCCAGATCTCGCTAAAGGGTCTCTCACGAACGTTGCCAAAGGAGTAGTGCCTCCAAAACTGGTCCGCATGCACCTCGCCGTCCCAGCTAACGCAGCCGATTCCCCTGCCCGAGTTATTCCCTTCGTTCATTTTTAAAAGCTCAAGGACTTCCTCGGCTCTCCCAGGATCCTCTTTAAGCAAGCGCAAATAGACATACGGCCCGTCGGCGTGGTTATCAACGGTGAGAATTTCCTTGGGTTTTCCCCTGGCGTGAAGTTCTGCGGTTCTGTCAATTATAAGATCCACAACTTTTCTTGTTCCTTCATGATCGAGATCTTCCTTGATAAGCTTGCTGCCGCGTCCGGCGTAAACTAAGTGATAAAAACAGGCACGGGGAATTTCCCGTTCTTCAATCAAATCAAAAATAGCGGGAATCTCTTTATAATTAAGCCTATTTATAGTAAACCGCAAACCAACCTTGATTCCCTCTTTCTGGGCATTTTCAACTCCGTCAAGTGCCGCCTTAAATGCCCCTTTCACGCCTCTGAATTTATCATGGATTTCTTCCATGCCATCGAGGCTAATACCTACATAAGAAAGGCCTATGGCCTTCAGTTCTTTGGCGATTTGTCTTGTAATGAGAGTTCCATTCGTGGAGATGACCGCCCGCATACCTTTTTCCACGGCGTACGAGGTAAGTTCCACCAGGTTAGGGTGCATCAGTGGTTCACCACCCGAAAAAAGAACCACTGGGCAACCGAACTGACTCAGGTCATCAAGCAATTGTTTTCCCTCTTCGAGGGAAAGCTCATTTTCAAATTCCCGGTTCTTCGCGTGAGCGTAGCAGTGCATACAACGCAAGTTACATCTGCGTGTAATGTTCCACACCACCACCGGCTTTTTATCCTCTGAAAATTGAAGAAGGTGGGAAGGCATATCCCCTGATTTTCTACCGTATCTCAGGGCATCGGAAGGTTCAACCGTACCACAGTAAAGTTTAGAAATACCGATCATTCACGGGCCTCCGTAGATTATCAGGTTGAGTACCTGTCCTGCTCAACTTCGTAAGGTTCTTTATTATACGCATCACGAATCAACTGGTTAACGTAGTTATCCGGATCAATAACAGCCTCCCTTGGCAAAAGGAATTCTGCCTGGCCCGTCTTGTCCGCAACCAACTTAAATGCATAGTCGAAGTCCCTCGAAATTTCCTCACAAATCTTCTGCGCCGATACGTCTCGAAGTACCGCGCGCTCAATGATTTCATCGATGGCTTCGTCGCCAAACCTGGCCCTAAAGCCGTATCTTTCAAAAAATGATACCTCGAAGCTCTTTATCTGGTTATACATGTTTAGAAGATCCTCGAAGAGTATCTCCAACTCCACGCCCGTTCGCAGATGTTGGTCAATAATTATGTCAACACGGCTCTCAGTGTAAATCTGTGCATAGTTTCCGAGGAAACTTTCCCTGTTTTTGTAGATGCTATCCCTCAACTCTGATTTCTGCTTCATTTTGATATTTAGGTATTTCTCAAGAAGTTCCGGCCTTTCCGGATCTGCCAGAAGGCGTTCGAGTTCCCCTTCCGGATCTTTCACTATTTCGGGAGTTACTACAAGGAACTGGATACTAGTAGAAGGAAGTTTTTTCTCATAGGGTAACAATACCCTTTCAATAACACTCACAAGACCTCTAGCACCGGTTTTTTCCCTGTAAGCGAGGTTTGCAAGCAGCCGAAGGGCTTCATCTTCAAAATATATGTCGATACCGTAGGAGCGAAAATCTTCTTTCTTCCCGTTTATAATGGGGTTGTTCGGATTTTTCAGGATCTCATAAAGATCTTCTTCGCTGAGCGGTTCAAGCACAGCAATTACCGGCAACCTGCCCACGAATTCACTTTCAAAACCATACTTGATCAGGTCTTCGGCTCTTACGTGGTGCAGGTATTTATAATCGTCATCTTTACTGGTTATATTCGCGTCAAAACCTATGCTCTGACTGCTGACCCTTTTCTTGATGATATCTGCTAGATCATTAAAGGCTCCACTTACTATGAACAGTATATTCTTAGTGTTAACGGTCTTCTTTTCCCTTTTTCCCGTTTTACGATAGTATTCAATGGCCTGAATCTGAGAAACGGGATCATATGGAGTCTTGAGATCAACCTCGGTTTCTTCCATGGGTTTGAGAAGGGCTCTCTGGACTCCTGTTCTTGAAACATCTGGCCCGATTATGTTAGGGGCAGACGCAATTTTGTCAATCTCGTCGATGTATATAATCCCGTACTGCGCAAGCTCCAGGTCGTCGTCAGCCTCGGTAACTAGATCCCGAACCAGGTCTTCTACATCTCTTCCGACGTAACCGGTTTCACTAAACTTTGTGGCGTCACCCTTGACAAAGGGAACTCCTATCTTTTGTGCAATCAATTTGATTATGTACGTTTTCCCGACTCCGGTGGGTCCGATCAAGATAATGTTGTTCTTTATGCGACCCACCGTATTGGGCGATCGTCCTTTCCTGACCTGGTTCTGGTGCTTGATTCTTTTGAAATGAGTACATATCTTGGTTGCCAGGATGGCCTTTGCTTCGTCCTGTTTGATGACGTATTGGTTTAAATACGCTTCAAGTTCCTCGGGGTTAAGATCAAAATCTATGCTTTCTACCCCTTTTCTTCTCTTTCTTTCGCTTTTCTCCTCTTCCCTTTGAGGCGCCTGGAAATTTGCCGGCGAAATAATCCGTATTCTGTTTCCGTACTTCTTGCTCAAGTACTCGCTTAGTTCACGCTCTAACTCTTCCTGATCGGGTATTTTCTGGATTTCGTCACTCATAAGATTTCCTTGTCTTCTAATCGTTATCCAAGTTATTGAGAATCTTTGCGGTGTTATGCTTAACGGGTAAAATTACTATAATCATTTATCAGAGGCATTTCAACCCTGATGGGGATTTCGCGCTCGCACATAGTACCCTGGTCTTTTATATTATGCATTATTATTTTTCAAAATTGCCAACTTTTGGAACCTCTGAGTTTGCCAATGCCCCTTTGCACGCCATGCCGGACCTCTGATCCAGTATCCAGCTTGAGAATTCGAGATTCCAGCTCGACGCTTTGCTACGGCCGGAATGATGGTTTCTGAGTTGTGCTAGTCCTACTTCCTTAGTTAATTGCTAGTTCTAGAAACCCAAACTTATAGGAGTTTTTCTTTATGTAAAACTCCCTTTTGAATGAGAAACCGATGAATCGGTTATTGACGTAACTAGTCCTCCAGTTACCCACGGTTAAAACCGTGGGCTAGTGAGAAAACCCCGCAAGGTCCAGACCGTGAGCAAAATGTAAGAACAACACCTTCTGAATGCCACCACCCCCTTGTTGAAGTGGTTTAAGGAAAGCTCTCACTAATTTTTCGGGTAGTCAAGCGTCTCCTGCACGTCATGCCGGACCTCTGATCCGGTATCCAGCTTGAGAATTCGAGATTCCAGCCCGACGCTTTGCTACGGCCGGAATGATGGTTTCTGAGTTGTGTTCGCCCTACTTGTTTAATTCCTGAATCCGTGACGAAATTTTATGGCTAATTTGTATAACATGTCTAAATTGCACATTATTGACCAGATAGCCAGGATAGACCATTCTCCACTTTGTCAAACAATCTTTTTATGCCCTGCAGGTCGTCCACCTGCACCGCATTTTTGGCGTCATAGCCCGCCGGACATAGCGTACTATAGTCCGCTGGGCACTTCCCTGCATCTGCGGCCCGGGTGAACGATCACCTATTCAGGTAAATGATTGGTAGCACTAGAAATCGGAATTAATCAGGGCTTCCTCTTGTACAGGATTAAAGCTAATTTTATCTTTCAAAAATTGATATATTGTTTATAAAAGAACCTGAACAGAATTTCTTCCGTGTTGCTAAATAGGACCGCTTGTGGTAAACGGAAATGTTCCTCGTTTTTTTAACTTAGGTAGAGAAAAAATTTTAGAGAGAAGGAGAAAATGGACGAACGATACGATCCCAAGGTAATTGAGCCTAAGTACCAGGAAATGTGGGAAAAAGAGAAGCTTTTCAAGGTAACCGAGGATCCCACCAAGCAAAAGTTCTATCTTCTTGAGATGTTCCCTTACCCCTCAGGTAGAATTCACATGGGACATGTTAGGAATTATACAATCGGCGATGTTGTAGGCCGTTTTTTGAAGATGCGTGGTTATAACGTAATACACCCAATGGGATGGGATGCCTTTGGGATGCCGGCTGAAAATGCAGCCATCAAGGCCAAAACTCACCCGGCAAAATGGACTTATGAAAACATCGAGTACATGAGAAACCAGTTGAAGAAACTTGGTTTTTCTTATGATTGGGATCGGGAATTTGCCACCTGCGACCCCGAATATTACAGGTGGGAACAACTCTTTTTTCTCCAGATGCTAGAAAAAGGCTTGGCGTATAAAAAGAAGTCTTTTGTAAACTGGTGTGAAAGCTGCCAGACGGTGCTGGCAAACGAGCAGGTTGAAGCAGGTCTTTGCTGGAGATGCAGCAGCGCAGTGGTTCAGCGAGAAATGGAGCAATGGTTTTTCAAGATAACTGCCTACGCAGAAGAACTGCTCGAGTACTGCGATAAGCTTCCCGGCTGGCCTGAACGTGTTTTGACAATGCAACGTAATTGGATCGGGAAGAGCGAGGGGGCCGAGATCGATTTTGCGATCGAGGGAAGTGATAAGAAAATAAGGGTTTTTACCACCAGGCAGGATACCCTTTTCGGCGCAACCTTTATGAGCCTTGCACCGGAACATCCAATGGTGAAAGAGCTTATCAAAGGAAAAGAAGAAGCGGAGAAAGTCCTGGAGTTCGTTGATAAATACAAGAGGATCAGCAGGGAAGAGAGAGTTGCAGGGGCACTTGAAAAGGAAGGAGTTTTTACGGGTTCTTACTGCATAAATCCCATGACAGGTGAAAAAATGCCCGTCTTCGTGGCAAATTTTGTTCTCATGGAATACGGAACGGGAGCGGTAATGGCGGTACCTGCCCACGACCAGAGGGATTTCGAATTTGCAAAAAAGTACAACCTTCCAATAAAGGTTGTAATACAGCCAAGAGACGGAAAAATTACCGCTGAAGAGTTAAGCGAGGCCTTCGAAGAAGATGGCATCCTGGTCAGTTCCGGTGAATTCACGGGGATGGAATCTGCCGAAGCGAGGGAAGCTATCACCCGGGAGCTTGAAAAAAGGGGGCAGGGAAAGAAAACGATAAATTACCGCCTAAGAGACTGGGGTATCTCAAGGCAAAGGTACTGGGGTGCTCCGATCCCAGTTATCTACTGTGATAAGTGCGGGATCGTCCCGGTTCCCAAGGAAGATTTACCCGTCGTTTTGCCTCTCGACGTGGAATTACTCCCAAGCGGCGCATCGCCCCTTCCATTCGTTGACTCGTTTGTGAACACAACTTGCCCCAAGTGCGGGTCACCTGCGAAAAGAGAAACCGATACCATGGACACGTTTGTGGAGTCATCCTGGTATTTTGACCGATTTACCTGCCCGGACTACACGGAAGGTCCTCTCGATCCGAACAAGACTGATTACTGGTTACCGGTAGACCAGTACATCGGAGGAATCGAGCATGCGGTACTTCACCTTCTTTACGCCCGCTTTTTTACAAAGGTCCTTAGAGATTTGGGGTACCTGAAAATAGATGAACCGTTTATAAATCTCCTCACCCAGGGGATGGTGATTAAAGACGGCGCAAAGATGAGTAAATCCAAGGGCAACGTGGTAGACCCTGATGAGATGATCGAAGAGTACGGGGCAGATACCGTAAGGTTATTTTGCCTTTTCGCTGCTCCCCCTGAGAAAGACCTAGAATGGAGTGAGCAGGGAGTTGAAGGTGCAGCAAGGTTCCTTAACCGGCTCTGGAGGCTGGTTTATGACCATCGCCATGATCTCGCCAAGGCAAAACCTTTCGATGGCAAGGCCCAACTTGGGGAAGCGAGCCGGAAATTGCACAGGAAAACTCACCAGACAATCAAGAAAGTTACGGAAGACATAAGTGACCGTTTTCATTTCAACACTGCCATCAGTGCGGTGATGGAACTGGTAAATCTTGTCTATCAAGTAAAAGAGGATATTTTAAAGGAGGATCATGGAAAGGAAATCCTCAGAGAAGCAGTTGAGGCCGCTGTTATATTAATTTCTCCCATGGTTCCGCACATAACGGAAGAACTCTGGAAAGTGCTGGGACACGAAAGAAGCATTGTTCTTGCTCCTTGGCCAACATGGGACGAAGAAGCAGTCAAAGAAGAACAACTCCTAATAGTCGTCCAGGTTAACGGCAAGCTGAGAAGCAGAATTTATGTTTCTCCTTCGGCAAGCAGGGAAGAAATAGAAAAAATTGCCATGGCCGACGAACGAATAAAAAACTTCGTCGGTGAAAAACCGGTAAAGAAAGTTATCATTGTTCCCGGGCGCCTAGTTAACATCGTTGTGTAACAGGCAAGGGTAATTCGTGCGATACATTTCAGATTTTAAAATATTATTAGTTTCTTTCGTTTGTATTCTTTTTGCATACGGTTGTGGGTACCAGTTTGCCGGGAAAGCCCCGGAACTGGGAAGCCAGTACAAAACCGTTTCCATACCCATGTTTACAAACAACACTACAGAGTCTTCCCTGGAACAGGTTTTCACTAAGTATTTCAGGGAAGAATTTATCCTGAACAGTGGTCTCCCCTTGGTACCTTCAAATCAAGCCGACCTAATCATTTTAGGAAATATAGAGGGTATCAGCACATCAGTAGTTAGCTACCGGGAAGCAGAAGAAACAAGGGAATCTCGGGTCACAGTCAGTATAAAATTGAAATGTATCCGAACGAGCAATAGCCAGGTTGTTTGGAAGGGTAACCTGAGTTATTATGAGGAATATTTCCAGGATCCTGACCCTATTGTAACACTCCAAAACAGGCAAAAAGCGATACATTTTATTGCCCAGTACCTTGCAGAAGAAGTTCACCAGCGGCTAGCCGCCAAATTTTGAAAAGTACCTCATGGCCACTTTATCTACGTTTTACCAAGAAATAAAAGATAAAAGTTTCAAGCCAGTATACCTTATCCACGGAAAGGCCGAGTTACTCGTTTCTGAAGCCCTAGAATTCCTCCTTACCCAGTTTCGCCAAATTTCACCATCGCCCATGGACATCAGGCAACTCGATGCCGAAGAAACAGATCCTGACGAAGTACTAGATGAAGCTCTCACTCCTCCGCTTTTTTCTGAGAAGCGCCTGCTGGTTGTAAAAAATGCGGATTCCTGGAGTCCTTCAGCTCAGCGAAAACTGGTTCCTTACCTCGAAAGACCTGCAAGATTCACCATTTTAGTACTCGTTGGAGACACCCCTGGAAAATTACGAGTCATTTCTGAAATCCTAAGTACAAGAGATGCCGTCATATCCGTTGACGCGCCCCGTGAAAGAGACTTGATTGAATGGATCAGAAGGCGAGTTCGCCTGAAAGGGAAGAATATTACCGGTCCGGCAGCCGCCCAGCTCTTGGAACTGGTGGGGAGAGACTTGAGGGAACTATCCAATGCCCTGGACAAGTTAATTACTTACGTCGGACAGGATAACACCATAGAAGCTGCGCAGGTACTAGATGCACTAGACGACATAAGAATGAGATCCATTTTCGAACTTACCGATTCCGTAGGTAACCGGCAGCTTGCACCGGCGCTAAGAGCTCTTAAACGATTCCTGGAATCGGGGGATTCTCCACTTACGGTAACCTCTATGCTAGACAGGCAATTTCTATACATGTTGGTAGTCAAGGCATACCTGGAAAAGGGAAAAAACCTCCCGGAAGTTGCAAAGGAGCTACAACAACCCCCGTGGATGGTAAAAAAATTTGTGACGCAATCGAAAAACTTCTCTGCCAAAGAAATAAAATCTGCCCTTGAACTTATTTACGAGGCAGATAGAATATTAAAAAGAACAATGATTCCGGCAGAAGATTACCTCGAACTTGTAGTTGTCAGCATATGCAGCAAACATTTTCAGAAGCATGGAAGGCTTTTTCCCCAACAGACTTACAACCCTGGTTTTACCGAGTAGGGCGCTTTATAAACATTGTGTCAAGCTAAAGAAACCCCTGATTAATTTCCCAAGTAACCCGGCACCAATTTCACCTAATGCCCATCCCATGATAAACGGTGATGGATTCCGGATTTACACTTCGCTCCAGCCGGAATGACGGATTCTGGATTGTTTTTCTTAGCTTATTGTTGTCTTATCGTCTGCCCTTTGCAAGCTTTTCGCAATGATAGAACATTGTGACAGTTTTTTTAGACGTCGCCCCATGAAGCCTCCGGTAAACGATAACAAAAACCTTTCATGCTCCATACAGATACAGATGCGAGATTTTCGCTCTTCGTTGATAAGCGCAAGCTCCATGGGGCTTAGTAAGTATAGCCCAATGTGTATGCCTTGAAAGGTACCACGGAGTTAGCCAAGAATTTAAACTCAAGGGTGGAGATTTGTATCAAAGGCGACGGTTACTCTCGTCCCCCTTTTCTCTTCGCTTTCGACACTGATGCTGGCGTTCATGCTCTTGAGAATGCTCGATGATACGGAAAGCCCCAGCCCGGTTCCCTTCCCCGGTTCCTTTGTCGTGAAAAACGGGTCAAAAATCTTGTCTAGGCTCTCCCTTGGAATACCATGACCGGTGTCTTCTATTTCAACCACCACCTTTTTCACCTTTTTCGAAGTCTCGTCTTCAAGTTTGTATGTTCTTACAGCTACTTTTCCATCACCTTCTATCGAGTCTATTGAATTAAAAAACAGGTTAAGAAACACCTGTTTTAGCTGGTTGGGATCGGAGTAGATAATTGGGTTTTCTGCGTTAAGATCGAGGATCAATTCAATGCCCTTCTTTGAACAATGATGTCTTATCAGCGAACAGGTTTCTTCCAGCAGTTTGTGCAGGTCTGTCTCTTCCTTTTTCCCTTTACCCGGCCTTGCAAAGTCTAAGAGGCGAGTAATAATACTCCTGATTCGCACAAGTTCTGTTTCCATCCTCTCAAGAAGATCCTTTCTTGAAGTATCGTCCATTTTATCTGTCTTCAAAATGTCCAGATAGCCCAGGACGATGCCAAGGGGATTTCCTATTTCGTGAGCTATACCGGAAGCGAGCCTACCCACAGATGCCATTTTTTCGGAATGGATAAGTTCTTTTTGGACTTTGTTGAGATTTTGGTTGGCATCCTCGAGCGATCTTATGGTCTTCCTCAGTTCTTTTTTGTTTTCCTCCAGTCGCTGGAGCATAATGTTAATGGCCTTGGAAAGTCTTCCGAGTTCATTACCCCTGGTTTCCTCGAACACCGGTAGCCGATCTCCCTCACCAATTTCTGCCACGGATTCAACCATCTTGTTTATCGGCCCAATAACACGCCGGTGAAAGATATAAAGTCCGAACCCGAGCAGCACGAGGGCATTCATCAAGATGTAAAACGAGATGATGCTTATCGCATGAATAATTGAACGCCATTCTTGCTGCATTTCCCCGAAACCCACCATCAATGAATATCTATGCGAAAAGAGATTCAACGGGGTTGCAATTAGAACCCGTGGCGGTGAAGATCGAAAGGGAGAAAATAGAGAGTAGTTCATCTTCATGTGGAAACTGTTTGTGGCAATGGTTTTCCGTATGACCTCGTTCCAAAACTTCATACGAGGTGGGCGCTTACCTCCCTCTATTATTACTCTTCCGCGTCTGTCCAGGATTCCCAGCCATTCGTAGCCGGAATAGTGAGCCAGGTACTGGAGATAGTTTTCTAGAGACCTCTTGATACTCCTTGCATCTTCATCCTTTCCCTCCATGATGGAGGTACGAATGGTGACTTCGATCATGCGGCTAGTCAACAGGTAGTGTCTAACATTTTGCTCCACCAGGTTTTTTTCAATTAGCTTGACAACCACGAGGCCGAGCAAAAGCATCGCCGTTATTATAAGGAAGGCAAGGTTAACAATTACGGTAGTTTTTAGTCCATAAAGATCTTTTTTCATCTTGTTTTCCACCCGCTACCACAGGGATGATTCTCAGGTTGCGAGAGCAACACAGATAATGAGCAGCCTTACTGGACATTCTACTAATTATTGGAAATTTCAAGCAAAGAAAAAATCATTGGCTTATAAAAATGTTTTTGTTAATGTAGCACATTCTGATAAAAGCGAGTCGAATATGAAGCGATTTTGGGAAGCGATAAAGAAACGATTAACTTCTTTTAAAGATGCACTGGAAAATGGTCCCGGGGGCGATCGTTATGGTTCCGTTTTTCCTGAAGAACCCAAGTTTTTCCTTGGATGGTTTATCAAAAAGCTTCTACCCAAGCAGCGAGTTCCCGAATCCAGCCAGGAAAAAATTAGACAACTCCAAGAATCGGGAATAGTGGTTTATGCACTCAAGTATCGAAGCCACCTTGATTTACTTTTTTTAGCTCACGTACTTGAAAGTGTATCGCTACCCCTTCCGCGGGTAATCTTCGACATGAAACTCTACCCGTGGCTTCCTGGGTGGCACAGCATCAGAATTTTTGTAACCCACTTATATCATCTCGTACGCTACAGGCGTCTTCCCAACCCCTACAAAAGTGACTATTATGCTCGAAATTTAAAAAAATACCGAAACGGACTGATTTTTCTGGTGGGAGAAAAGGGCTACTACGAAAGGTCTTTAAAAACCAGAACCCACGACCCGATACTTTGCCTCCTAGAAATGCAGGCTACCTGCGAAGTCCCCATTCACGTAGTCCCTGTGGTACTCCTTTACGGCAAAGGACCCAGACGTCAACAAAAATCACTTATCGATGTTTTTTTCGGAGACCAGGAAAACCCTGGTTTTTTCAGGAAGATTGTCTCCATCTTCCGAAATCGCAAACACACGTTAATGGAACTTGCCGATCCTGTTAACTTGCAAGACGTACTCGACAACGTCCCGGAAAATGTCGCCACGAAGGTCGATCTTGCATTTGACCTGAGGCAGAAACTGATAGAAGAAATAGATTTGCACAGGAAAGCCATCCTTGGCCCCATATTTAGGAGCAAGTTGGAACTGAAAGAAATAATACTTCGTCATCCAAGACTAGAAAAGTACATGCAACGGGTGGCAAAGAGCAGGGATATGGAACTCTGGAAAGTTAGAAAGACCGCTGATGGATACCTGGAAGAAATTGCCGCGGAATACAGCATATCTCTTATCCTGTTTGCTTACTCGGTATTGAGCTGGATTTGGGACAATATGTTTGACGGTATAGAAGTTGACATGGAGTCCCTGGAACGGGTCAAGGCCACGGCAAAGGAAAAAACATTGGTATACGTCCCGTGCCATAAGAGCCACATAGATTACCTGATTCTTTCATACGTGCTTTTTGAGAACAATCTCAGCACGCCACTGGTTGCTGCGGGAAAGAACCTGTCCTTCTGGCCCCTCGGACCGATATTTAGAAAATGTGGAGCGTTTTTTATCAGAAGAACATTCAAGGGTGCCAAGTTCTATTCGGAAGTTTTTTCCATGTACGTCAAGGTCCTCGTTCAACTCGGCCACAACGTGGAATTTTTTATTGAGGGTGGCAGGAGCAGAACCGGTAAGCTTGTTCTTCCCAAATTGGGTTTGTTAGCCATCCTTATCCAGGCCATAGAAGAAGGGTTCTGTGATGATCTTGCCTTCGTTCCCGTTTCAATCAGCTATGATCGGATCATAGAAGAAGAAGCTTATCTAAAGGAGATAAGCGGCGGAACAAAGGAACAAGAAAACGTAGGGCAGCTGGTAAGGGCAAGGCGCTTTTTAAAGAAAAGATACGGCAGGGTTTACGTGCATTTTGCTGAGCCCATTTCGTTTAAAAAATATATTGAAACCCAAAATTACCGACTAGGGGAAATGCCTTCTAAACAGCGTCATGCGATGTATAGGGATTTTGCCTATCGCATAATTAGCAGCATTAACAGGGTATCTCTCGTGACTCCTTTTGCCCTGGTTGCTGCAGCATTTCTAACCAAACCGTCCAGAGGCATCCTCCGATCTCAATTCTGGAAAATTGTCCAGATTTATTACGACTATTTTAAAATTATGGATATCAGGATGTCCAACACCCTAATGAACCTGGAAAGAGCTGTTGTTGACACCCTCAATTACATGGAAAAGGGGAAACTCATTGAAAAGCTTAAAGTTGATGACGAACTAGAAGATGACCCCGTGTACACGATAGAAGATGGCAAGAGGCTCCACCTCGAATACTACAAGAACAATATTATACATTTCCTTTTACCAGCAAGTTACGTGGCAACTTCTATCCTCACTCGAAAAAGCTTTACCGTTTCCAGCCAGGATATACATGACGATTTTTTGTATTTTAGAGATCTATTCAAGTATGAGTTTGTTTTTGATGCGGATCACCCGGTTGACTACCAGATAAGAGAAAACCTCGAAGCCTTTGCGATGCTTGGTTTCATGAGAATACAGAACCAGGCAACCGGTACGTACAGGTTGTCTTCCAAGGGATTGTACGGAATTTCCTGTTTTGCGAGCTTGATTAGAGAGTACTTTGAGTCTTACTGGATCGTTCTGAGGTCCGTTAAATACCTCAAGAAGAAACCCTACAGCGAGAAGGAATTTCTGAAGAAAATAAACTCCCTGGGGCAGAAGCTATTCAAGCTAGAACTGATTCAGCGCTACGAATCAATTTCCAAGTTAAATTTCCAGAATGCCCTTAAATACTATTCTGAGAAAAAACTTATAAGAAAATTCACCCCGGAAGACAAAAAAGACGAAGAGTATTACGAAGTGATAGATAACGAGGAATTATATGAATATTATTCCAAGCAGTTTGACCGGTTTTTAAAATTGACTCATAATGCTCAACCTTAGAAATTCCAATATTTCGGCAAAACATCAAAGGATTTACAGGATCACCATTTCTTCCGGGAAAGAATTTAAACTTTCGGCCCCCTTATCGGTTATTACGTAAGTGTTTTCAAGTCCCACGATACCAACGCCCGGAAAAATAAATTTTGGCTCAAAGGCAACTGTCATTCCGCTTGCAAGTGGCATCTTTTGCCCCCTGGCAATGAAAGGAAACTCGTCTACTTCAATCCCCAGACCGTGACCCACAAATTTTACCTGGTTGCCCGGGGGACCAAGAAAGTAATCCCGGAGGTTGTAGCCACCAACCTTCTTCATTACCCAATCATATAGGTCCCCGGTGATGACTCCTGGTTTTGCCTTCTGCCGGAACTCTCGGTGAATTTCTTCAACGATTTTGTACGCGTCTGACAATTTTTTGGGGGGCTGCCCGATACAAAAGTTTCTCGTTTGATCCGAGAGATATCCCTCGAAGTTCATCATTGTATCGATACTAACCACCTGTCCCACTTCTATCGGCGACGCGGACGGTCCCTGCCCAAAGGCAGGGCTTGTACCTACGCCTCCCGTGGGTGAATCGGTATAAGATGGAACCGCTGCATCTGGTCCTGCAAGAACATGCCCGAAATACATGTCCATGTTCCAGCCTCTTTTCCGTATGAGCCCAAGGTGACCACTCTTCCTGGCCACCCTTTCGAGTTCAATACTTAAGTCCATCTGGGTAATCCCTTCCTTCAAAAATCGAGGAACCGCTTCAGCTACTTTGTGAGAAACTAATGCTGCTTTTTTCATCATTTCAATTTCCCAGTCCGACTTTATGACTCTAACACGCCTAATAAGCATGGAAATGTCAACGATTTCCGATCGGGGGAACAAGCTGTCCCTAAAGAAGAAATAGGTATTGGTGGGCATTACATCTAGCTCGAGCCCCACCCTCGTTAATTGGTCATAACCGTTATCCAGGATAACTTCGGGCAACTCCCTTGGACTCCTTATGGGAATCACCGGGCGTAGCGGAGATTGTTCCATGGCCCGTTCCACGTGCCTCCTTACGCAAAAAATTGGTTCCCCTGCAGATGGAACGAATAGATAAGCGTCCTGGACAGTACCGGTAAAATAAAAAAGATCCGCATTCTGCCGAATAATTCCCGCTTCTATCCCTCTTTCGATGAGAAGGCTTTGAAACGAAACCAAACGATTAGCAATTTCAGAAGCCGGTATTTTTATCATGCCACATCTCCACTAGATGAAAATAAAAATAAAGTCACCCTCGTTTATATCCACTTTAAGCGTGGCACTTCTGCTGTCAGCGTAAATTTCCCACGTTGGTCTTCCATCACCGCAATCGCAGCACGCAACTTGCGGAAAGAATCGATCTGCTTTTTTATCATACCATGCGACAAGCATCGAGGTTTTGCTGTATACTGATGCAATGGCTTTTGCCACATTGCTGGCATCTTCAAAAGAGACACTCCTATTTAAAACTTTTACTTTTATAATGGTTTTCATCGGTCAAGATCACTTTCTTTCTGAAGTTCGAATATAAACCCCAATTACCAGCACTTGTCAATTCACATTGCGCAAAAGGGACTTTAACATTGGAAGCATCCCCAAGCTACGGATAGCTTAAATAGCCAGTTTTCTCTTACACTAAACAACCCTTGTCAGTAAGACAAGGGGTTTTATGACGGTTGAATAAAATAAACTCCTGGGGCCAGAGCGTCCTGTCGCCATGCCACTCTCCTGAGCCAGGCGGGGACAAGCTCTTATCCGGCATCAAGCCAAAGGGTGGTAAATTCCGGCTCTGCGCTTCGCTCTGGCCGGAATGACGGATTTTGAGTTCTGCTAGTCCTACTTGTTTAATTGATTGTTAGTCCTAGAAATCGGAATTAATCAGAGCTTCCTACAAATTAGCCATAAAGTTTCGTCACGGATTCAGGATTATCTTTTATCCCAAGATTGAAACCGCGGCTTGAAGCTTGCGATTACAAAGAAATAGGACGGTAACGGTAGTTGTATCACCAGTGGATCTACCAACGGTTAAAACGGTTGGTTACAGTGTGATGGCAATCTCCAGTCATGACCTAGGTCATCCACGTTTTCAAGCTTGTGCCAGAGGGACCTAGTCCCTGGATTGCCCACAGGGTTATCCGTGGATAAAGGATTCGGGGAAACTTCAGTCTTGGATGCCCAATCCGGGATACTGGAAAATTGGAAATTTATTCTACCATTAAGCTATTAAAAACTTGACAATAGTTAATCAGACAGAGAGAACACACTAAAAGGTATCTCTTTCACCAGTCACCATATAATGATATGCGAAAATACTCATGCCACATTACGGCAAGCATTCGCTGAAGTAAGATCGCTTTTGGGCTTTGCTCCGGTGCGAAGCTCCGGTATTTGTTGTTAACTTAGATGGAGAGTAAATCATGACAGCACATTTTGAAGAAATCTTTAGAAATTTTTGGAACAAGATATCCCACAATTATGTGAAGCTCCTGATAGTAATATCTGAGATTTTTCTCCTTTGCATGGCTGCTCTTGTTTGCTGGTGGTTTTTCAAAAAAATCATCTCAAGGCTAACTCCCATACTCAATCGTTTTACCTTCTTTGAAAAGAACCCAAAAGTAATCGACCTGATGAGAAGGGCTGGTGGCTACGTTATTCTTGTTGCCCTTGGGGTTCTTTGCCTAAATATACTTCGTCTCCCCTTCCTGGAAAAATTTTTCTATGCGGGGCTGGTCCTTGGCCTCGCTTCCCTGATAGTTCAGACCGTCAAACTCCTGGTCAGGTACCTCGAGGAAAACGTGGCAGCCAAGACAGAGACAAAAATTGATGACATCGTAGTGGATCTTATGGATAAATTTTCCGCCGCCGCCATTTACACGTTGGCCGTTGTTATGGCTCTCGATTTCCTCGGTGTAAACGTCATGCCGTTTATAGCCGGTGCCGGTGTTGTTAGTTTGGCAATAGGTTTTGCCGCCAAAGATACTCTTTCCAATCTAATAGCCGGCGTGCTTTTGTTGATAGACAGGCCCTTTGAAGTAGGTGACAGGATAGAGGTCTGGTCGGCTCCTAAGAATGCTGCTACGTGGGGAGATGTGCTTGATATCGGGCTAAGAGCAACCAAGATTAGAACCACAGATAATATCATCATTATAATCCCCAACAACGAAATAATGACGAGGGATATTATTAATTATACTACAATATCGGAGGAGATCAGGGTAAGAATTCCCATAGGAATTGCTTATGAGTCCGATGTAAATCGCGCCAAGAAGGTAATCCTGGATATCATAAAGGAAATGGACTGGACGTCGTATTATAGGCCTCCAAAGGTAGTAGTGCGAAACCTCGGCGACTTTTTCGTGGAACTGCAAGCGCGTGTTTGGATTAGGGATGCGAGAAGGCGAATGGATACCATCGATTATGTAGTCGATAGGGTAAAGGATGCATTCAAGGAAAATGGGATTGAGATACCGTATCCGAAAAGAGAAATATACATTCATTCTTCTGAGGACGCTGGAGAATCAAGGGACGAAAGAGGCGCGAAAGAGCCTAACTCAAAGCTAGACCCCGAGAAAGGCTGATGAAAATTATCCATAGGGAGTTCTGATTAGTTCCGATTTCTAGTACTAACAACCAATTAAACAAAGACGACGAGCACAACTCAGAAACCGTCGTTCTGGCCGGAGCAAAGTGTAGAGCCGGAATCTAGGATTCTCTAGCTGGATGTTGGATTGAGCCTGTCCCTGACCAGATCAGGGTGTGGCATGACGTGCAAGAAACCATTGGCAAATTAAGTAGTTAATCAGAGTTTCCCTTAATAAACAAACGTGTAGCCCATGGTTTTTTGGCGTCGGCTCGTGGATTGATTTTTTATTGAGATTTTCACACAGGTGTGATATCAAACCAATTTGCTTTTGTTCATGAATAAAAAATCTTCTCCGATTGTTACGGACGCGAAGATTGAGATAGAGGAGGTAGCAATTCAAATGGCGCGAGTATGTGAAATATGCGGAAAAGGACGGCAGGTTGGATACAACGTCAGCCATGCCAATAATAAGACCAAGACAGTGTGGTATCCGAACCTACAGAAAGTAAGAGCTGTGGTTGACGGTAAGGTAAAGAGAATAAGGGTTTGTACCAGATGTATTCGTTCGGGTAAAGTTGTCAAGGCCATCTAGGATGATTTAGCAGAAAAGCCTCTTCTCCACACCTGAAAAACCCCGTTGGTGTTCCGGAGAACAGTCAGGGCTTTTTTAAGCTGGTCGTAATCCTTTACTTCTAAAACAAAACGACATAGCGACTTCTCGTCGGGGCGAGCGTTTATTCTCGCCTCGTGAATGTTAATATCAAGGTTACTTAATGCCGCACTGATCGTTGCGAGCATTCCCTTGCTGTTGGCGCAAATCAGGTCTACCCCCACCGGATAAACCCCATCACCGGTTTCATCCCATTCGACTTCAATTACCCTGTCTTTGCTCCCCTTAAGTATATTAGGACATTTTGCCCGATGCACAGTTATTCCGTGCCCTTTTGTTATGTATCCGACTATGGGTTCCCCTGGTAGGGGGCTACAGCAGCGGGCGAGTCTGACCAGGATGTCCGAAACACCTCTTACCTTCACCCCACCCGGAAGCTTTTTCTGAAGATCAGGCTTGGTTTCTAGCTCCTCGGGTTTCTCAGGTTTTTCTTCCGGTGATGTCAAGTGGCAAAGTTTGCCTGCCACCTGTCCCGCTGATATTTTGCCGTAACCCACGTTTGCCAAGAGGTCTTTTACCGATTTTAGAGAAAAACTAACGGCAACTTCATGCAAGATATCAGAATTTATAAAGTGCGAAAAATTGAGAGATCGTTTCCGGAATTCCTTTTCCAGTATTTCACGTCCGAGAGTTATGGATCGTTGAGTTTCCTGTACTTTGAACCAGTGACGAATTCGGCTCTTCGCCTTGGACGTTTTTGCGATCTTTAGCCAGTCGCTACTCGGATGTTGTTTTGATGATGTTATTATTTCAACCACATCTCCAGTTTGAAGCTCATATTTAAGTGGCACCATTTTACCGTTGATTCTAGCCCCCACGCAATGATGCCCCACTTCGCTATGGATGCTGTAGGCGAAATCTATGGGTGTGGAACCCTTTGGGAATGCTTTAACTTCACCCTCGGGAGTAAAAACGTAAACTTCATCGGGAAAGAGTTTGAACTTTACGCTGCGAATAAAATCCTTTGGATTCTTGATTTCCTGGTGTACTTCGAGGAGCTGGCGAATCCAGGAGAACCTTTCCGTTTCTCCTTCGTCCACCTTTCGCCCTTCTTTATAAGCCCAGTGAGCTGCAATACCTTCATTAGCGATCTTGTCCATTTTTTCCGTTCTGATTTGAATTTCCATCTTTTCACCAAATGGACCGATTACGCTCGTATGAAGAGATTGGTACATGTTGGGCTTTGGTTTACTGATATAATCTTTGTACCTACCTCGGATTGGTTCCCACATGGAATGGATAATACTTAACGCCTCGTAGCAATTGGCAATGTTTTTTAGTATCACCCGAAATGCGATAATGTCGTACACATGATCCAAATCTATGTTTTGTGCAAGCATCTTACGATAGATGCTGTACACATGTTTTACACGGCCAAGGACTTTTGCGTTAAGTCCGTGTTCGGCAAGTTTTTCAGAAATGATCTCTTTTACCCTTGAGATGTACTGTTCCTGTTCTTCGCTCTTCTTGGCTATTCCATTTATTATTTCCTGGTAAGCAAAAGGATCAAGATAGTAAAAAGCAAGATCCTCAAGTTCTTTTTTCATCCAGTCAATTCCTAGCCTATTGGCAATTGGGGCATAAATATCTAGTGTCTCCCGGGCCACCGAAATCTGCATGTCTGATGGCTGGCATCTCAATCTTCTCATTCGATCAAGCCTGTCCGCAAGATTGATTAATAGAATACGCAAATCGGTCGCCAGGGACAGTATCATTTTTATCAGGTTCTCCCTATGAGACGCTGTTTTTTCGTTATATTCGAGATTGCTTATTCGGGTGACCCCTAAGACAAGGTTTGTTACTTCTTGCCCGAAAAGTTCCTCCATTTCTTCCTTTTTTAAAAGTTTATATTCCAGGGCTTCATGCAAAATGGCGGCGGTAACGGTGGCAACATCAAGGTGCATACCCGTGAGAATCCTTGCTATGTTAAGCGCATGGCTCAGGTAGGGGTCGCCCAGGCAGTCACTTTTTGCCCCCCGGAATTTGGCCATAAATACGTAAGCTTGCTCTACCCGCCAAACTTCGGCCTCGGGGTAATAATCAAGAATGTTGTCAATAATTTCGTAGATCATCTTAAAAAACTATTCGTGTACCATGGTACGTATTTCTTTCAATAACGCATCGAGAAGTTCGTCCTCGCGAACCTTTCCTATTACTTCTCCCTTTTTGAAAATTATCCCTAACCCTCTACCACCTGCAATTCCCACGTCTGCTTCTCTCGCTTCCCCCGGCCCGTTTACCACGCAACCCATTATTGCAACCTTAAGTGGAGTTTTTACTTTGGCAAGTTTCTTTTCCGCCTTCTCAACCAGAGGGATCAGGTCGATCTCAGTTCGTCCGCAAGTGGGGCACGATATTATTTCAACCCCCCGTTTCCGGAGACGAAGAGACCTAAGGATATGGTACGCAACCCTTACTTCCTCCCTTGGATCACTGGTTAGGGAAACCCGGATTGTATCCCCTATTCCCAAGAATAGCAATATTCCTATCCCAAGGGCCGATTTCACTGTACCGCTGACAAGGGTCCCCGCTTCCGTTATCCCGAGATGCAATGGGTAGTCAACTTTTTCGGACAGGATGGTATATGCCTGAATCGTTTGAAGCACATCTGATGATTTTAAAGAAACTTTTATAAGGTCAAAACCGAGGTCTTCCAGTATTTTTATGTGTCCCAGGGCGCTTTCAACCAATGCTTCAGGAGTTGGATGGCCATATTTTTCAAGCAATTGTTTTTCCAGTGATCCACTGTTTACCCCAATTCTGATAGGAATATTTCGTTCCTTCGCCAGGCGAACTACTTTTTCAGTAGCCTCTTTCCCTCCAATGTTCCCAGGATTTATTCTTAGTCCGTCAACCCCTGCTTTCAAGGATGCAATAGCTAACCTGTGGTCGAAGTGGATGTCTGCTACAAGAGGAATCTTTATCTTTGATTTTATTGTCGATAGCTGTTCGGCTGCTTCCATGTCGGGAACCGCTACCCTTACGATTTCGCACCCTACCTCCGTAAGTTTATCTATCTGGCGAACCGTTGATTTCCAATCCCGGGTGTCTGTGTTGGTCATGGACTGTACGGAAATGGGGGCATCACCGCCCACAGGTACATCTCCTATGTATATCTTTTTTGTTTTCCTGCGTTTAATCATAACGAATCAAGCATTTAACCTTTCTTGTAATACTTTTTCAAGGAGCCCCTCTACACCTTCCCTAATCTGTTCAAAAACAAGTCTGTATGCATCGTATTCCCTCCCGTACGGGTCGTAAACTGGAGAATTTGGAGAAGAAAGCTTAGAGAAATCCATTAGGAGACGGGTCTTTTTTGCCGCTTCAGGGTCCATACCGATAACACAATCCCTGTGTATTTCTTCCATGCAGATAATTAAATCGGCCTCGTATATCAGAGAATGCGTAAGTGCCCTTGCGGCATGATTGCTTATACTGAAACCATTTTCTTCGGCGATCCTGATTGATCCTTCTGATGCTGGTCTACCTTCTATGCCTATCGTTCCGGCTGATATTACCCTGATATTGTCAATTCCCTTATCCCTGAGCCTCTTCTTAAGGTATCCCTCGGCAAGCGGGCTTCGGCATAAGTTCCCTGTGCATACGAACAAGATAGTAAAGTTGCGTTCACCGACCTTCATCAGGTCTTCATACCTCACAGCACTCCCTTGGAGGATTTCACTTTCCCATCGAGCTTAGGGTCAATTTGCGTTGCCTCGTT
>JALSTM010000032.1 GCA_026983715.1 Desulfobacterales bacterium
TTTTTGACTATAGATGCTGGATCACCGGATTTCTACCTGGTCGCATCATTCAATCGCATTTATTCTTCGGCTAAGGTCAGCAGTCAAAATGGTACTACAACAAGTGTTTCAGCTGGCGAATCTAGTTTTATGCCCCGCGGTTTCAGGTTAACGATGGTTCAATATGTCAAGTGAAGAGCCTGCCTATTGCCCGGGAAAAAACGGATTTCCAGGTAGCGAGAGAAAAGCTCGAGATCAGCATAATCTGACCGAGAACAACCCTTGACCACCAGTGCCAGGTTAATGGTCTATCATTAGCGTGAAGGTTCTGGCCATCATTTTTATGCGTTTAAGAACTTAACAACATTATGTTACCATACGGTAAACATAATTCATAGCCGTTTTTTTGAAGACACATTGATTTCCCTTGTGCCAAGGCTTTGGGAACAACAACGAAACATCAGGGAAACCTGAACTGAGAGATATGGAAAAAGTTCCACTACCCCGACAAAGAATTTTACTGACCAGCATGGTTGGACCACTTTCGGCCAAGCACAATGGACGGATGAAAACGATTAGAAGCGCACAAGAAACGATGTAGGGAAGCAAAAGCTGTAGATACATAGGATTTCCGTGGAATATCACATTCCGGGCTACATGTCTTACGAATTCACTTACCTCGTAAACAGTTTTTCTGCTATATTTGTATCATCACTTCGAGGAATCCTCTTCCCATGAAGGAATTGTAGATGAAAGTAATAGGTATAATTCCGGCTCGCTTTGGATCAAGTAGGTTTCCGGGGAAACCCCTGGAACTCATTTCTGGAAAACCGATGATCGTGCGTGTATACGAAAGGGCCGAGAAGGCCCACTGCTGGGATAAGCTGGTTGTTGCCACCGATGACCAGCGAATAAAGAAAGTCATTGAAGACATTGGCGGTACAGCTTTAATGACATCTAAAGACCATTCAACGGGGACAGATCGGATAGCGGAGGCATGCCAGAGACTCAACCTTGATCATGAAGACCTTGTTGTTAACATCCAGGGTGACGAACCACTCCTGCCGTATAATGCAATTCGTAATCTTGCAAAAACTTTTAGAAACAGAGCTTTTGAAGCAAGCATGGGAACTCTTGCTTACAGGAGCAGTAACAGAGAAGAATTCTATGACAAAAACGTGGTCAAAGTGGTTACCGACACAGAAGATTACGCTCTTTATTTTTCCCGATCTCCCATTCCTTTTAAAAGAGACTCTGATTTAAAAGATTTACAATTTCTAAAACATCTTGGTTTCTATATTTACACGGTGGCGTTTCTATATCTTTTCAGGCAGCTTCCACAGGGTTACCTGGAAAGGATCGAAAAACTCGAACAGCTTCGAGCACTAGAAAATGGCTATAAAATCAAGGTCATGCTCAGTGAAGAAGACTCCCATGGAGTTGATACTCCAGAAGACCTTGCCAGGGTAGAAAAGTATATTAAAAATGAGTAACCGGAACTACCGGCACAAAAAAACGCACGTAATTCAATATCGTTATTGACTTCTACCCTCAATTGGTGCGAGAATACAGGAGTAACTTGTGAGTTGGGCTGCAAACACAGGATGAACATCAGGTAAGAGAATTTTCCCGTTGGATTTTAATACACAGAACCGAAGGATTACCAAACACTTTTACAGCTCGCTGCAACTAATACTAGTTATCTTTATCGTACTCGTTAGCAATTGTTACTCTGCTGACTTTCCGTTAGATAAATGGGGCAAAGAGGCGTTAAAGTCCCCCTTTCTCATCGGGGGAATGAAAACGTATTTCCTTAAAAGCAAAGAAACGTTGCTTGACATAGCTCGGCGATTTGACCTGGGGTACAACGAAATTAGCCTGTACTACAAGGGAGTAGACCCCTGGCTCCCTCCCAGGGGAAGGATTTACCTGGTACCCACTTTGTGGATAGTACCACGGTCAAGGTATCACCAAATCATAATAAACATACCCGAGCTAAGACTTTATTATTTTTATAAGAAAGAAAAGCGGATTTATACCTTTCCCCTCGGGATAGGAGACGAAGGCTGGGAGACCCCAGTGGGTGTGGCTCGAATCATTGAGAAAAGAGTGCACCCAACGTGGCATATCCCCAAGTCGCTTTGGGACAAATACAAGGTGAAAAGTATCCCACCAGGTCCTGATAATCCCCTGGGGGACTACTGGATGGGACTATCGATACGGGGGTATGGAATTCACGGGACCAACTCCCCTTGGGGGGTTGGAAGGCTCGTGAGCCACGGCTGCATAAGGCTTTACCCGGAAGACATAGAAGTTTTGTTTAAGCGGGTGCCAATTGGAACGAGAGTGGAAATTATCTACGAGCCGGTCAAAATTTGCAAGTGCAAGAGGCACGTGTACATGGAAGTACATCCGGATGTGTATGGCAGAATACCCGACCTAAAAGTTTACGCACTGCAGAAACTGGAAGATCTTGGTCTTTTGCACCTGATTGACCCAAAGCTGTTTGACCTTGTTATAGAGAAGCAAAACGGGGTTCCGGCAAGGATATCAAGGGCGTTGAATGATGACGGAGGCAAAGATATTGCATTGGATCCAACAGCGTCATTTTTTAGAAATGACACAGAACCGTAAACCAGAAAGGGGGTGGTAAGAGAAATTTTCCAAACCCGAGTTTTTTGTTTATCATTTCAAATTCATGCAGGAGGGTGAAATTATGAAGAGAGTACTTGCATTAGTTTGCGTACTTGGCCTTTTAATGGTTCTGGTTTCAGCATGTGCATCAACACAGCAAATTGAAAAGCTCCAGGCCCAAACCAACGAGGCACTGGCAAAAGCTCAAAACGCTGTTGACCAGGCAAACGCGGCTGCAAAAGCAGCAGAAGACAGCGCTATTAGAGCAGAAAAAGCAGCCGACAGGGCTGAAGCAATGGCAGACAAGTGTGAACAGTCCTTTATGAAAGGTATGAAAAAATAGCAATTATTCGCCACGGCTGGCATTCCGGGTTCCACCGGCGCCAGCCTTTACTTTAAGTGTTTGAAATGCCACGACTGGCATCAAGACCAGCCTATTTTATACCAAGCCTCGATAAATGTTTTTCCAGTTTCTTTACACCTTTTTCCGGATAGCGATTTTGTTCTCGCACCCACACCATTAGTTGTGCCAGAGCTTTCCCGCTTTCGATAGCTTCCCTCGCCATTTCAACACCTTTTGAGAGAGTGGGCGTTTTTCCGTAAACGTACAAAATGGGAGCCGCGTTTGCACAGATTGCATCTACTCTCCTACTCGTCGAAGGTGAAGTGAAGGCTTTCAAAAATTCATCCACTTCGGCATCAAGAACCGGCAAAGGTTTAACATCGTCGTAGCTACCAAGGGGTAAACCGATGTCTGCCGGCTCAATCAAATAAGTTTCGGTATTCCCGTTATGCATTTCAACAATTTTTGTTACACCCATGGTGGAAATTTCATCCATCGATTTCTCACCTTTTCCGTCAAAACCAGTATATACAATACCCCTGCTGTATCCCAGCCTGGCCAGAAGATTGGCAATTTTTTCAAGCAACGAATCGTTGTAAACGCCGCGAACGCCAATGGAAGGAGAGGCCGGATTTGCAAGAGATGCAGCAATGTTCAACACAGATCCGAATCGGATGTATTTCAGGATTCGAAAAAGCCCACCAGGATGTACCTCCGGACTCATGCCATTAAACAGCCCTAAATGGCATTTTTCAATGCTTTTACCAACTGTTTCCACCGGACATTCGACATCTACGCCGAGAGCTTCTGCGATGTCAACAGTTCCCATGGCAGAAGTAATGGCCCTTGCACCGTGCCTTGCCATGGGAACACCAAGAGAAGCCGAAACGATCGCTGCGGCTGTGCTTATATTGAAAGTTTTGATGCCATCCATGCCTGTCCCACAGTTTTCTACAAGGGGTTTCCCTGCATTTACATGAACCTTCCGGGTGTCAACTTCTATGATAGCTTTCCAGCACCCGGTAATTTCTTCAACGGTTTCACCCTTAGCTCTCAGCGCCGCAAGAAACGCACCCTGGTTAACGGGCGGCTGTTTTTCTTCAAGAATATTTACAAATACATCGAAAGCCTCGTTACTTGAAAGATTTTTACCACTAAGTACCCGTTCTATTACCTGTCCGAATTCCTTTAAATCTTTCTCACAAAATTGCATAATATCTCACTCCTCGAACCTTATCATCGCTTTCAAGAACTCTTTTCGATCCAACTTTTCAAATGCAAAGGTCACCCCTTCCAGCGGAATAACGCAATCTATAAACCTGCTTGCAGGAAGGTTACCACTGCAGATTGTTTCGAGGGCCTTGCCAACCTGGAGGGGAGTGCAACCGTAAGACCCAATAATTTTCCATTCGTTGTAATGAACCAAATTAACCCACGACGGATGAGGAAATTCGTCTTTGACACCGGAAAATAGGAGTAGCTGTCCGCCTTTTTCGAGCTTTTCTGCCAGCCATTTAGTGTCCGGAAATGCCCTTGCTGCGATTATCACCACATTGCAAAACTCAACGCTTTCCGGGGTTTCAACTACCGTGTCAGCCACTGGCAAACGCCCAATTTTTTCACGCCTCTGTTTATCTTTTTCTACAATTATCACTCTTTCGGCCCTTTTTTCCCTGCACAACCAACCATGAAAGCACCCAATGATGCCTCCCCCGACGATGACAACCCTGCTTCTTTTGTCCACATCAAGTTTTTGGATCCCGTTCATGCAGCAGGCCAGAGGTTCAGAGAGAGCCGCATACTCTAGCGCTGTCGCTTCCGGTAATTTGTGTATCCATCCTTCGCGAACTGCCATCGGGGGAACAGCAATGTACTCAGCCATGCCTCCCGGGTGGTTGAATCCAAGGATTCTAATCTCCGGACAGAGGTTTTCACGCCCAGACGTGCAGAACTTGCAACAACCACAACTTATCCCCGGTCCGACCACAACCCGGTCACCTATCGCAAACTCTAAAACTCCGTTACTCACCTCCATCACTT
>JALSTM010000033.1 GCA_026983715.1 Desulfobacterales bacterium
AGGAGAGCTTACCGGATAACGTGCCCTCCAACCTAACCTACATCCAAGTGAGGCAAAGTCGACTAGCTCTTGCAGAGATAGCAAACCGCTATTACGATTATCCATCGACGAAGCTAGTACTGGTTGGAATAACAGGAACCAACGGGAAAACTACAACAAGTTTCTTGCTAGAAGGTATCTTTACTGAGTGGGGGAAGATAACGGGGGTTATCGGAACTATAAACTACCGGTATGCCGGAATTGAGGAAAAGGCTCCCGTTACAACCCCTGAATCCCTTGATTTACAGATGCTATTTTCCTGTATGCTTGAATGCGGCGTGAGCCATGCTATCATGGAAGTTTCTTCCCACGCCCTTGACCTCGATCGTGTTCATGGTTGCGATTTTAACGCCGCCGTTTTTACCAATCTCTCGCAGGATCATCTCGATTACCACGAAGACCTTGAGAAATACTTTCAGTGTAAACTAAAACTTTTTTGCGAATACCTTGCGAAAACAAAATCCGGCGAACCGGTAGCGGTTGTGAACATAGATGATAGATACGGTGCCAGTATTCCCGATGAACCATTTTACAAAAAAATTACGTATTCAGTGGAAAGGAAAGCCGATATTTATCCTACAAAGTGGCACGTAGGGTCCGAAGGAATTTGGGCGAACCTGATTACGCCCATGGGTATCTTTGATGTGCAGACTCCGCTGCTTGGCCGATTAAACCTGTATAACATGATGGCAGCGGTTGGGACTGCTCTAGCGCTCGGGGTACCCATCTCCGTAATCCAGAGAGGGCTTGCCAGGGTAAAAGGTGTTTCTGGGCGACTTGAGAGCGTGGCAAATGAACTGGGGTTTACCGTGGTGGTTGATTATGCGCATACGCCGGATGCCTTGGAAAAAGCCCTAGAATGCGTCAGAGAGATTACCGAAGGAAAGCTTGTCGTTGTTTTTGGTTGTGGGGGCGATAGGGATAAAACCAAGCGCCCTTTGATGGGTAGGGTTGCTGCGCGGCATGGAGACTTAGTTATTATCACAAGCGATAACCCTAGAAGTGAAGATCCGATAGAGATAATCAGCGATATCGTGAACGGGATAGAGAGTACCGGTTCTCGCATTTTTAGCTCTGTGACGGAGCTCATGACATATGGTTCTGGTTGTTACATTGAACCGGATAGAAGAAAGGCAATCGAACTGGCAGTAAATCTGGCAACAGGTGGAGACCTTGTTTATATCGGTGGAAAAGGGCACGAGGACTACCAGATATTGGCCGATAGAACGATTCATTTCGATGACAAAGAAGAGGTATTAAGGGCTCTGGAGAAAAGAAAGCACCTCGGTGAAAATGGGACAACGGCATCAGCGGTGAGCGGCGTATGAAGTTAAAGGTAGCAGAAATTATTGAATCTACCCGTGGTACCCTTATTCACGGAAACACGGATGATAATGTTTCCGGGATTTGTACGGATACAAGGGACCTTGTGCCGGGTAGCCTTTTTGTCGCCCTTGAAGGTGAAAATTTTGACGGCCACAATTTTATTGTTGATGCCGTAAAAAAGGGCGCTAAGGCTATTGTTGGTGATAAAGAAAAGGTTCTGAAGTATGCGGGAAGTGTTTCGGCAATTTTAATAGGCGTTGACGATAGTATTTTCGCACTAGGAGACATAGCTCATCACTGGAGGGTAAAGCATAATGTTCGGGTGATTGCTCTAACGGGAAGTAACGGAAAAACGAGCACAAAAGAAATGATTGCCAGGCTTCTCGGTAAAAAGTATCGAGTTCTAAAGAATGTCATGAACTTAAACAATCTTATAGGTGTTCCGCTTACTCTTTTTAATCTGACAGATGAACATGAAATTGCAGTTATTGAGATGGGCATGAACAGACCCGGTGAAATTCGGAGACTTGCAGAAATCGCTGAACCGGACTGCGGTCTCATAACAAATATCCAGCCGGCTCACCTAGAAGGGCTCGGAAGCATTGAAGGTATTCAAAATGCTAAAGGGGAGTTATTCGACGGGGTTAAGGAAAGCGGGATTCTGTTTGTCAACCTTGATGATCCTAGAGTAACCGAGCTGGCTAAAAAATTTAACAGGCGCAAAGTTACTTTTGGCAGGTCTCCCGAAGCAGAGGTTCGCCTCATAGAAATTCTGACTCAAAGCATAGAAGGGACACTGTTTAGAGTAAGGTTTGGGACCAGGGATTTTGATTTGTTTTTACCTGTCCTGGGAAAGCATCAGGTGGCCAATGCTTTGGCAGCGGCCACGGTTGCTTGGGAACTTGGAGTCCCTTTGGAGGATATAAAAGAAGTTCTTTTTTCACACAGGCCCGTTAGACAGCGAATGGAGGTGAGAAAGATAAAGGGAGAAGTGTTTCTCCTGAATGATTCGTACAATGCCAATCCGGCATCGGTTGTGGCTGCCCTTGAAACCGTTGCAGAGATAGAAAAATATGGGAGATGCTTTGCTGCCTTGGGTGCCATGCTCGAACTTGGCCCCGAGAGCGCTAAGTATCATAGGCAAGTGGGCAGCAAGGTTGCCGAACTCGGTTACCAGGGACTTTTGTCCCTTGGAGATCTCGGGAAAGAAATAATTGAAGGGGCTCGAGGTGCGGGAATGCCAGAGGAGTATCTCTTTTTGGGAAAGGATCATGCTGAAGTCGCCGGAAAATTATCCCGGTGGCTTCAACCTGGGGACTGGGTCCTGGTCAAGGGATCCAGGGGCTCCAGAATGGAACTTGTGATTGAAAATCTAGTTGAAAATGAGAGGTGAAGAGATGTCATCAAAATGCGAAAGAAAAAGGCGAGCCCTTGTTGCTGAAGACGACGGGTGTCTTCGATTACTTATCGAAGAACTTCTCACGAGGGCGGGTTTTGGTGTCACGGCGGTAGAAAACGGCGAAAAGGCCTTGGAGAAGCTAGACAAGGAAGATTTCGACGTCCTTATAACAGACGTACAAATGCCACGGATGAGTGGGTGGGAGTTGCTCAATTCCCTTGACGTAGCCAAAACACCGTCCAAGGTAATTGTTATGAGCGGTAACCCCTACTTGCTCCAGACATCTTCCGGTGAAAAACCGGTTGTCATGTTGCATAAGCCTTTTAACAACAATGAGTTTCTCGATGTAGTGTGTAATTAACTGATTTTGAAAGCTGGAGATGGTGAATAACAGCAAAAGTAATCGCTCAGATGGCGGTAGTATCCGAAAGTCATATCGGGACAAAAATATCGTTGTTGTTGGTCTTGGGAAAACAGGCCTTGCCCTGGCAAGGTTTTTTAGGAGCATAGAAGCCAGGGTAACAGTATCGGATTCAGATATTGCGGACAACTTGGGTCCAAGGTTGTCAGAGGCAAAAGAACTAGGGTGCAATGTCGAAGTCGGAGGGCACACGCGGGAAACGTTTACAGGAGCAGATCTGGTTGTTTTGAGTCCCGGGGTGCCTGATGATCTAGAGGTGTTAAGGGAAGCGAGGAGCAGGGGAATTCCGGTTATCGGGGAATTGGAGGTTGCTGCTAAGCTTGTTTCGGTACCGATCATTGCAGTCACTGGCACCAACGGAAAAACGACTACCACGGAACTCATTTGCGCCATTATGGAACGAGAAGGGAAGCGTTTTTTTAAGGGTGGCAACATTGGTACACCCCTTATCGAGTTTGTTATGAACAAGCAAAACGTGGAATATGTTGTCCTTGAGGTAAGCAGTTTTCAACTCGACACTGCTCCAGGTTTTCATCCGCATATTTCGGTCGTATTAAATATCACAGAGGATCACCTGGATAGGTATTTAACTCTGGAAGAATACAGGCAATCCAAGATTTCGATTTTTAAAAACCAGGATACTGAAGATTATGCAATAATAAATGCAGATGATCCGTTGTTGCCTAAAGATTTTGGCATTACAGCCCATACTCTTCTTTTCAGCAAGGAAAACCCAAAAGCGCATGCGTTTTTGGATAAGAGACAAGAAATTATTGTTTGCAAGGGCGATTTTTATAAGTCGGGGGAAGGGAAGGTCGGTGAAAAGGGGGCTGTCTTTAACTTCCGTAATACTAAGCTGGTAGGAGTCCACAACCTTGAAAACATGCTTGCTGCTGCGCTGGTTGCTTTCTCTTGCGGGATTGCTCCTAGAGCCATCCAGGAAACGATAAATAATTTCCCTGGACTTCCCCATAGGCTCCAATTTGTTAGGGAGTGGAAAAAGGTGAAATTTTACAACGATTCAAAGGCTACTAACGTAGGTGCTGTGGTGAAGGCCCTGGAGAGTTTCTCCGGACCTGTGGTTTTGCTCGCGGGCGGCCGCGAGAAGGGGGGATCATATGATTCGCTTATACCTCTGGTGAAAGAAAAGGTTAGAGCCTTGATTTTGTTCGGTGAATCTAGGAGACACATAGCGGATCACCTGGGTGATCTGACTAATACCTGGCTGGTTGAGAACCTGGAGGAAGCCGTAAGGGTTGCCACGTCCATCTGTAAGCCGGGTGACGTGGTTTTACTTTCCCCTGCCTGTGCCTCCTTTGACCAGTACAGGAACTACGAGGAAAGAGGAAAGCATTTTGAATCACTCGTGAGGTCACTGTAGACATGCAAGAAAACGGTGCAAGAGTTACAAATGACTATGTTCTGACCCTGGCGACACTCCTACTGGTGGCCATCGGACTTGTTTCGGTATACAGTGCAAGTTCCATAATTGCGGAGCATGCCTACGGGGACGGATTCTTATTTCTCAGGCACCAGGCAATGAACGTGCTGGTAGGAGTTGTGGTTCTCGTGGTGGTTTCAAAGATTCCCTACCATTGGTACAGGCAAATAACCTATCCCCTGCTGTTTGTAAGTATTATCGCTCTGGTGCTCGTGTTGATCCCTGGGATCGGACGAAAAATTCACGGGGCAACGCGCTGGATTCGTTTTGGCCCGATTACAATTCAGGTGTCGGAATTTGCAAAGTTGGCTCTTATTATATACCTGAGTTATTCCCTGGAAAAAAAGGTAGATAAAATAAAGAGTTTT
>JALSTM010000034.1 GCA_026983715.1 Desulfobacterales bacterium
AACTGTAAGGAAGTCCACATCCTTTAGCAAACCTTCTCTCGCGGCTTCGTATATTTTTTTCTTGAGAGACGGAACGCGACGCAATATCTGCTTAAAATATAAGTCCTTGACTTTGGCTCCGTAGTCCCGCTGTTCTTGAACGAGGACCTTATAAAATTCCTTATTTGAATCAAAAAACTGGAAATACACCCGCAGATATTTCGCAATTATGGTTAATACGTCGTCTCTTTCGTCAAATACGGCATTTATTTTTGATTCCAGTTCTTTGAAATGCATTTCAACAAGGTCGGCAAAAACTTTTTCTTTATTTTTGAAATACCTGTACACGGTACCCTTTCCGAGCTTTGCCTTCTTTGCAATGGCATCCATGGTGGTTGCGTGAAAACCTTTCTCGGCAAACATTTTAAGCGCAACACTCAATATTAGCTCCCTGGTGCGCTCTTTTTTCTTCCTATGGTCCGCAAAATACCTGGGGGTCTCGCGCTGATCCAATACAATTCTTCTTACAAGTTGCCGGGACATTTCCTTGGCGTCGAGCCCGTACGATTCTGCCACATCCAGACAAACCCCTGTGAGTTCTTCAATGGCTTCGCCATCATCTGCACCCCGATTTTTAAGAAAGTTAAGGATACAGAAAAAATTCTTTTCCATTGTGGCCTGGATAGCAATCTGAGGGTAGGTATCTCTGGAGGGTAGCTGTCTGGAAAGATATTCCACGAGTTTCCCTCGTCTTTCTTCAGTTCCAAGCTTGTATATTTCAAAAAGTTCCGAGTTGTTTTCTTCAAACCCCATATATTACGAGCCCCTTTTTAAACTGACGGACGAGTCCGTCATAGTTAAAAGTTGCAGTCGTGTCAAGAACTTTTTTTTATTTTATTACTTTTTTTGAGGGGAGAAGCCTTCTACACGCAAACTTCCTTCTTTACGACGGTATGCCGCTTCCAGTGCTCATCATCCCTGCGGGGATAGTCAAGGTTGTAATGAAGTCCACGGCTCTCTTTTCTCTCGAGAGCGCAATGCACTATTATTCGTGCTACAGTCAGGAGGTTCTTAAGCTCAACAAGATCCCTGTTAAGAGGTATGTTGGGGGTATGTTCGTCAATTTCCATCTGTATTTGCGCCAAGTGATTCTTGGCCAGTGACAGGCGCTTCTCAGATCTTACTATTCCAACGTAGTTCCACATCAGCCTACGTATAATATCCCAGCTATGCGCAACGAGAACCATCTCGCCACCGTTACCAGTCCGGGGAACAGACACATCTGGAAGGGACGGAAATTTTTCATTTCTAACAGAGTCAAGCTCAGTGATCGAATGCATGGCCGCAGCATTTGCAAACACTAAGGCTTCAAGGAGTGAATTACTGGCAAGCCTATTTGCACCGTGAAGACCGGTGCACGCCGTCTCACCTATTGCGTATAGCCTGTCTATGTCTGTCCTGCCGTGAATGTCGGTTCGAATTCCTCCGCACATGTAATGAGCCGCAGGCACCACGGGAATTGGGTCTCTCGTTATATCAATTCCCAGGGACAAGCATTTTTCATAAATCCCGGGAAACCTTTTTTTCAGGAAGTCCGAATCCCGGTGACTGATATCCAGGTAAACACAATCATCTCCGCTTTTTTTCATCTCCGTGTCAATGGCTCTCGCCACCACGTCACGGCAGGCAAGGTCTTTGAGGGGATGATAATCTCCCATGAAAGCCCTGCCTCTGCCATCTATTAGCTTCCCCCCCTCACCCCTTACAGCCTCGGAGATAAGAAAATTCTTGGCATGGGGGTGATATAGACATGTCGGGTGGAACTGGACAAATTCCATGTCGGCAAGAGTGGCTCCTGCCCTATAGGCCATTGCAATGCCATCTCCCGTCGCTACATCAGGATTACTCGTATAAAGATATACCTTGCCGGTTCCTCCGGTACACAATAACGTGAAATGAGCCAGAAACGTGCGTATGTGATTTTGTGCATCAAGTACTTGCGCACCGTAGCAGCGATTCCGTGCTCTCAGAACGGATGAACCGACCATAAACATCTTGGACTCCGTGATAAGGTCTAAAGCAAGATGATTCTCAAAGATTTTTATGTTGGGATGTTCTTCAGCCCTTTCCAGAAGAACCCTCTCGACTTCACGGCCAGTCATGTCACGAGCATGAATGATCCGCCGCCTGGAATGGCCACCTTCTTGCCCCAGATCGAAATGCTTGGAATCTCTCTTCGACCGGCTAAACTCAACACCCCATTCTACAAGCTCCCTCACAAGCGAAGGCCCCTCCATGACAACCTTACGCACTACATCCTCGTCGCACAGCCCATCTCCCGCTTCAAGAGTATCCCTAATGTGCAAGTCAAAAGAATCATCGGGACCAAGTACCGAAGCTATTCCTCCCTGTGCATAGTTAGTACTGGTTTCCACCTTTTCTTTCTTGGTAACTATTGCTACGGTCCCGTGTTCAGCAACCTTCAAAGAAAAAGTAAGGCCTGCTATTCCGCTACCAATCACCAGAAAATCGAACTTTTCAGTCATTTTTCCCTCATCAAGGCATCAATTTTTATATCTGTTAATATCTATTATACAGGGAAAAATCAGAAATGAAATAACTTCAAGATGTTTCCTCCAATAAGTTTTAATGACAACCTCTGTAACCTGTTGACATTTAAAATTACAGTTGTTTCCAGGGATACGGAATATTTTAAACTCCGTCCATATCACCTCTATGTGCAAAGGTACTCATTATCCGGATGAAACACATATCGGAGTTTCCCCTTGTTTAAAATTTCTTCTTTAGAGAGAAACCGATGAATCGGTTATTGATGTAATTGGTTCTTCATTTACCCACGGTTAAAACCGTGGGCTAGTGAGATATCCACGTAAAGTTAAAACCATGGGCTAAGGGTGGCGAACTGGAAGAACGACGGTACAGACCCTAGGTTAAAAACCGTAGGTTAAAGAGAACGCTATTCGGGTGATGGGTTAGGTAGCCCACGGTTTTAACCGTGGGTGAAAATGAGGTACCTACCACAAAAAACCGATTCATCGGTTTCGCAGATTACCTAACCAAAACCGCGGGCTCAACGCAAACGCTATTCAAATGAAGGATAAGGTAGCCCACGGTTTTAACCGTGGGTATAAATAGCATGCGAACCCCAAGAACCGATTCATCGGTTTCCCACATCACCTGAGTAAACCGTCGATTACAAGGCAATGCTATTCGAGTTATGAATAAGGTAGCCCACGGTTTTAACCGTGGGTATAAATAGCATGCGAACCCCAAGAACCGATTCATCGGTTTCCCGCATCACATGACCGGCATTTCGCGAGGGAATGACAGGCTTCGGTTTCTTCCCGTATTATTCCTTTATTTGATTTCTAGTAAAGTGCTCCCTAAGGAATTTCTGATTAATCACCCAAATAATCCAAGATTGATTGTACATCATTCCGTTCCCCTGTTTAACGGATATGGGTTCCGGCTCTACGCTTCGCTTCGGCCGGGATGAGGGATCTTGGAATGTTCTCTGAATTCGTGACGACACTTTATGACCATTCTGTATAACTTGTTTAAATTGTTCACTATTGGCCACATAGCCAGGATAGATTATTCTCCACTTTATAAGGCAATCTTTTTCCGCCCTGCGGATCCAGGACAATATTTAGAAGCGCCCTACTAGTTCTAGAAATTAAAACTTATCAGAGTTTCCTTAATTGTATAGGAGTCCCAGAAATCTGAATATACGAGAATTTCCTTAAATCGGTGATTTCATAGTCAGTTCTCTCGCAAAGTTTCTCTGCAAGCAGAGAACCATATGCCTTGGTTAGGCTTGCAGACAACCAACATAATCTATACACGTTTCCCATTAAACCAAAACTGGTAAAAGATTATTTGTAATGGTAGTATAGGATGAATAGGAGTAATACAAGACGCTGGAGGTGGCATGATAGATACCAGAGAACTGAAGGAATCCCGATACCTGGAGGAGTTTTCCGATTCTGACCTGGCGGAATTGGCAGCCATTGGAACCGCCACACACTGGAGAGAGGGTGAAATAATCTTTCACGAGGGAAGTCCCGCTAAAAATTTCTTCATTTTGAAAAAAGGAACGGTTCTTTTGTGCTATCCCAATGGTCGTTCGCTGCCACTCAAGAATGGAGGACACGGCATTGGTTGGTCATCCCTGGTCAGCCCCTTTAGGTACACTGCCACCGGCATTTGCCTCACAGATGCCACCCTGATTCAATTTCCAGGAACCGAGCTTTACAGTCTTATTCGGATGAATGCAGCTTTCGGGCACAAGTTAATGGCAAAGATTGCAAAAACCATTGAAGAAAGAAAAAAGTACAGAACCAAGGGAGATCGGCAAGAACAAATGTAGATTCACGGAGGGCTTTAAATAAATGTACGGTCTTAAGGCTATCAGCGCCGCAAATGGATGGTTAATCACGTTGGCCGGAATATCCATAGTTTTCTCAGGATTACTGGTCCTTTCCTTTTTTATCTCAAACATGGAAAAGGCTATAAGGTTTCTCGATAAACAGAAAGAAAGGATTAAGCATGCCAAGATCAAGCCTGTTCCGGAGCTTGCTAAAAGGAAGAAAAAAGCAAAAGAAGACAAGCGGGCCGAAGTTACCAAAGTCGTGTGGCTATCTCCGGAACAAGTAGAAGTTTATAACTATTACAGGTGGATAACAGAGCGCCTGGGAGAACCGTTCTCGCTTCAGCAACTTCTTGAGCATGCTGAAAAAAGAGGTATTAGAAGACCCTACTATCACCTTGATATGTTTTTACAGATGAGGCTTCTCTACGATGCAGGAGGAGACCAAATCGGATTTTACAGGTGGGCAAGGGATATTGAAATAGAACTCTCAGAAGAAAAGAATGAAAACTAACAACATTGATAAAACATATACAGTTCTCTTCCAAGGAGGAATATCGGGATAATGGAACTCGTTATCAATTTTTTTCATAATACCGGATTTGGACTCGTAACCACCGGCCATCTTATAATGATCACCGTAGGGTTGATGTTTATATACCTTGGCATTGCAAAGCACTATGAACCCCTTTTGCTTGTACCCATCGGATTCGGCATATTAATGGGTAACATCCCGGTTTTTAAAGGGCTTGGCCTTGGTATATACGAAAAGGGAAGCGTGCTGAATTACCTCTACTTCGGGGTCCGCCAAGGTATCTACCCTCCCCTTATTTTTCTCGGGATTGGTGCCATGACCGATTTTTCTACCATGCTGGCACGCCCTAAGTTGATGCTACTTGGAGCTGCAGCACAGGTTGGAATATTCGTTACTTTCCTGGCAGCATTGGCTATCGGTTTCCCGGCAAATGAGGCCGGGTCCATAGGGATAATTGGTGGCGCTGACGGACCGACGGCTATCTTTCTATCTGCAAAACTTGCTCCCCACCTGGTTGGCCCGATCGCGATCGCAGCTTACTCCTACATGGCACTGGTACCGGTGATCCAACCCCCGATAATGTATCTGTTAACAACAAAGGAAGAACGCCTCATAAAGATGAGCGATCCGAGGTCTGTCAGCAAGCGGGAAAAGATTCTTTTTCCCATTGTTGCGTTTTTGCTATGTTGTTTTCTTGCTCCAGCAGCACTTCCCCTTCTTGGCATGCTTTTCCTCGGCAATCTTCTAAAAGAATGCCTTGTGGCCGACAGGCTCGCGCAAACTGCTCGAACTGCCTTAATCGATATCGTTACCATACTTCTCGGAGTCACCGTGGGTGCTTCCACCCAGGCAGACGTGTTTCTAACCGGTAAATCGATAGGTATTTTTTGCCTCGGGGCAGCATCATTCATGGTAGCAACCGCAGGTGGTATATTGTTCGCCAAGTTGATGAACCTCTTTAGCAAAGAAAAAATAAACCCGCTTCTCGGTGCAGCCGGAGTATCAGCTGTGCCTGATTCTGCCCGAGTGGTCCAATTAATAGGCAATAGGGAAGATCCCAGCAATTACCTCCTGATGCATGCCATGGGACCCAATATTTCCGGGGTAATCGGGTCAGCCATAGCTGCGGGCGTTCTGTGGTCATTTTTGCTCAAGTAAAAAACATCCCTTAGACTGACTATATGCCCGCATTTCAAACGCTTACCCCGCTGATTGAAATAGCACTACGCAAACACGGCTCTATATTCCAAACGTTGTTTTGGAAACACTTCAATGTTATGATCGCTCATGGAAAACTGTAGCTCTCGAAATTCCAAAAACCTTAAACCAGGGAGGAGGGACATCATGACCGTCGCAAATTTGGCTGAAGAAGGAAAATTCTTTATGGAGACCCTGAGATTAAAAACCTTTCCAGTAGGGGTTAAATTCATAAGAGACCCGGAAGAAATTCCGGAAAAAGCGAGGAGACCTTCCCTCTTTTTAAAAAAAAGAATAACCATCTGCCAGGGTGTTACAATGGCCAGAAATTACGGCTGGCCGGTAGCACTCATGGCAGACGACATCATTTGTGTACCGGCGCTCCTTGCTTTCGGCATGACACCAGCTCCTAACGCTGAAGATGAGCTAAGTACACTATTTTGTGAGGTAGGTTTTAAGAACGATAAAGAACTTAGCATGGAAGAATTAAAAGGTATGAGTCTCCTCGAGAAAAACGAGTTTAAGGGAATCCTAGTTTTCCCGCTTTCAAAGGCTAAGGTTGAGCCCGATGTAATCGTTATATACGGAAACCCGGCACAGGTTTCAAGGCTGGTGCAGGGGGCAACGTACGGTTCTTCGAGCCGAGTATCCGGTTCTTTCGGAGGCAAGGTTGAGTGTACAGAGTACTTGGTGAGTCCTTTTAGGACTGGGGAGCCAAGAGTCGTTATCCCCGGGCTTGGAGATAGAATCTTTTCAATGACCATGGATGATGAAATGGTATTCAGCTTCCCACTGTCATTCCTGGATAACCTGGTTGAAGGACTGAGGGAAGCCGGAAAAAGAATCGGCGCCCGGTACCCGATAACATATTATCAAAACTTTCAGCCCGAATTCCCCAAGGTATATAAGGATCTGGCTAAGAAGCTCGGCATTTAACAGAAATGACAACCAGATCACTGGATAAGATTCATATTGAAGGAGCCAGGCAACACAACTTAAAGAACATCTCTATCGATATACCCTTGAACCGCCTCATCGCCATAACTGGCCCGAGCGGTTCCGGGAAATCATCGCTGGCTTACCACATCCTTTACACAGAAGGACACCGTCGCTACGTTGAGACCTTTTCTCCCTATTCCAGGCAATTCCTGGAACGCCTTGACAAACCGGATGTTGACGAAATTGAGGGCATTCCGCCTGCTCTTGCAATAGAAGCGGGTACCGTTGTGAAGAGTTCCAGATCGACGGTGGGAACCTTGACTGAACTTGCATCGTACTTCAAGTTGCTCTTTTCCCGAATAGCCATTCCCTACTGCCCTCGCTGCAATTTGCCCATACTGCCACAGGATACCCCGGCTGTCATTGCCAGACTAGAAAAGAAACTCTCAGGCGAAGTAATCCTCGTCGCTTTCGAAACATTTAGACCCCCAGGAACAGACCCGGACACATGGAAAGAAAAGCTGATGGCTAAAGGCTTTACTCGTTTCTGGTACAAGGGACATGTAAACAGGATTGACTCCTCAAGCCTTCCCGATGAAAACTCCATTTGGATTGTATTGGACAGGTTAAAGCGAACGATTGCTTCTAAAAAAAGGCTAACAGACTCTATCAACCAGGCTTACCGCTTTGGTGGCGATAGACTAGCAATAATTGACGAAAAGGGTCATTTTCATTTTTTTACCAGGCAGAAAGAATGCCCCGTTTGCCGCTTTGACCCCCCCCTTCAGCAGATGAACCTTTTCTCTTTTAATAGCCCAATCGGAGCATGCCCCGAGTGTCGGGGTTTTGGACGAATAATGGATATAGACATGAACCTCGTCATACCTGATCCTCGATTAACCTTGAATGATGGCGCTATCAAGCCGTTCAGAACAAAGCAACGACAGTTCAGGCGCCTCCTTAATTTCTGCGAGGAACAAGGAATTCCGGTGGATGTCCCTTTCGAGCAGCTTTCAGAGGAGCAAAAGAAGCTAATAATCGATGGAAAAGGAAGGTTCAAGGGAGTAAAGGGTTTCTTCCAAAAATTGGCAAGGAAAAATTATAAACTTCATGTTAGAGTTTTTCTTTCCCGGTTCAGAACTTACTTACCCTGCCCCAAGTGCGCGGGTAGCAGGTTTCAGCCCGAGAGTCTCCTTTTCAGGGTAAATGGAAAGACAATTGCTGAATTTTATCGAATGCCTATATCTAGCCTCTATGAAGAATTTCTGGCTCCCCGAAAAGAAGAAGAGAATAACCAATCTCTTGCAACGCTTATGGCCCAAATCCGGCACCGTTTAGATTTCCTGGTAAAAATCGGCCTCGGATACTTGACGTTGGACAGGCAGTCACGAACACTATCAGGTGGCGAAATACAGCGACTTCACCTTACAAGGGCACTCGGGTCAGAACTGGTGAACCTTCTCTATATCCTCGACGAGCCAACCATAGGTCTTCATCCGAGAGACCATGACCGGCTTTACATTCTATTGAGAACATTGGTAAATCGAGGAAACACGGTCATAGTGGTAGATCACGATCCGGCACTCGTCAGTAGGTGTGACCTTCTCCTTGACCTTGGTCCAGGTGGCGGAGAAAAAGGTGGCGAAATCGTTTACTTCGGCCACCCATCGAAACTCATCGAAGCCAACAGAAGCATTACGGCGAAGTATCTGACACGCCGAAACACTGATGCCGTGGGTACAGTAGCTGGCGATACCGAAAAATCTTTCAAAAAACACCTGAAAGTAATCGGGGCATCGGAACACAACCTGAAAAACATAGACGTCGAGATACCTCTTGATTCGCTGGTGTGTATAACCGGGGTGTCAGGTTCTGGCAAAAGCACCCTGGTGGAGGAGATACTTTACAAGGGTATTTCCCGCGAAAAGGGTCTCAAAAGAGAAAGACCTGGTAAGTACAAAAAATTTGTCGGGCTTGATAGTTTGGATAACGTTGTATTCGTAGACCAGCATCCTATTGGTAAAACGCCGAGGTCAAACCTTCTTACGTACATAGGCATTTTTTCAGGGATAAGAAACCTTTTTGCCAGAACCAATGAGGCCAAGAAGATGGGTCTTAAACCTGGGGACTTTTCTTTCAACACTCCCGGGGGACGCTGCCCGGTGTGTAGGGGGTCGGGTTACAACCGAATCGAGATGCAATTCATGGCCGATGTCCTGGAAACGTGCCCAGCATGCAAGGGAACACGTTACCTGGGCAAGATTCTAACGGTTAAATTCCGTGGATACAATATTGCTCAGGTACAGAACCTAACTGTTAGACAAGCCCTGGAGGTATTTGGCAATAGGTCTGCCATCGCAAATCCGCTGAATCTGGTTTCAGATTTAGGACTTGATTACGTAAAACTTGGCCAGCCTCTAGACACGCTTTCCGGTGGAGAAGCTCAGAGGCTCAAGCTGGTAAGATTCCTGGCAAAGGCTCACACCAATACCCTATTTTTACTTGATGAACCCACCACAGGTCTCCATCCATCTGAAATTGACAAGTTAGCTGATATATTCAAACGACTGGTGGTATCCGGAAATACTGTCTTGGTGGTGGAACATAACCTACAACTTATAGGGAAGGCGGACTGGATAATTGACCTCGGCCCCGAGGGAGGAGACAAAGGCGGCTATGTTGTAGCAAGCGGTCCCCCGGCGGAAATTCTCCAGTCGGAAAAGAGCTACACGGGGAAGTTTTTAAGAGAAAACATGCGCACGCCGGAAACGAGAATTCGTAGTTGCACGAGCAGGGAAGAAAATAGAAGGCAAGCCAGGCACAAGACTGGCCGGATAACTATCCAAGGTGCCAGCCTACATAATCTCGCCATTGATCGGCTAGATATCCCAAGAGACCGATTAGTTGTCATTACCGGAATCAGCGGATCGGGGAAATCAACCCTGGCCTTCGATCTATTATTTGCAGAGGGACAACGGCGTTATCTGGAATGCCTTAGTGCATACGTGCGACAATATTTTAAAATAATGGAAAAAGGAGACGTCGATGAGATCTATGGCCTCCCTCCAACGGTTGCCATCGAGCAGAGAATGGGAAGGCTAGACAAAAGGTCTACCGTTGCAACGGTAAGCGAGATATACCACTTCATGCGCCTTCTTTTTAGCAAGGTTGGTAGGCAATACTGCCCATCTTGTGGCCAGCTCATTAGACCGCTTGAAAAGGAGTTCATAGTAGAAGAAATTAGCCGATTGAAAGACGAAAAGTTAACCATCCTGGCACCAGTTGTAATCGCAAGAAAGGGCATCTACAGGAACCTCCTGGAAAAACTCCACAGAAAAGGATACACGGAAGCCAGGATAGATGGAGATTTTCGTAAGATATATCCTACTCCGGAGCTAAGTCGATACGAAGAACACACCATAGAAATCGTTGTAGGACAAGTTACTCCGAAGAGCCCTATAAATGTGCTTGAAGAAAAAATCTCGGAAGCCCTCGCCCTAGGAAACAATACCATGGTTGTTTACGGCCCCACAGGGGAAGTCCTCTTTAGTCCCGACCTCTACTGCTACCGTTGCGGCCGTGGCTATCTACCTCTTGACCCGAGGCTTTTTTCTTTCAACAGCGACTATGGTGCCTGCCCATGGTGCGATGGCACAGGGACAGTAAAGGATAGAAGAAGGACGTTGGCTTTTCAAGCGGAAACGCCATGCCCGAAATGTAGCGGAAAAAAACTGAACCGGCAGGCTCTAAACGTCAAAATAAACGGCATAACAATCGATGCGTTGGTTGAGATGACGGTCAGTGAACTTAGAGATTTTTTGCCCCGATGGTCAAAGCTAATTGAAAAACAAAAAGTTACCATTCCTCTTGTGGAAGAAATGAGCGAAAGGCTTCAATTTCTCGAAAAAGTAGGGCTTGGGTATCTTCAACTAAACAGATCCGGGGACACCCTTTCCGGAGGAGAAACTCAAAGGTTGAGGTTGGCAGCCCAATTGGGAACCAAACTTAAGGGCGTTTGTTATATATTGGACGAACCCACAATAGGGCTTCATCCTTATGATCATGATAAGCTTCTTTCATCCTTGAGATACTTGAGGGACAGGGGTAACACAATAATCGTGGTAGAGCACGATAACGAAACGATAAAAGCCGCCGACTTCGTGGTGGACCTGGGACCTGGCGCAGGTAAAGAGGGAGGAAAAGTTATCTATTCGGGCAGCGTATCTGGCCTTAAGGGGTGTTCATCCTCCATTACAGGGAGACTTTTGGACAGAAAGCCCTCCATCGCCACGGCGGTTTCAAGGAGAAAGCTTGCACCCTCGGGGTGGCTAAAAGTGCATAAGGCAACAGTTCATAACCTCAAGAATATCTCCGTCTCCTTCCCACTGGGTAACTTTGTATGCGTAACCGGTGTTTCTGGTTCAGGGAAAAGCAGTCTAGTGATGGATACACTATTTGAAGGACTTTCACGCGGAGGACAATTTCCTTTTGCTATTTTTGAGGGGAAAGAAAAAATAAAGAAAGTTTTAAAGGTTGATCATAACCCCATCGGCAAAACTCCTCGTTCAATCCCTGCCACCTACGTCGGTTTTTTTGACGACATAAGGAAATTGTTTGCGTCCACCCCGGAAGCCAGAACCCGGGGATTAACTCCGTCAAAGTTTTCCTTCAATGTACCGGGGGGAAGGTGCGAAACCTGCCAGGGACAGGGAAAAATCAAAGTAAGCATGACTTTTTTGCCTGACGTATACAACAGGTGCGAAGAATGCGACGGAAAAAGGTATAAACCGGAGATACTTGAGGTCAAATACAAGGGAAGGACCATATCCGATGTTCTGGATATGACGATCAGCGAAGCTCTAGAATTCTTTAGGCCGGTAAAAAAAATAGCCAGAAACCTGGCTCTTCTAACAGATCTCGGACTTGGATACCTCACGTTGGGACAACCAAGCCCAACCCTTTCAGGCGGAGAATCCCAGCGAATCAAGCTTGCCGCGGAACTCGTCAAAAACAACTCCGGCGGCACCCTCTACATACTTGACGAACCCAGCACCGGCTTGCACTCCTACGACGTTGAATATCTGCTCAAGCTGCTACACAGGCTAACAGACAAAGGAAACACCATAATCGTAATAGAACACAACCCGGAAATCATCGCCAGTGCCGATTTCATAATAGACTTGGGGCCTAACGGGGGTCCCGGCGGAGGAGAGATTGTTGCCATCGGCACTGTGGAGCAAATAATACGATCGTACAAGACCTCAAAAACCGGGCAAATCCTTAAGAAATACTTCAACTTTCAATAAGTATTCCCCAGCCGTCAAAAAGTCTATTGTACCTTATGATTCTTACCGTGCCATCATCAAGTTCGACCTTGTAATAATCCATAATATCCGAATCTGACTTAATACCTCCTTCGTACCACCTATCGACAATCCGCTTGATAAAATACTTTTTACCCCGCCAGAGCAAAAAACGGGGACTTTCGTTAACTCTATACCCGGAATAGCAGTGTACAGTGATTTTTTCAAATTTCATCCGATTGTCTCCATTGCTACAAGAACCATATCACATACATCTGGAGAAAATCTTTTTCAAAACCGCATAAAAAACCATTACCCCAGCGCGTGGCAAAGTTCCACAGAAAACATTTTAACAGCCTAGTGAACCGATTCCTAAAAACACTTGTTACATTCTGCCATTGCGAGGAATCTGCCAAAGGCAAACACGAATCAATCCCGTTGGAATATCAAAGTCCTGGAGATTGCTTCTCTGGGCTCGCAATGACTGTCCTATAGCCTCTCGATTGGCACATAACTTAGGGAGCAACCTACTTGAAGATTTTTACCCCAAATAGAAATCCCGATCCCTCATTATTACCTGTTGGTAGCTTTACTAATAGAAAAAAATAGGATAATTGGTTCAAAACCGCAATAGGATGATTCGTTCAAAAGGTACAGAGCCCCGCTGGGGGCTTGACACACATAATTTTTTTGGGAAAGATTTGCTAATGGCTGGTAAAAAATTTTTTAGGGATCTCAGGGAATTTATAAGCGAACTGGAAAAAGGAGACGAACTTCTCAGGATAAAGGCACCGGTTTCAGCATACTTAGAAATTACCCACATTACGGATTTGATGTGTAAAAGCCCAGGGGGAGGGAAAGCGCTTCTTTTCGAAAATGTTGAAGGCTTCCAATACCCTGTCTTGACAAACGCGTACGGAAGTAACCGGCGGATTTGCATGGCGCTTGGCGTAAGTCACCTTGATGAACTGGGAGAGAGACTCCAAAAGTTAATTGAAATGCCACTGCCGGCCGGTCTGAAAGGTCATCTAGAACTTCTGCCACTTGCACTCGACGTATTTCGGTCCTTTCCAAGATCACACAAGAACAAACCTCCCTGCCAGGAAATTGTTATGGAGGGGGCCGATGTAAACCTTAATAGGTTACCGGTCCTTCATTGTTGGCCACAGGACGGAGGTCCGTTTATAACTTTGCCGCTGGTTATAACTAAAAGTTTAAAAACCGGAAAGAGAAACGTAGGGATGTACAGGCTTCAGGTGTTCGATTCCAGAACTACCGGTATGCACTGGCATGTACACAAGGATGGGTCTCATTATTTTCAGGAATATAAGAAAGCCGGGAAACGAATGCCGGTTGCCGTAGCCATAGGCACGGACCCCGCCACAACATATGCCGCTACGGCTCCGTTACCTAGAGGAGTAGATGAAATGCTCCTGGCAGGTTTTATAAGGAGAAAGCCTGTACCGCTGGCAAAATGTCTCACTGTACCCCTTGAAGTGCCCGCATATTCCGAATTTGTGCTGGAAGGTTACGTTGATCCCGAGGAAACTAGACCCGAGGGCCCCTTCGGCGACCACACGGGATACTATTCCCTCGTTGACGATTACCCGGTGTTCCATGTGACCGCCATAACCCACAGGAAAAACCCAATCTACTTTGCCACGGTGGTTGGAAGACCCCCCATGGAAGATTGTTACCTGGCAAAGGCCACCGAGAGGCTCTTTCTTCCGATGCTCAAAGCCGTCTTTCCTGAAATAAACGATTACTGGCTTCCATGGGAAGGGGTTTTCCACAACATTACAGTTATCTCCATGGAAAAAGAATACCCCGGACATGCACTTAAGCTCATGAACGGGCTATGGGGTCAAGGACAGATGAGCTTCTCCAAAGCACTGGTATTTGTAGATTCACATGTGGATCTGGGCAATCCGGCCATGCTGATACGTCATCTTTTAAATACCGTTGACATAAAAAAAGACATATATCTCAGCGAAGGCATACTTGATGTACTTGACCACTCCGCTCCAAATCCACTCGTGGGCGGAAAGATAGGGATCGACGGGACAGGGCGTCTTAAGGGTGAAACACCGAGAGACAAAAATGTTAATACAAAAAACTCAGATATTTCCTCGGAGACGGAAAAAATTAAGAATTTAACACCTGGGGTAACAAATCTTCACGTTCCATTTTCCGATACCGCCAATGTCGCCGTGCTGGTGAACGTTTCCAAGACAAAAACTCAAAGGGGACAGCAGATCGCAGAAGCCTTGCTGGAATTCCAGATAGAACTCCCGAACATCTATATCCTCTTCGATAACAACATCAATCTTAAAGACTATTCTCTAGTAGCCTGGAAATTGTTTAATAACGTTGATCCGAAGAGAGACATATATTTTTTCGGCGAAAAGATGGTAATAGATGCCACGAAAAAAGGCCCCGAAGACGGCCACCTCCGCCCCTGGCCAGACGACATCGTTATGGATAGACAAGTCGTAGAAAAAGTAGCTTCACGCGCAAGAGAACTCGGCATAGAAGAATTTTTACCGTGAATTGGTTTGCGAGTACTGGGCTCCAGCACAAGTACATCATTATAGTAAAATCAGTATATTAGCTGCTTTGAATGCATTTTTGAGAAAAAGTCCATCATGCAATTAACGAAAATAGGCGAAAATCTAATATTTCATGAAGTGCCTCACGTTAATCTTTTGTTTAAAAAACTTTTAGCCTTTTGAATTTTCTAAATTTTATCTTTAAGGATAAAAGTAGAGACATATTCGCAATTTATGAATGGGTTTTGATTTAATCCGCCACACAAGCAGGCTTATCTTAAGACTATTCAAAACAGATATTTCCCCAAAATCATGAATATTCGAGTTTGACCCCCTCAAACCTTTTTCATAAACTTAGCGGAACTTTGGAGGCCCCTTCTCAGTTTGTCAATTACGGCTAAATACAGTTGCTCGTCCTTATGCTCTTGTTGACAGGTCTTCCTGCGAGCCACGGGGGTATTAATATCTAGCTTTATTAACGGGGTGGGATAGATGGCTAATGCAATAGAGAGGAGTTATTCAGGGAGTTTCGGACAAGAAAACTTAAGGATACAACAATCTAATCTTATCGATCTAGGGGAGCGTCTCAAGGGAGTTAGGGAAACGGCGCTTGCTGTGTGCCACCACTTTAGCCAGCCTCTCACGGTGATCATGTGCTTGATTGATCTTCTCATGATGAAAGGTGAACTTGAAGGGGAATACGAGCAAATCCTGGAAGACATTAAGAAACAGACCGAAATAATGCAGGATCTTCTTTCCAAGCTTCGCAACGTTGAATCGTACAAGATTAAGAATTACAATGGCTTCAAGATGCTAAACATTGAATAATACCCAACCCTGTAACTGGGTAGAGTTTCAGAAATCACGGCAATGATGCATTAAAACAATATCCTGCCTACCGCGGGGTTTTTTATTCTGGCCTTGCATCTTCACAAAATCCTTGACATTACAGAAGCAATCAGTAGATTAAAAAATCTTAACTGGCAAAATTTTTATGCCAGTGGTTGATTATTCGAAAGCCTGTAGTTATATTGCTTTAGTAGAGATTTACCAAGGTTTTCCGGTTAGAAGAGAATTCTTGTTCAGGTGATAACCATGGCGAATACGCTTAAAGATAAAGAAGAATCAACCTTGTTGAGCGTGCGGAGAGCTCCCTGCGGCGCATTCCCTTTAACGCTGGCTGATTGCGGTCAGAGGCTAAAGATCGTCAGGCTGTTGGGTGGAAGAACATTTCAGTGCAGAATGGCAAGCCTTGGTTTATGTCCCGGACAAAAGATTGAAGTCGCCACCAATAACGGAAAGTCTGTTGGGCCAAGGATTGTGACCACTGATGCTGGCAGGTTCGCCCTCGGATGCGGGATGTGTCAGAAGATTCTTGTGGCCCCCTGGGATGATAAAGACACCACGAAATCGATCACTAGTGAAAAATCCTGAAAAACGGAAAAATGAAACCACTGAGCACTTTAAAAGAAGGTGACAGAGGTATAATTGTTGCCATAAACAACAACGGGGCACTCAGGAGGAGGCTCCTAGAGATGGGATTCTTGAAAGGCACGGAAATCTACGTTGAAAAATATGCCCCACTTCAAGATCCCATGGAACTCATTCTTAAGGGCTATCATGTTTCGTTGAGAGTGGAAGAAGCTGAACAGGTAATGGTGGAACCGGTTTCGGAGGAGACTTGATGGCCTCCCCCTCAATTACGATTGCCCTTGCCGGCAATCCCAATTCGGGAAAGACGACTATATTCAACAACCTGACGGGTGCCCGGCAGAAAGTAGGCAACTGGCCTGGTGTAACCGTAGAAAAGAAGGAAGGTACGGTAAATTTCAAGGGTCACACCATAAAGGTCGTGGACCTTCCCGGTACGTACAGCCTCACAGCCTATTCCGTTGAAGAAAGGGTAGCGAGAGATTTCATTCTTAACAGCAACCCCGATGTCGTGGTGGACATCCTCGATGCGTCCAACCTGGAAAGAAATCTCTATCTTGCCACTCAACTAATAGAAATGGGAGTGAACCTCATCCTAGTTCTTAACATGGCGGACGTGGCAAGATCTAGGGGAATCGATATCGATGCGGAGCTTTTAAGCCAGCTTCTGGGAGTCCCGGTAGTTTTTACCGTGGGTAAATTAAACGAGGGTACCCAGGAACTTCTCGAGAAGGTAATAGAAGTAGCAGGGCAAAAAAAAGACAATGAAAAAACCATCTATGTAACCTATGGAAAGGAAATAGAAGAAGAACTAGGAAAAATTAATGAAGAAATAGTTAAGGCAAGACCTGACCTGGGATCGCACTACACGAGATGGCTTTCCGTAAAACTTCTTGAAAATGATCCTCTGGCCATAAAAGAAGTAAAGTCGTGGAGCAATGGCGGAGATGCAGTTCTTGATGCAACGCGGAAAAGCAGAGAACACCTGGAAGAAATATATCACGAGGACCCAGAGATACTTATCACGGAACAACGTTACGGTTTCATCCAGGGGGCCTGCCGCGAAGCGATAAAGACATCTACACAACAAAAGATTGATATTTCTCAAAAGATTGATCTTGTACTTACCAACAGGTTGTTCGGGTTTCCCATTTTTATATTTTTCATCTGGGCAATGTTCCAGTTGACTTTCACTCTCGGCGAATACCCGATGAACTGGATTGACTCAATGATGAGCGTGATACAGGGATTGGCTAGTAACATTCTCCCTTCCGGTTTAATTAAAGACTTAATTGTTGACGGGATTCTTGCCGGGGTGGGGAGTGTCATAATATTTCTACCTAATATCTTGATCCTATTTTTCTGTATAGCGCTCCTTGAAGATACCGGTTACATGGCCCGGGCAGCGTTCCTGATGGATAGAATCATGCACTGGATAGGGCTTCATGGGAAATCTTTCATTCCCATGCTGATTGGTTTCGGGTGTAACGTTCCGGCAATAATGGCAACCAGGACCCTTGAAAGCGAAAGAGATAGGATATTAACGATACTTATAAATCCCCTTATGTCATGCTCCGCCAGGCTGCCTGTTTACGTACTTATCGCCGGCACCTTCTTCGCGGGAAAAGCAGGTACCGTAATATTTTCCATATACTTGCTGGGAATAGTATTGGCAATTTTAACTGCCCAATTATTCAGCAAGACAATACTCAAAGGGATGAGCATGCCTTTTGTCATGGAATTGCCACCCTACAGGGTTCCAACGTTCAAGAGCCTAATGATTCACATGTGGGACAGGGGCGTGATCTTCCTGAAAAAGATGGGGGGAGTGATTCTTGTTGGTAGCGTAATCATCTGGGTTCTAGGAACCTTTCCTCGAAACCCCGGGATTTTCGAGAAATACGCAAAAGAAAAACACCAGATAAGTTCGATTTACGCCGAAAAACTCTCCCAGGCATCAACGGAGGCTGATAAAACAGCACTAAAAAAAGAAATGGAGAAGGCTATTGAAGAGCTAAACATCAGGGCAAACCAGGAAAGGATGGCACAAACTTTCCTTGGCCGTATCGGAAAGGTTGTGGAACCCGTTTTAAAGCCCCTCGGTTTCGACTGGAGAATCGGAATAGCATTACTTAGCGGGTTTGTGGCAAAGGAAGTGGTGGTTAGCACCATGGGAGTCATATATTCAGGAGGAAGCCAAGAGAAAACGGGAGAGAAGTCACTCAAAAAGGCTCTAAAAGCCGAAAAATTTGACGCTGCGAAGGCTTACGCGTTTATGGCTTTCGTTCTGATTTACACTCCGTGCCTTGCGACTGTGGCCGCCATAAGAAGAGAAATAGGGACAAAATGGATGATTTTTAACGTGGTATATTCCCTTACGCTGGCGTGGATAGTTGCCTGGACTATATACCACATTGGCCAATTCATTGCCTGATTTATCTAAAACTCCGCATTACCTGGCGTTCTTGGAAACGGAATAACATCCCTTATATTTGCCATACCAGTGACAAACTGGACGAATCTTTCAAAACCCAGGCCGAACCCCGAATGAGGAACACTTCCGTACTTTCTTAACTCAAGGTACCACCAGTAGTCATCCTCATCTAACCCGCTTTCCCTGATCCTGGCCCTCAGGATTTCGTAGCTGTCTTCCCTCTGGCTCCCCCCTATAACCTCTCCCAGCTTCGGGAAAAGAACATCCATGGCGGCTACGGTTTTCTCATCATCATTAACCTTCATGTAAAAAGGCTTAATCTCTCTGGGGTAGTTGATAATGACAACCGGTTTCCCGAAAACCTCATCGGTGAGATACTTCTCATGCTCTGCCTGCAAATCGCAACCCCACCCCACGGGATACTGAAAATCACTAGCTTTTGGCTCAAGCAACTTCACTGCTTCTCTGTACTCAACAACTTCGAAATTATTTAGAGTTATCTTCTCAAGCCTTTTAATAACGTCCTTATCTATAAATTTCTCGAAAAACTTCATGTCTTCGTCACACGACTCCAGTACCCCAGCGCACAGTGTCTTGAGAAATTCTTCTGCAATCTCAATGTTTCCATCCAGTTCACAAAATGCCATCTCCGGCTCCACCATCCAGAATTCTGCAAGATGACGCCTGGTATTGGAATTCTCTGCCCTAAATGTGGGGCCGAATGTGTAGACGTTACCCAGTGCCAGGGCATATGCTTCGGCCTCAAGTTGACCGCTCACCGTCAGATTTGCTTTCTTTCCAAAAAAATCGTGAGAATAATCAACACATCCATCCTTGCGCGGCAAATTTTCCAGGTCAAGCGTTGTAACCTGAAACATCTCACCTGCCCCTTCACAATCACTGCACGTGATAATTGGAGTGTTTAAATAATAAAAACCTCGTTCTTGAAAGAACTTATGTATCGACCACCCTAGGAAGTTCCTTACGCGAGTGACGGCTCCAAAAGTGTTGGTTCTGGGCCTAAGGTGAGCAATCTTGCGGAGAAATTCAAAAGAATGACGCTTTTTCTGCAATGGATAGCTCCCAGGATCAGCTTCACCTATTACTTCGAGGTGCTCCACCTGGAGTTCAATGGCTTGCTTGCCTCCAGGGGATTCAACCAGTTGTCCTTGCGCTGTAATGGAACATCCGGTGGTAACTTTCTTTATAATCTTTTCGTAGTCCTTAATTTTCTCGTCAACAACAAGCTGCAAATTGGAAAAGCAAGATCCGTCATTGAGTTCAATAAACGCAAATCCCTTTTTAGATTCCCGCTTAGTTCGAACCCATCCCATTACAACCACTTTCTCGCCAAAAGGAAGCCTTCTGAGAATTTCAGCTACCCTTGTTCTTTTGCTCACCATCTTGTTAAAACCTCTCCGTTCCGGAATTCCAAGATCCTAGATCTTTACAGCACCAGTTTGAATGAAAGTCTATTTTATATTCAGCCTTAGTTGGGTCATTGTAGAGACTTTCATCTGTTTGTTGTGGCTAGCCCAAGGTGGCCCAGCGATGTCGGCTAGTTATTTTACATTAATTACTATCTTTCTTCAAAGTGAAACCCAGGTAGACACCAGATTCATGTCGGAACGCCTACTTAGTCTATCTATTGGATCGATTCCTAAAAAACGTTTGCGACTTCGTGTTACTGCAAGGGGTTTACTAAAGACAATAGTTCCTGAGATCAGAATTTATCAGGGTTTCCTTATATAAGGGCCTCATATTGCTATCGATATAGCTTTTACTGAGCCACATAAGGTTTTTTGGCTTCCGATGGGTCTCCGAAGAGATTCCTAAGAAATACGCTACTTTTCACTACTACCCGATGGTTCAAAAGGTAAGGAACCTCTGATCAATTACTCAAATGCCCAAGGACCACTTGCGTGTAATGCCCGACTCGATCCGGCATCTAGTCCATGTGGACCTAGATTCCGGCTCTCCGCTTCGATTCGGCCGGAATGACGGATTTTTAATTGTCCTCGTCCTACCTGTTCAATTTCTTGCTAGTTCTAAAAATCCCAATTTATCGGAGTTTCCATAAATAACCCCTGCCCTTCGTTTCGCTAAGGGGTCATGCAAAACACAGGAATTGCTACCTTCCCCTCTTCAGGGCAACTCTCAGGATCGGCAATCACAAACTCAACTCGTTTCAGATCATCATGAACTTCCCTTATGCAGTCATCGACCTCACCGAACTTTACCACGTGCCTAAAAGAAATACCTTTATCCTTACAGGCTTCCTCGAACGCCTTGACGTTTTCCCTGCACCTTTTTTCGAACTGAGCAGTGATAAGATCACAGTAAGGACCCAGAGCCTCCGTGTTTGGTTTCGTGATTGGGCCCACGTTAAGCGCTACGATCTCATAGTCCATCCTTTCTGCAAACCCAACGGCATATTCCATTACAGCCTTAGAGAAGTTATCCTCGTATCCAACAACCAGCACCTTTGCCTTCTCAGAAACATCTTCCCTGATCATTTCCTGGGTCTCGTCGCGCAAAGTCGCCTCAGCAAATGTAGTAGCTTCAGTTTGTCCCTCTATTCCTTCACCCAGGGTCTCCGCCTTGTGACTCGTTACTTCAACATCATTTTTCTTCTTTTTCAACTTGTCCTTAAGCTTTTTAAGCATTTAAACCCTCCTTTTCCGACCCTATTCCCTCTTGTCCGCCCTAGCTCTAATATCCTTTTTTGCTCTTCCTCAAACAACCTTTCTCTGGATCTTTCAGTGGACCCTCTTGCACAATCTCTTTTGCTTTTTCATGCTCTCAGACGGCCGCAAGGGTTACAGTCATCGTGATTTTCTACTTATAACCTGAATCCGTGATCGTTCACTTGGGCAGCAAATGCAAGGAAGAACCCACCAGACTATAGTAAGCTATGTCCGGCGGACGATGACGCCGAAGATGCGGTGCACCTCGACGACCCGCAGGGCGTAAAAAGATCACTCGACAAGGTGGAGAATGATCCTCCCTGGCTATCTGACCAATAATGAGTAATTTAGACATGTTACACAAATTATCCATAAAGTTTCGTCACGGATTCAGGTATAATTCAATTTTTTTCTTCCAG
>JALSTM010000035.1 GCA_026983715.1 Desulfobacterales bacterium
CTGGTAAGGCAATCCACAGAGAAGATAGACTCCCAGCTGGTAAGGTGAGAAGCCTGCTTTCTTGAGATTCTTCATTGCCCACGGGAATTGACCTCGTTGAACTTTGCTATCCCTCTGCACCGACCTTTGAATACTTGCTGTCTCGAGTCCAAGTCTCAGGGTCGTAAAACCTGCTGCTTTCAAGATTTCACAGAGTTCTAAACTTAGTTCTTTTACGTGTACTGCATTGGGCGTATGAAAGCGTGCCCTTAGACCCGCTTCAAGGATTTTTTCTAAAATAGGGATGATATGGTTTCTACTGTCAAGAAGTAGTGCGTCATCGTAAAAAGCAAAATCTTCAACACCAAACTGTTCGTGCCAGAAGACTATTTCTCTATACACGTCCTCTGGGTGTCTCCTGCTGAATTGAGGATGAAGGATACTGGAAGCACAGTAAGGACATCTGAATGGACAACCCTCAGATGTCATTATCGCTACGGCTTCCAAGGGTTTCGGTTCCCATAGGTCATAAGCGGGGTATGGGTAAGCGGTGAAATTTTTCCACTTTTTTTTGTTATTTACAGCAATACCACACTTTTTCATAAGGAAATCAGGAAAATCGGCTAGAGTACCCGGGTACAAAAAATCCACCCCAGGCATCTTTATGGCATGCTGGAAACAGAGCCTCACATAATTTCCACCCAGTATCATAACTGTTTCAGGAAAGATTTCCCTGAGCATCCTCGTTGTTTCGGAAATACCAGGATACCAGTACGTCATCAGGGAAGTTATTAAAATAACATCAGGTTGTGGGATGTTTCTAAGTTTATCCTTGAAGTTATCTGGCGGCATTCCGTACCGGCAATACTTTCTCAAAACAAAATTCAATACTTCGGGCTTACTGATCTCTGTTCGTATATACTTCCCGGTTCCATATTTTTTCCGAACGGGGCGAGAATGCTTGTTCAACGCGCCTGTGCTTACTCTATGGTCCAGACAATTAATCAATGTTACCCCATGACCTGCATCCCTCAAAAGAGATGCAAGATAAAGTAGGGCAAGAGGTCGTGCCCAGAGATCATAAGCCGCAAAATCTATTATCCACGGGTTCACAAGCAGAAATCTTTTGCGTTCTTTCTTTTGCACTTTCATCGATGGTTACCGTCGTTATTAGCACCTCATCCAGTGTTGGTTCTTGAGTTGCTAGATTATAACAGATTCCGAGGAATTTACAGACGATCTTAATATCAGAGGTTTTTCTCAGAATTAGGAGAAAAACTTGAGATTTCAGGAGTAAATTAAGATAATCTGTTCAAAATATGTTTAAAACACATCATAATATAACTTATTGTAGAAATTAGGGAAGTTTCAGTTTGCTAGAATTTTGTAAAAAACAACGGAACCGGGGCACTGCGGACAAACAAAAAAGAAAGAAAAATTTTGAAAAAATGAGCTTATGAAAGATTTTAGATTGTGGCTTTGGGTACGAGCATCTGGATTATAGCGTAAAAGTTTAAAATCACGTCTTAATAACATCTTTTGGTAAAATATAACAAAAATAACAACTTCCTATACCTCTTAGGCTCAAACTGTCAGAACATTGATAAGAAAATTTAGAATTTTAAGTCAACACCTTCTGACTATGATCCGTGAAATCGGGGTTTGACAGAAGAAGAAAAGTGATATTTATTATCGCCAAGTTGATTTGAAAATCTTTCCCTCAAGGTCTCCACAATTAACAAGAGTCTGATCAGTACCGATGATGGATAGAGTAGTTAGTCTCATTGATTATGACGTTTTTTAAGTCGATAGCTACGAAGAATAGCGAAATACACTTTACCAAGTGATTTTTTTGCCAACGACTGCATGGGCTGGAGTTTTTGGACTATGGGATGAATTCCTTTAAATTTTCAAAGGATAGGGGAGAGGTACTTGTCGATGGACGGGGTTTGGCAGAGTGTGAAGGAGTATCTGAGGAGCACCATACCGCAGTCCCAGTACGAAATGTGGGTTAATCCCATAAAGCTGGGGGATTGTAACGAAAACAGAATAGTTCTTCTTTGTCCGAATGACTTTCACAGAAAGTGGGTAAGGGGAAAACTAGGGAATGAGATACTGAAAGCTTGGGTAAAGAAAGGATTTAATTCTCCTGTTATTTCATGGGAAGTGAAAAATTCCGGTGAAGAATCGTCAAAAGACAGCACAGGAGACCTTGATAAAAGGGTATGTGAAGGAGGTCGCTCGGTACCGGGAAAGGCTGTTCAGGTGCCATTACACCAAATCTTTGTTGATTGGCAGAGGCCGAGGCTAAATAGCAGATTTACCTTTGACCAATTTGTGGTTGGGGACAGCAACAGGTTTGCATATTCGGCATCCCGTGCAATGGCCGCTGGCCAAAACATTTACAACAATGCTCTATATATACTAGCAGATCCGGGTCTTGGGAAGAGTCACCTTTCTCAGGCAGTGGGGAATCAACTTCTTAAGGAAAAAAAAGATGTTCGACTTTGCTACCTGACAGCCGAAGATTTTGCTAATGAAATGATTTCAGCATTGAAATCTCAAAGAATTGAAAAATTCAAGGAGAAGTACAGAAAAAACTGTGATCTTCTGATTCTTGAAAAAGTGGAATTCCTCAGCGGTAAAATGAAAATGCAAACTGAATTTGCTTATACCCTAGATTTTCTTCTCGATAGCGGAAAGCGTTTCATATGCACGAGCAATTATTACCCTCAAGATATTCCCAAGTTGAGGAAAGATCTCAGGTCCCGTCTTAATGGTGTGCTCATTACACCGATAGACCCACCGGACTTCGAAACCAGGGCAAAAATAGTAAGAAAAAAGGCGGAAAGCCAGGCATTAAAACTTCCCTCCAGGGTGATAGAATTTCTGGCAGAAAGGATCACCAAGGATATTCGGCAGTTGGAAAGCTGCATAGCAGGTCTTATCCTTAAGTCAAATATTTCCAGAAGGCCCATAGATCTCAAGCTTGCCAAGGAAGTGGTCGATACGATGGTGGACAGTCGTCCCGGTATTGACATAGACAAAATAAAGGAGGTGGTAGCTCGTTCCTTCAGAATATCAATTGAAGACCTGAGTTCGCCGTGCAGAAAAAGGTCGATCTCATATCCAAGAAATATTTGCATGTACCTAGCTCAACAGTACACAAATGAATCGATTTCTAGCATCGGAAAAGCGTTTAACCGTACTCATAGCACAGTCATATACGCTACTAACCGCTTGAGAAAAGAGATGAAAACAAGTCCCCGTATTAAGCGGGAAGTGGAGTTTCTTAGGGACCACCTCGAGACCTATTGTTTGAGGGAAAACTAGGGGACGGGGTATTTTATGTCTCCCGTGTGCACGAAACAAATTGCCTGGGTGCTCGATACAGAGAGAAGCGAGACTCCTTTGAGTGGAACACTAGCATGCCATAGAGCTATTGGGTCGATTCCCAGAAGACATTTGAGACATTTTGTCATTGCGAGGATTCCGCACCCACTTTATGACAATGTTTTCGACTTAATATCAAGATATATGGCTTAAAGTGGGTGCGGGAGGCGGAACAATCTCCTTGGTATGCCTAAGAATTGGAGATTGTTTCCCTGCGCTCGTAATAACTGCCCTTTAGCTTTTTGTTTGACACAATATTTTAGGAGAGTTGATAATTGTTTAAGTTTTTAAAATGACACTCGGATTGGGAGATCAGAAAGACTTTACAAATCTCTTCGTCTTTGCGCCTTGGCGGGAGAAAACACGTATTACCCGCAGAGACGCGGAGGCGCAAAGAATAGGTTAAGATAATTTACTCCATCTTGGTAAATATTTATTAAACATGCTCATTCTCGAACATTCTTCGAAAGAGGGAATGCCAGGATCTATTTTGCTGAGATAGAGATACGCAGTGTAATTTAGTACCGGAATTCAATGTTAAGGATTGGAAAATTATTGGGTTGAAAATGATTTGATTTTCGAGCCATCAGAGTTATGAAATTACCTAAGGAAGCTCTGATTAATTGCGATTTCTGGGACTACCGATCAATTAAACAAGTAGGACAAGCACAACTCGCAAACCGTCATTCCGGCCGGAACGAAGCGTATTTTGAGCCCCGTCCTGGGTAATGAAGTGTATCGAAGGGCCGGAATCCATCTCCGTTGATCAGGGAAACGGAATGATCTACCCCTAATCTAGGGTTATTTGGGTGATTAATCAAAGGTTCCTTAAGAAGTACTTTACTAAGGATCAAATAGAGGAGTGAGACGGAAATAACTCGAAGCCTGTCATTCCTTTGGGAAATGCCGGTTAGGCGTGTGGGAAACCGATGAATCGGTTCTTTCTGGTTCGTATGCTATTTATACCCACGGTTGAAACCGTGGGCTACCTTATCCATCACTCGAATAACGTTTACTTTTGGCCCGCGGTTGTAGTCAGGCAATTTGGTAAACCGATGAATCGGTTCCTCGGGTAGGTGTCCTGTTTTTACCCACGGTTAAAACCGTGGGCTATTTTGTTCACCACTCGGATAGCATTGCTCTGTGATCGATGGTTTAGCCAGGGGATGCGGGAAACCGTTGAATCGGTTTTTTGAGGCTCGTATTCTATTTATACCCACGGTTAAAACCGTGGAGAACCTTGATCATTACCAGGACAGGATCGCCCCTTAGCCCACGGTTTTAACCGTGGGTAGAGAAATCAAGCACTATACCAAAACCGATTCATCGGTTTCTCTTACGCCCTGATTGATTCACCACAGAGCCATAGCGCTACCCAAGAACCGCAAGGCAAGAAAAGGAAAGACACCGACGTGAGGCTTAAAAGCTTCTGTCTTGCAAAGCAATACAATCTCTCTGACCCTGGGTTAGATGATGCCATAAATGATCGGATATCTTTTC
>JALSTM010000036.1 GCA_026983715.1 Desulfobacterales bacterium
GAGATAGCAATAATTTGATTCTAATTTTCTTGGGAAGCATCCTGGAAAGAAGGTTCTCGGTTTTCGAGATTAATTGATTAATGTCAGTGAGCTTGTAGTCGGTGTCTATCTTTCTCCCAAAACTCAAAAGATGTCGTGTAAGGTTTCTAGCTTTTTGGGCAGTTAATTCTATTTCTTTGATCTTCTCATAGTACGGACTATCCATAGGCATGTTTAAGAGGGTCAGTTGTGAAAAACCAAGAATTACTTGTATCATGTTATTAAAATCGTGCGCTATTCCTCCTATAAAACTACCAATAGCATGCATTTTCTGAGCATGACGAAGCGTTGTTTCAATCCTTTCTTTTTCTTCCTCTGTTTGCTTCCTGTGGATTATGCTGGCCATTATCTTGGAAACAGAGTTGAGAAACTTCCGTTCCAAGGCGCTTTCCACGTGGTCCTTACTCACAAGTACAACTAGCATCCCAAGGGTTTTCTCACGGTGAACTATGGGAACACAGTAATTGTGCCAAGAAACTTCTCCGGCCGGTATATTAATATTAAGATTTTCCTCTGAATCGCATCTGCAAAACTTTATTTCTTGCTCCATCTGTGCACAACCGCAGAAACAGCTATTTGGCAATACTTTTGAGCAATGTTTTTTAATACTTTCTGGAAAGTACCTACTAATTTCCATTTTGAGAATTTGTGACTCTTTATCAGCAAGGAAGAGACCTCCCTGCCCGGTTTCGCAAAGCCGCGGTGTGTTTAGAACATGTCTGGTTAAATTATCGAGTAGCTCATTTAAAGGTAAATCATTAGCACATATCTCAAGTAACGTGTCTAGTGTGTCTAGCAGGTCATAGGTTTTATTTAGGAGTTCATTTGGCGTTGATTCATGCAAGGAATCTCCAAGTTTTACCAGATCAGTGTTTACCGATTTTTCGCTTATAACTTTTTCTATCACCGCAACCAAATCATTAAGAGCAAAGGGCTTTTCTATCAAAGCATCACAACGATTGTGTAAGGCATCCAGTACAAGTTTTTTGTCCGCATATCCTGTCATCATGACCACTGGTAACGCCGCTGACTTTTTCCTTACCTGCTTTAATAAGTCTATGCCATCTGTGCCCGGCATATAATAGTCAGTCAAAACCATATCAAAGGATTCTCTTTCAATGGTTACCAGGGCACTGTCAGCGCTCAATTCGCCATGAACCTCGTACCCTCTAGCTGTAAGGCCAATTTTTAGACTCTCAATCTGTATAGTATCGTCATCGACGAGTAAAATTTTCATCTTTGCTTTCCATGCCTTTAATGTGTATCTTATCTCTTTACTGGCGATCCCTTAGGAAACCTGTCTAGTTCTCAATAACCTCAGTTTTTTTAAACTAGACAGTATTTGCTCAAACTTTAGCCCTACTAATAGGAGCACGATGTGTGCCATAGCGAAAACACGTGGAAAGAAGTATGAAAAATATCTTGTATTCAGTATGTTAGTGGGTAAGATAAGAATCGAACAAAAATTTTAACTGAAACCTGATATGAAAACCGGCATACCAATTAGGGGCATGCCTGGGATGGCTACAATGGTAAGTGATTAAGCATACGTTAGAAAAAGGGAGTTTGGCTGCCATTTTGGCATGGATCATAATAGTACATTGGCTGGAATGATGTCTCTATGACTTGCCATAAGATGAAAGCTTTCTTCTCAAGGTATTTAAACCGATCCCAAGGATTTTGGCCGTTCTTGTTTTATTTCTTCCTGTTTTCTCATAAACCGAAAGAATGTGGTTTTTTATAACTTCGTCGAGAGGAACTTCTCTGGTATCACGATCCGTTTTTTTTGTTTTATTTTTTGCTTTTAACATTTGGAGATATTTAGGCAGATGGTGTACTTGTATTTCATGCCCCTGGGTTAAATTGACCGCAGACTGTATAATAGATCGTAATTCTCTTACGTTCCCGGGATAGTCGTATAAAAGTAGGACTGATAATACTTCCTCGGAAATTTTAATACCATCTCCATTAGGTGCAAATTCCATTAGAAACTTTCTAATTAGAGGGGGAATATCCTCTCTACGTTCTCTCAATGGAGGTAAATGAAGCCATGCTCCATTTAGACGATAGTAAAGGTCTTTCCTGAATTTTCCTTGAGATGTTTTTTTAGCCAGGTCTTCGTTTGTTGCAGCAATGAAACGAACGTTTACACGCTTGTTTCTATTTGATCCAAGCTTTATAAACTCTCCATCCTGCAATACTCTCAGCAGTTTTCCCTGAAGTTCGAACGGCAGGATGCCAATTTCATCCAGGAAAAGAGTCCCACCGTCAGTATGCTCAAGGTAACCCTTACGATCCCTTTCTGCTCCTGTAAAAGCTCCTTTAGTGTAACCAAAGAATTCTGAGTCAAAAAGGCTGCTCGAAAAAGATGCCATGTTTAAAGGGGTAAAGGGAGCATTTTTTCTGGGACTGGCATTGTGTATCGCACGTGCGAGTAATTCTTTCCCGGTACCACTTTCACCAGTGATCAAAATTGGCACGTTGCTCTGAGCATGGAGTTCGGCCTCCCTTAAAAGTTTCATCATTTCACCTGATTCTGTTACGATCTCTTCAAAAGCCTGTGGGTTTGCCAATTTGGGAGGTTTCGGATCTTTTCTCAAGGTAAGAATATCAAGAAGTCTCTTTCTCTCAAGTGCGCGGCATATCGCCGAATTTAACTCTTCCCTTGATATAGGCTTTACGAGATAGTCATATGCACCATTTTTCAGGGATTCGACGGCGGCACGTGCTTCATTTAAACCGCTTACCATAATGCACTCTGTGGAAGGGCTTATATTTTTAATTTTCTCCAGGAGTTCGATCCCATTTATTTTAGGCATTGTTATGTCAATTAGCGCTACGTCGTAATTTTCGCCATTTGAAAATGCCTGGAGTGCTTCTTCTGGGTCATCTTTCAGGGTTAAATCGGCTAAGCCAGATAGACTTAAACCAATTTTAACAATTTTTAGGAACTCTTGTTCGTCATCTATAACGATGATCTTGTTGCTCATTGAAGAACTCCGTTTCAGAGAATGAGAAATCTCAATCTGGTTAAATAATATCGTAGCGAAATATCCCTGTCAAAAGAAGATAGATTGAGTATTATAGAGCAGTGGCAATCTTTACATCTGAATAAACGGAAGGTTCCTGTTTTTACAGCAGGAAGTTGTCTACTCATGGAGTCGCATACAATGAAAAAAAAATTGAGCCCCATAGCTTGTTTTACGCTTGCTTTACAGTTTCTCACAGTTTTTAGGATTCCAGTGGAAGCAGAAGTTGACGAGAGAGTAGTATCGAAATCGATGGCATGGTTTCCTGTTGTTGGTCTCCTCGTTGGATTCTTAATGGCAGGGGTCTGGGGGAGGCTGGCTTCAATATTTCCTTCGTCGTTTCTTTCTTTGTTGGTTGTTCTTCTTTTGGCTGTTGTTACCAGAGGCCTGCACCTTGACGGATTAAGTGATACCCTTGATGGGTTGGGTGGAGGATACACGAGGGAAAAACGGCTAGAGATAATGAAAGACAGCCACGTGGGAGCCTTTGGTGTAATAGGTATAGTCTTTGCCATTTTATTGAAGTGGGTGGCAATCTGGAAACTTCCGGAACAGGCCCGGGTATCAGTTTTAATGCTGTTCCCTGTTCTTAGCAGATTCGCCATGGTACTCGTAGCATGGCGATGTCCGTATGCGAGGAGGGAAGGGGGGCTTGGACAGACTTACGTAGATTCCCTTGGTGGAAAGACAGTTCTGATAGCCACTCTTTGTACCGCGCTCATAAGCATAGTGCTCCTTTCCTATTGGGGAGTGCTTCTCCTGATATTTACCGTTCTTCTCTCTGGTGCAGCATCCGTTTTTTTTACCTGGACCCTTGGAGGTGTCACAGGCGATGTGCTGGGCGCAATAAACGAGATTTGCGAGATTCTGGTATTATCTCTCTGTCTTGCCCTGCCACTTCACTAACCCTTTATTACGCCAAGGGGTCTTAGCCTTGCCACCTTTTTCCCAATACCAGACGCGTGTACTATGTTTACAACGCGGCTGACGTCTTTGTATGCTTCCGAGCACTCTTCTTTTAGAGTCCTTTTTCCGGCGCTTTTGACGTAAATCCCTTTATCCGCAAGTTCCCGTTCTATAGCCCTACCCTTGGTGGCCTTGATCGCCTGGTGACGACTCAGGACTCTTCCTGCACCATGGCAGGAACTTCCGAAAGTCTCCTTCATTCCCTGTTCAGTACCCACCAGCACGTACGAGTACCTTCCCATGTCTCCGGGGATTAGCACCGGCTGCCCAACTATTCTGTAATCCTCGGGAATCTGTGGGTGACCAGGAGGGAATGCTCTTGTTGCACCTTTCCTGTGAACACATACTTTTACTCGCTTGCCTTCATATTCGTGGGCTTCGATCTTTGCCATGTTGTGGCAGACATCGTAGAGAAGCTTAAAACCGAGCTCTTCAGCACTGGTGCCAAAAACCCGCTCGAAAGTTTCCCTGACCCAGTGGTAGATGAGCTGCCTATTTGCAAAGGCGAAATTTGCCGCTGCCGACATTGCCCCAAGGTACTGCTGTCCCTCCGGCGAAGTAATTGGCGCGCAACATAATTGCTTATCCGGAAGTTCGATCCCGTATTTTTGGCTGGATTTCATTAGAACCCTGATGTAATCGTCGCATACCTGGTGCCCCAGGCCGCGGGAACCGGTATGAACAAACACCGTTAACTGGTTGATGAAGAGCCCCAGTTGCCTTGCGGCTTCTTCATCGTAAATTCGGTCCACGTAACCCACTTCAACGAAATGGTTACCGGAGCCGAGAGTCCCCAGTTGATCTTTTCCCCTGCTTAGGGCCTTGCTGGAAACCG
>JALSTM010000037.1 GCA_026983715.1 Desulfobacterales bacterium
TTAGCTTTTTTATTTGACACAATATTTATGAATCGACTAGCCCGGGTCTATGTGGTAAACAACGGAAATAATTCAGCATTTCAGAGGGAGGTATCCTAAAATTCTAGGAATGTCCTTATCCCAATCCCGGCCCTGCGGCCGGGCTCATTGAGCCCAGGAATCTCCTGGTATGATTCGTTTGTCAGATTGCTTCCGGTCATAAACACCTCAAGATTTCGAAATCTTTTCGAAAATTTTCCGTCTAGAACCCAGAAACGATCTAGTCCCACGCGATCCTGGTAGTTTGCCGAAACGGTCATTGAACAGCCGAAAGGCAGCAAAAATTCTGTCCGAATTTTTACCTGGTGCCTCGGATAATTAAGAACGTACTTCGATAAGTAATCACCCTCTTTTTCTACTGATTTGTCCAAGTAGTCGTAAAAGATTGACCCACTTACCCACGCACACGGCTGAAACTCAACCCCGGTTTCCAGCCCCAGGGCTTCGACATCTCCGCTGTTTATCACCTTCCAGTAGGAGTCAGCAGGATACCTAACCCAGTCAATAATGTCAGTTTCATCCCTGTAAAAAAATGTAAAATGGTAAGCAGCCTTTGTTCCTAGATTATAATCCATCCCAGTTTCTATTGACCACGCATGTTCCGGATCAAGGTCAGGGTTTCCCTTGTTTGCCGGGCTGTTGTAGTAAAGCTCCGTGTAAGAAGGGACTCTAAACGAGCGCCCGGCGGAGATTCTCAAGTTTAACGAGTTCACAGGCCAAAATGACATTCCTACTGTGGGATTGAACTCTAGGTCATAGTCGTAATACCTGTCGAGCCTAAACCCTGCATTCAAGAAAAACCTGCTATCTTTTGAAAATCCCCATTCGCCGAAACCTGAGACCCAGCTTCTCCCGTGGTCTCCAAGTCCGTTACTATCAATAGAGTCTTCCTGGTATTCAACACCGAGAGCTATCTCACCGGGACCCAGCTCTCCCCTTGCACTAATACTACCTCCGGACAAGTCCGTTCTGGTCTTGTTATTGTAGTAATCAGGTCTTTCTTCGTCCAGCGAGAACTCATCAAAATGATGCCTGTAGTACGCCCTTGGCGTTATCGTCCAATTTTTCGCCCGAAAGATACCATAACCCGACACCAGGTGGGCCCTGTTCCATTCGCGGGACGGGAAATTCAGTCCGGGCGTATAAAAGTCAAATGCCCCAAACTCCTTGTCTAGGTAATTGTATGAAATCCCGACCTCAACTTTTTCTGCCTTCCATCCCATTTTTCCAGCCGCATTAAAAACCCGATAATCGGTATCGTGCTGGAAACCGGAAGAAGAATCTTCCGATACCGTTCCGCTCAAAAAAAACGGAGTTTTTGCAAGCGAAACCGAGCCTTCTCCACTCCAAGCGTTGTTTTCCAGACGAACACCTTTTAATGACACGGTATTTTTTTCCGGCTTGCGCGTGATAATATTTATTACACCGCCCACTGCGTCAGCACCGTAGAAGGCAGCGCCAGGTCCCTGAAGAACCTCAACGCGTTCGACCTCATCCAGCGGTACACCAAGGTTAAGGTTATGATGCCCCGTTTGAGGGTCATTTACCCTTATTCCGTCGACGAGTATAAGTACCTGGCTAAACGTTGAACCCCTGATTGAAACATCCCCCTGAACTCCAAACGGATTCCTGCTTTTTATGTCCACGCCCGGAAGATACCTGAGCGCTTCTTGGAGGCTTCCTGCGGGCAATTTTGTCAAATCTTTCCTGGTGAGTACGTTTACGACCCTGGAACTCACCGGGAACCCCGGTGCAAGCCTTGATGCTGTTACCACAACCGGTTTCAAGGAAATCAAATCGGTATCGGCACCATTGACACCACCGGGAATACAGATCCACAACGCTATAATTACAGCAAGTGCAATAGCAAGTCTCGACATCTCACGCTTCCTTTTGGTGATGAGGTCAAATACCATATTAACCATACCCTTTCAAGGACCTGATATTCTGTTTACAGGAACGAAAAGGTAGTGTTATAAATATCAACTTTCAACAGGGGAAAAGGATAAAGTCTTATTGCCAATGCAAGGTAAAAGAAAACACTTACAGGATAAGAGATCATGCTTTGACTACTCAGCCAGTTCCCTCGACCCCCTGCGAGTAGGTAACCTAAGTGTTAGGTACCCCGTGGTGCTTGCCCCGATGGCCGGAGTTACCGATAGGCCGTTTAGAGAAATAGCCAGAAGATACGGCGTCGAGCTTACATTTACAGAAATGGTAAGTTCCGAGGCACTTACAAGAAAAAACAGAAAGACCTGGCGCCTTTTTGATTCAGCCCGAGATGAATGGCCCTTGGCGGTTCAGATTTTCGGAAGAAAACCCGCCACCATGTCAGAAGCTGCCAGGATAGTAGAAGAGGCAGGAGCAGCAATTGTAGATATAAACGCCGGGTGCCCGGTAAAGAAAATAGTAAAACAGGGTGCAGGGGCAGCTCTTTTAAAGGAACCTTCAAAACTAGCAGAGGTTATCACTAAAGTAAAAAAAGCCGTTTCAGTTCCTGTCACGGTAAAAATCCGATCAGGATGGGATCAGCAGAACATAAATGCCATGGAAGTTTCAAAGTTAGTGGAGAGTTCAGGGGCTGACGCTCTCACTCTTCATCCAAGAACCGCCACTCAGTTTTTCGGTCGGAATGCAGACTGGAGCCTTATTCGACTGGTCAAGCAGCACGTAAAAATACCTGTTATCGGCAATGGAGACATAAAGATACCCGAAGACGCTGCGCGAATGTTTGCGTCAACGGGGTGTAATGCCGTTATGGTCGGAAGAGCGAGCATAGGAAACCCATGGATTTTTAGCCAGATTTATTCATACGTGCAATTCGGTGAATATGAGAAACCGAAGCTCTCAGAGATCGAAGCTACAGGAATTGAACACTTTGAAAAGGTTCTCGAGTTTTATGGCCAAAGAGGCCTTCCCTACGCAAAAACAATCTTGATAAGATACGTAAAATATCTTCCCAGGGCCAGAGAAATAAGGAATAGCATCTATTCGTTCAATAGCCCGGAAGAAATAAGAAAATTCTGGAAAAATTACTTTGAGTGGCTAAGAAAGAAGATATGGAAAAAAGAACTAGAGGAGGAAAATATTGAAGGTAATTGTGGCTGAAACCGGTGGATTCTGCATGGGCGTTAAAAGAGCCATGGACATGATTCTGAAAGCTACGCAAGAAAACCCTGGTGACGATATTATTTGCACCTTTGGTCCCCTAATACACAACAGGCAGGTTCTGGAGATGTTAAGTAAGAAAGGGGTCAGGGTTGTGGAGTCCTCCGAAGAATGCGCTGGTAAAACCGTGCTTATTAGAGCTCACGGAATACCGCCGGATCAAAGGAAGAAATTGAAATCGGTTGCGAAGAAACTTCTCGACGCCACATGCCCAAGGGTGGCAAGAGTTCAGGCTCTTATCAGAAGACATGCAAGAAAGGGATATCTTCCAATCATAGTGGGAGATCCCGAGCATGCCGAAGTGAGAGGGTTAATGGGCTACAGCGAAGGTAAAGGGATAGTTATTAACAAGGTCGAAGACGTGGCAGATCTCCCTGACACTGAAAAGGTGCTCGTGGTGGCACAAACCACCCAAAATGAAAAAACATTCAATGAAATCGTAGACGCTATAAAGGAGAAATATAAAAACGTCGAAGTGTACAATACCATCTGCGGATCGACTCATCAGAGGCAAGAAGAAGTCAAACGCATGGCCAATAAGGTCGATGCAATGGTGGTGGTTGGCGGATATCACAGTGGCAACACAATTCGTCTGGCAGAAATTGCCCGGCAGTGCGGACTTCCCACCTTCCACGTGGAAACGGAAAAAGAACTTGACGTAGAAAAACTGGCAAGTTTTGAAACTATCGGTGTTACCGCAGGAGCATCAACACCAAGCTGGATGATTAGAAGAGTCGTAGAAGTACTGGAATCTTTCACACACAAGGATAGTGCACTTTATCATCACGCGCTCTTTAAATGTTTGCGAATGTTGTTGAACGTTAATGTGGTGGTTAGCTGCGGGGCTGGAATTCTAAGTTATGTTGCTGCTTCAATCGCTGGAAGTGTCCGAAGTTTTCCGTTTGCACTTATGAGTGCTTTATATGTTTTTGCGATGCACACTATCAACAGATACACCGACAAGGCAAGCTTGAGGTTACGGGAACCGGAACAGGCTGCATTTTATGAAAAGTGGTATGTCCCGCTTTGCTCTACAAGTGCACTGGCCGTACTGCTTTCTCTTTACATTGCTTACCTCGGTGGGAAACTGGTTTTTTTCTTAATGTTCCTTATATCCACCCTTGGATTACTTTATAACGTGCCAATTATCAGGTCTGATAAGAACATACTTAGCCATATCAATAAATTAAAAGACATACCGGGTTCCAAGACACTGTTTGTGGCCGGCGCATGGGGTGCAGTAACCAGCATAATACCTGACATCGCCCAGGGAACATTTTCTTTCCTCGCCTCATCTTATGCCTTTTTACTAATCTCATTAATGGTTTATGTTCGAACAGCCATATTTGACTTACTGGATATCCAGGGTGATACCATAGTTGGGAAAGAGACCATTCCCGTTTTTATCGGAGAATCCAAAACAAAATACCTGCTCGGTGGTCTTATAGTATTAACGATCGTGCTCGTTGCCACGGGAACGCTAACAGAAGTTGTCACGGGTTACACCTGGTGTATTATTCCTTCCGTTATCGTTCTGGCAGCATGCTTATTAATCTACAGGAACAGGATCCTGCTACCCGGGACGTTGTTTGAGGCTCTCGTCGAATCCTTCGCCTACTTGGCCGGGGCGATGACTGCAATATGCAAACTTTTTTCATAG
>JALSTM010000038.1 GCA_026983715.1 Desulfobacterales bacterium
TTACACACTGCTCAAGGAAAAAAGAATATCCCTTTGCGCTCTTAGCTTGCCCCGTTAAATCTTGTAAAATTTAACTGGGGCGTCTTAGCGGTTCAAACTTGGTTGCGGCTTCGCTGCCTTAGTTGGTTTGCCGATGGCCTCTTTCACGTCATGCCACCTCCCTGATCTAGTCAGGAGCAGGCTTTACCCGGCATGCAGCTAGAGAATCCTAGATTCCGGCTCTACGCTTCGCTCCGGCCGGAGTGACGGTTTCTGAGTTGTGCTTGTCCTACTTGTTTAAGTTGTTGGTACTTCTAGAAATCTGAATTAATTAGAGCTTCCGTTAGTCGATCCACTAAACTTCCAGTGTGTAGCTCACGGGAGCAAAATCAAATTTTTCACCGAACTCTGCCGCCAGACGTGCAATAGGTTTTTGACCGGTACAGTGGCTCACCGCGAGGATATCAACATCGAAATCGGCCTTTAAAGCCTTGATTGTCTCAGTTAACTGCTCCTCGGCAGAAAAACCCAGGTGAGTCCCCCCAAGGACCGCGTGAACCTTATCGATACCGGTTTTCTCAGCAGCATACTTGAGTATATTGATCAGGCCCGCGTGAGCACAACCGAGAATAACAATTAACCCCTTGGAAGATTTGAGAATGAGGGAATAGTCATCCCTGAACGGATCGGGGATAAAGCTTCCGTTTTGCTTTATGGAAAACTTAGGGTCTCCCGTTTCAAAATCTGTAACCCTCGGAACTTCTCCCGTCACGTATGCACCTGGAATCACTTCCGAGAATTCGGAGGTAAATTGGAATATTGCACCTCTGGTGGTTACATAGGATTCGGTCCAGGGAATCCCTATGGAAACTTGTTTTTCTGTGGGCCCGATTGGCATCAACCTGAATCTTTCAAGAAGTACATCTTCGTGAGCCACAACCGGAACGGGACCGTGGATTCCCAGAAACGCAAGCAATCCCCCGGTGTGGTCGAAGTGCCCATGGCTGAAAACAAGCTTGTCAACTTGCCTGAGATCCTTTTTCAGCCTATTCGCATTGGCTATGAGCCCAAATCCCTGGCCCGTATCGAAAAGTATGATCCCGTTGGGGCTTTCCACCAGAGCAGCAAATCCGTGTTCTCCTATCAAACCGGGCACGGGCACTGTGTTCTCGCAAAGTACAGTCACTCGCCATTCCATGGTCCACTCCTTATCGTTTTCCGTTAAGGTTTAAAAGAACTCTCTACATCACGTGTTTTGATCATAACCGATTTATTCTAAATTTTCTATTCCAGTTTCGTGAAACTTCCCCAAACGATTTTTATAGTTGCCCTGCAATTGAAGCTACTGGCCTGCATCCCCGACAAGTAAAACGTCAGTTATCTCTTTCGCGGAAACGATGAAGTGCGTGAACTTCAGATGATCACGCATTACTTGGGGTACGTTGATTGATGCTTCGTCTTCTATTGTTCATTAGATGCGCGCGAATCAAGGATAAATGATTTAAGAAGTTTAAAATTCGGTTGATGCATATGATGAAGAAAACCGGGAATCAAGGGTACTCGTACAATTGATTCCCGGTGCTTTTTCGGATTACTTGTGCAGTTCTCTCAGTTTCCTTCTGAGAAGCTTTCCGGTTGGCGTTCTAGGCAGAGCATCCACAAACTCTATTTCTCTTGGCAGCTTGTAAATGGCGATATGCTGCTTCAGGAATTCTTTGAGATCATCAAAGAACGTTTCTTTGGCCTCATATCCGGGTTTAAGGACGATAAATGCTTTCGTAATTTGTCCTTTCTCCGGATCAGGAACACCGACCACCCCAACATCCGCAACCCCTTCAAATTTCGCGATGGCTTCTTCAACTTCTGCAGGACCGATTCGATACCCGGAAGACTTAATCATGTCGTCTTCCCTGGAAACGAAGAAGATGTTCCAATCCTCATCGCGATAGACGGCGTCACCCATCTGGTTCCATCCGTCTTTTACGCCCTTTTTCTGAGACTTGAGTAGCCTGTTGTCGTCAACGTATGGCTTCCAGTAAAGCGTACCGGAAGGCCCCTTGAGGATCATGCTACCTATATCGCCAGGCTTACAATCATTCCAATCCGGATCAACCACTCGAACCTTTACACCCGGAAGTGGCTTCCCAATGGAGTTCGGAACGGGCTTCTCATTCATGGTGTTTGAAGTTACCAGGTGGAGCATCTCTGTTCCGCCAAGACCCTCCCAGATCGGTTTTCCGGTAAGATCTTCCCAGGCTTTAAGGGTTTCGGCACCAAGTGCGTCTCCACCAGATGTGTATAGACGTACGGAGCTCAAGTCATATTTCTTGAAATCGGGGAATTTCATAAGTGCCCTATACGCCGTGGGAAGCCCCGTTAGAACCGTTATTTTGTGTCTCTGGATGAGGTCAAGCATGTCGGGAGGCGAAAATTTCGGAATCAATGAAATTGCAGCGCCACCTTGGAAGGGCATCAGGGTAAAGGTACCGAAGCCTGCTGCGAAGGAAACTGGAGCAGCACCACCCAGAACATCCCCGGGCTTTAGGTCGTATACGTACTTATTAACAAGCTTAGCTTCTACGTAAATCGGACGTAAGAAATGCACACAACCCTTCGGAAGTCCCGTGGTTCCAGAAGTATATAGGATAATTCCTATATCGGTGGGATTAAGCATTTCTGCTTCAAGATCACTGCTTCCCTTTTCCATCATTTCTTCATAAACCATGTCACCGTCTGCTTTTACTTCGTCAGCATTTCCGCCTATGACGATGACCTTTGTGCCGTATTCAAAATTTGGTTTCGCCTGTTTTACGGGTCCCATAAGGGGAGCATTAACAATAAAGTATTTCATTTCGGCGTTGTTTGCCACAAAGGCTACTTCTTCAGCAGACCAGAGGGGGGATGTTGGTACAGGAATCGCCCCGATTTTCTCGACGGCAAAAATGGCAGTTACCGCCTGCGGAGAGTTCACCAGGCGAATGCCTACTCTGTCCTGTGGTTCGACCCCAGCTTCCTTCAAAGCGCTTCCAAACTTGTTTACCATTTCCTGAAGCTGGGCATACGTATAAGTTTGGTCCATAAACTTGATCGCCACGTTGTCTCCTCGGCCTTCCCTGATGTGGCGATCGAGAAAATAATCGGCCAGATTCATCTTCTCTGGTAAATCATCCTTGAACTCGTCAGGGATAATATACTCCGGCCACGTGTCTTTTGGGGGGAGGTAGTTTTCGGGAATTTTGCCCATAGTCTTGTCCTCCTTCGCTAAATTTTAGTTAAATGGAATGTTAATATTAGCAATCTTACCTGACCCTCTCCCTAGAATCACCAGGCAAGATTAACCAAAGTTAATAAAAACAAAAACTTCTGTTAAGTCTTACTTCACCTCCTTTCTCTTAAAAAATTAAGTAGATACTTTTACAGCGTTCTCCCACAACCTAGGGAAACTCACATTGATCACGTAGTTGACAATAGCCTCCTGCAAGTCGTGCCGCCCCCTGATCTAGTTAGGGGCAGGCTCGATGCGGCATCCAGCTAGAGAATCTTGAGTTCCGGCTCTACGCTTCGCTCCGGCAGCAATGACAGTTTCTGTGTTGTTCTCGTCCTACTTGTTTAGTTGGCTGCTAGTTCTAAAAATCCAAATTTGTCAAGGTTTCCCTAGTTCTTTACAATGTTATAATTTAGCACGTAGAATATGACACAACTTTGTGACCCTCTTTCTCTAGTTCTTCTACAATTTTCTCAGCATCACAGCGACCGAGCCTGAAAGAATAAATTTGGCCAACGCCTGACTTTTGTGGAACAAGACAAACGCTTATTATTTCCCCATTTTCTTTCTCAATTATTGACGAAATGGAATCAATTGCCCCCTGCGACGTTCCGGGTTTCACGTCTATCCTTGAAGACGATTGAAGTATTCCCAGCATAATTAAAAAAGCATTCAGTAGGTCAATTACCGTTATGACGCCAACCAGTTCACCGTTTTCCAGCACCGGCATTCCACCGATCCTGTTTTCCACGAGCAGTCTCGCCGCCGCTTCAATGCTTTCTGATGCTTCCACTGCTATCGGATCGTGTATCATCACATCTTCGATCGTGAGATCTTCTAGCATCGAAGGAAAAAGGGCTCCTCTCAGGTTGGCATCTGTTATCCAGCCCACCAGCTTATCCCCGTCTACCACAGGTAAATGCCTGATAAAACGAGTTTTCATAAGCTGTATCGCTTCTTCTACACTGGCATCCTTCGTAATGGTTACCGGATTTGCCGTCATGTACCGTTTAACGATCATCTTAATCTTCGGTCGATCTCGATTCTCTGTTGTTGCCAACCTTTTTAGGGAGTATGTCTTTCCAATTAGGATAATTTACTGCTGAGTAAGTGAATTGCGTATAGAGGTTCAGGAACTAGGGAAGTTGGAGGCTCACCACAGGTAGTCTTTCAGCTTCAGTTGAGATATCGCTCGATCATGCTCCCTAGGACTAACAAAAATTCCCGTACAATTGCAACTTTGAGAAAATATTATCAATCTCGACAAAAAATCAGCAACAACCGCAAATAACTACAAATTGGCTTATTCTTCTACTCGCAAGCCTGTATGCATAATTTTTTCTAAACTATGCCATTGTGAGCAAAAAAGCAAGAGAAAATTTTCCCATTTCTTGTGAATAAAGATAAAATCTATAGAATGAAAAAACAAAGCGGTATCACGTGGAGAGCTACCTTGACTTTTTCGATGCCATGCTATATTGCTTGGGGAGAAAACGGAACAAGAAACGGAGCTTAAAAATTGAGAGGAATGAAATTTATCTTTATCACAGGGGGTGTTTTATCTTCGTTGGGCAAGGGGCTTGCGGCAGCTTCCATTGGAGCCTTAATGGAGAGCAGGGGATTAATTGTTACCTTTCAGAAGCTTGATCCCTACATCAATGTTGATCCCGGAACGATGAATCCTTTTCAACACGGAGAGGTGTTTGTTACCGATGATGGAGCTGAGACCGACCTTGACCTGGGACACTACGAAAGATACACCCAGACGGTCATGGGTAAAAAGAACAACTTTACCTCGGGTAGCATCTACTATTCCGTAATAACAAAGGAACGCAGGGGGGATTATCTAGGTGGTACAGTTCAGGTAATACCTCATATAACTGATGAAATTAAAAGCTGTATCAATAAGTTGCGCGAGGATGGTGCTGATCTCGCAATAATAGAGATCGGTGGGACGGTGGGAGATATAGAAAGCTTGCCTTTCCTGGAAGCCATAAGGCAGTTTAGGGTGGATGCAGGGAAAGAAAACGTTGTGTATATTCATTTGACCCTCGTGCCTTATATTAAAGTTGCCGGAGAACTTAAGACCAAGCCCACTCAGCACAGTGTAAAAGAACTAAGAAGCATCGGTATTCAGCCCGACATCCTGTTGTGTCGGACGGAAAGGTACCTGACTCCTGAAGTAAAGGCAAAGATTGCCCATTTTTGTGATGTCGAACCGGATGCGGTAATCACTGCCAAGGACGTTGAAACCATCTACGAAGTTCCCCTGGTCTTTCACAAGGAAGGATTGGACGAAAAGATAGCAAAATTGCTCAATATCTGGACTCGCAGGCCTCATCTTCGAGCGTGGGAAATGCTGGTTGAGCGTATCAAGAACCCGGCAAAAGAGGTTAGTATTGCTGTGGTCGGTAAGTATGTAAATCTGCGAGAGTCGTACAAGAGCCTAAATGAGGCGCTTGTGCACGGTGGATGTGCCAACAATGCGAGGGTTAATATACGATACGTAGATTCAGAGGAAGTGGAAAAGGAAGGTGGGGAAGAACTTGTAAAAGATGTTGACGGGGTTTTAGTACCAGGTGGATTTGGTTCCAGGGGTATAGAAGGGAAAATAAAGGCCATTAGGTATGCAAGGGAAAACAGGATTCCGTTCTTCGGTATTTGCCTTGGAATGCAACTCGCCGTGGTGGAATTCTCCAGGAATGTGGCAAACCTCGAAGGTGCTCACAGTGAAGAATTTAATCCTCATACCCCTCACCCGGTAATCTATTTAATGAGGGAGTGGTTTGATTACCAGGCTCAAAAGATAGTTTACAGGGATGAAAAGTGCGATTATGGGGGAACCATGAGACTTGGAGCGTATCCGTGTATACTTGAAAATGGTAGCCTTGCTTATTCTGCCTACAAAACGAGGGAAATATTCGAAAGGCACAGGCACAGGTACGAGTTCAACAAGGAATATTTTGATACCCTTGGTAATGCAGGCCTTCAATTCACCGGACTGTCACCGGACAAGAGCCTGGTGGAAATAATAGAATTGAAAGATCACCCCTGGTATCTTGGTTGCCAGTTTCATCCTGAATTCAAATCACGGCCCATGTCGCCTCACCCGTTGTTCACATCCTTCATAAAAGCGGCTCTCGATTATGCAGACAACAAGGGATAGCTGTATGAAGGATATTATCTCTAGAATATTTGAAAAAAGAGAATTGTTTTTAATTGCGGGGCCTTGTGTAATAGAAAGCTCTGAGCATACCTATCGGGTAGCGGAAAAACTGAAGGATATCTGCAGTGATAACCAGTTGCCGTTTGTTTTCAAGAGTTCCTATGACAAGGCGAACAGAACTTCGATAGAATCGTACAGGGGCCCGGGTTTGGAGAGAGGTCTTCAGATTCTGGGGGAAATCAAAAAGGATCTGGGGGTAACGGTAACTACGGATGTGCACAGCGTCTACGACATTGAGAAAGCTGCAGAGGTAGTTGATATCTTACAGATTCCTGCGTTTCTGTGCAGGCAGACCGATCTCCTGATCACCGCTGGGAAAACAGGAAAGCCCGTTAACGTTAAAAAGGGACAGTTCATGGCTCCCTGGGATATGAAAAATGTTGTGGAAAAAGTACTCAGTACCGGTAATGACAAGGTAATGGTTACGGAGCGAGGAAGCTGCTACGGCTACAACAATCTGGTTGTGGACATGAGGTCTCTTGTCATTATGCGAGAGTTCAATGTACCGGTTATTTTTGATGCTACCCATAGTGTACAAATGCCTGGCGGACAGGGGAAATGTTCCGGTGGGAAGCGAGAATTCGTATGGCCTTTAACGAAAGCCGCTTTAGCAGTAGGAGTTAATGGTGTGTTCATGGAAGTCCATGAAAACCCGGACGATGCACTATGTGACGGGCCTAATTCAATGCCACTGGCAGTCATGGGACGAGTAATAAAATACATCAAGAACCTGTCTTCTGAAGATTGGGGCGAAGTGATCGTCTAGAAGTGCTTGCTTCTTGAGGCGACTGCCATTTAGTTTTCAAAATGACTGTTAAAAATTCCTGATGATCTATGTCTAGAGGATTTTGCATGGATGTACCACTATATTTAATGGCGAGATTAAAACGAATCAGGTTGTTACTCCTTGATGTTGACGGGGTACTTACTGACGGAGGTCTAATCTACCATGACGATGGTTCAGAGAGCAAGGTATTTGACGTCAGAGACGGACACGGCATTAAGTTACTCCAGAGAGCAGGTGTGGAAGTAGGTTTTCTTACGGGCCGTCATTCTAGGGCGGTTATGAATAGGGCAAGAGACCTCGGCATAGGCCTCGTCTTAGAAGGGATAAAAAATAAGATTGAAGCCTACAACGAGATTTTGAAACAGAAGAACCTTACGGATGAAGAAGTTGCTTTTATGGGAGACGATCTAGTCGATATCCCGGTGCTCAGAAGAGTTGGCTTGGCAATAGCCGTGCCCGATGCCTGCCAAGATTTATTCCCTTACGTTCACTACACGACTCGACATTCTGGAGGTAGAGGAGCATGCCGAGAGGTTTGTGAATTAATCCTTAAAGCCCAGGGAAAGTGGCCAGAGGTAACCGACCGCTACTTTAATGATTGATCTCATCGTTTCTCGTTTTCCCTAGACATTACCTGGAAGATTAACTTTACAGTAAAAAGTTTTAGATGATATAGTTCGATTAGAAAGCTGGTTTATTTATTTCGTTAAATCAATTGATTATCGACATCTACCTGTCAAAAAATTGAATGGTTTCTTTTAAGAAAATTAGAAAGTTACGGAAGCGAATTGGTGGGTGTACATCGTAGGGATTAAAAATGAAAGAAAACGTATTTAAGCAAAAGAAAATGCTTAAAATATGGAGATTATCTCTTGGAGTAGTAACAATACTACTCGTGAGTGTCCTGGCATACGGGTGGTGGGATAGCTCCCAGTGGACCGGTGCTGTTCAGGATTCTAGGGTTAAAATTGATGCGGACATGGTCATCGAAGGCGTAGACTATACCGAGGTGAGAAAAGGCAAAAAATTCTGGACTTTACATGCCAGGGAGGCAAAGTTTTATTCGAAAAAAGGTCAAACTTTACTCAGTGATGTCAATGCGGTTGTTTACCTGCAAGACGGAAGAAAGCTATACATAAAGGGTGACAAAGCGACAATGCACGTAAGTAGCAAGAACATAGAGCTGTTCGGAAAAGTCATATTAAAAACGGGGCCTTACACTTTAGTGACGGACTCTTTACATTACCTCAATAATAAAAGGATTATTATGACCCGCGATCGGGTTATAATGACAGGAAACGGCATGGTTTTAAAAGGGCAGGGGCTTACGCTGGATATTGATGGAAAAAAACTCAGGATAGATTCTACAGTGGATTGTCTTCTGGGTGGTCATATTTTAGCGGAACTGGGTTGATGGCCACTAAAATTGGGGGCTGGGGATTGTGGGGATAGCGATAAAAAACAACTCAAGGTCTTCATTTGCCAGAATTTTACTGGTTTGGATGGTTGTAGTTGGTGTGGGGATTTTGTTTTTTTCTGGAATTTCAGAATCTGCAAAGGGGAAAAATGCCAGAAAATCTAAGAGCAAGTCTAAAAAGGAATCCATACATATCGTTAGCGATAGACTCGAGGTAGATCAAACAAAGCGCAAGATTATATTCCTCGGTCATGTAATGGCAAAGAAGGGGGATCTCACGGTATTGGGAGACAGAATGACGGTAACGTACAGGCCGTCGAAAAGCGGAAAGAAAGGGAAGACCAAAGGAAGTGATACGGACCTTTCTGGCACAGACCAAATAGAGAAGATCTACGTGGAAGGCAACGTCAAGATTTCCAAAGGTGACATAGTTGCCATTGGTGATAGGGCCACATATTACCAAGATTTGCAAAAGCTAATACTGGAAGGTCACCCGAAAATTAGCAGGGGGGGTGACTTTATTTCGGGGCGAAGAGTTATAATACTGTTAGAAGAAAACAAAAGCATTGTAGAAGGTGGACACGACGAACCGGTCAAAGCTACGATACAGCCAAAATCCGGAAAGAAAGTAACTCAATAGAGAAATGAACGTACTTGAAACGCGAGATCTGGTTAAATCATACAGGGGACGGGTGGTTGTAAACAAAGTTAACCTGCGGGTTAAGGCCGGTGAAATAACGGGACTACTCGGACCGAATGGAGCGGGTAAAACCACGACTTTCTATATGATCGTGGGACTTATAAAACCTGAGAATGGCAAGGTTTTTTTTGATAACGAAGATATCACCGATTTGCCTATGTACTTGAGGGCAAGGCTAGGAATAACATACCTCCCCCAGGAGCCCTCGGTTTTCCGAAAGCTGACTGTTTCAGAAAATATAATGGCCATTCTGGAAACATTGAATCTTTCTGAGAATGTAAGAAAAGAAAGGTTGAAAGAGTTGCTCGATGAGTTGAATATATCTCACCTGGCAAATAATAAGGCTTACAGCCTATCGGGAGGTGAAAGACGACGGGTGGAGATAACGAGGTGCCTGGTAATATCCCCTTACTTCATGTTGCTTGATGAGCCGTTTGCGGGCATCGATCCTCTTGCAGTCATAGATATTCAGAATATAATAAGGAAATTAAAGGAGAAAGGAATCGGGATACTTGTTTCGGATCATAATGTAAGAGAAACCTTGAAGGTGTGCGACCGTGCCTACGTTATGCACCAGGGAGAGATACTGGAGGAGGGGAGTCCGGATAAGATTGCGACAAGTGAGGTGGCAAGAAGGTTTTACCTGGGGGACGAGTTCAGCTTAGGAGTTTGAAAAGGAATAGTACATGGCATTGGAACTAAAACAGCAACTTAAACTTACGCAACAACTGGTGATGACGCCCCAGTTGCAACAGGCTATAAAGCTGTTGCAGTTGTCCAGACTTGAACTTGTGGAAACGGTTCGCCAGGAACTGGAAACCAATCCTGTTCTTGAAGAAGAAACCTTCGAAATTACAGAAGACGATGAAAAGTCGGGGAAGGAAAAAGCTGAAGCGAGTAAAGACCCTGAAGAGGTAGTAGTTAAGGAGGAACCTCCAGAGGATTTTGATTGGGAATCGTATATAGGAGAATACAGCACCAGTTCACCTGCCATAGTGGAAAACGAGTATTTCAAGGAATTACCGCCACTGGAAAACAGGCTGGTCAAGAAAGCATCCCTTGACAGTCACCTGATGTGGCAGTTAAGACTTTCCAATTTTACCGAGGAAGAGCGAAACATCGGTTCAATAATAATAGGGAATCTCAATACCGACGGATACCTCAAGGCCAATGTGGAGGAAATTGCCGAGATGGCAGGGGCAGAGGTCGAGGCCGTTGAGAAAGTTCTGGAAAGGATTCAGGAATTTGATCCTGTTGGTGTTGCAGCTCGGGATTTAAAAGAGTGCCTAATGATTCAAGCCAGGAATTTAGAGCCCAGGAATGAACTGGTGGAAGAAATTATTTTGAACCATCTCCACGACCTAGAAAACAAGAACTACTATGCTATTTCACGGGCTCTTAAACGCCCCCCAGAAGAAATAGAAAAAGCCATAAACATTATCATGAATTTCGATCCGAGACCCGGACTGGCGTTCAACGAGGAAGACGTACAATACATTAGCCCTGATATATATGTTTTCAAGGTGGACAACGATTTTGTGGTTGTTTTGAACGAGGACGGGCTACCCAAGCTAAAAATTAGTTCCTTTTACAAGGATGCTCTTAAAAAAGACGGCAACTTTTCTGACTTTACCAAGGACTATATACAAGAGAAGCTACGTTCAGCATCATGGCTTATCAAGAGTATCCATCAAAGGCAAAGAACCATCTATAAGGTTGCAAAAAGTATAGTTAAGTTTCAAAGAGAGTTCTTCGAAAAGGGGGTCACGCATCTCAAACCCATGGTGCTAAGAGATGTAGCGGAAGATGTAAACATGCACGAATCCACCATTAGCCGCGTAACCACCAACAAGTACATGCATACCCCTCAGGGAATATTTGAATTAAAATTCTTCTTTAATAGCTCCATAAACAGTGTTGTTGGTGAATCGGTGGCATCCGAGAGCGTAAAAGAAATGATTCGCCGAATAATTCAGAATGAGAACCCTGAGAAACCGTATAGCGACAAGAAAATAGTAGAGCTTCTAAGGGAGCAAAACATAAAAATTGCGAGAAGAACGGTAGCAAAGTACCGTGAGATAATGGGGATTTTACCATCCAGCAAGAGAAAAAAGGCCGTTTGGGGAAACCTGAAGAAAAAGAGAAAGTAGAAGTAGAAGATTAACCTTTATCTTGGCTGTCAAAGGGAGGAGACAGGTATGCAAATATCAGTTACTTTCAGACGTGTGGAACCCTCCGAGAACCTAAAACAGTATGCAATAGACAAAATTTCACGGGTCCAAAAATACCTTGACACGCCAGCGGAGGCGCATGTGGTGCTCACGGTGGAGAAATTCCGTCACATTGCCGACGTTACAATAAATGTCAATGGTGTTAGAATAAATGGGGTGGAAGAAACGGAGGATCTTTACTCGGCAATAGACATGGTGGTGGATAAACTGGAAGCCCAAATAAAAAAACACAAAAATAAATTTCGTAGGAGAAAAGGGGCGGCAACTCGGGGCAAAGAGCTCGAGACAATGCAAGGGTCTGATTTTCCGGAAGATTCAGAACCTCAAGTGATAAAATCTGAGAAGTTTTACGCAAAACCAATGGACATTGACGAGGCAGTAATGCAACTGGAACTCTCAGATGACAACTTCTTGGTATTTACAAATGCTCGAACAAATAATATAAATGTAATTTACAAGCGAAAAGATGGGAACTACGGGCTGATTGAACCATCCTAAAGCGCTAGTTAGGTTTTGATAAAGGAGAATAATTTTTACATGCACGCTGAAGGACTTCTATGAAAATCTTGGATATTCTGCCTAAAGAAGCGATAGTACCGGAGTTGAAAGCTAGGACAAAAAGAGAGGTGCTTGAAGAATTAAGTGATGCGCTGGTAAATGTAAAGAAGTACCTGAAACGGGATGAGTTAGTGGAAGTCCTGATGGAAAGAGAAAGATTGGGAAGCACCGGTATCGGTGAAGGTGTTGCTATACCACATGGGAAACTCAAAGACATAGATCAACTCCTGATTTCGTTCGGAAAAAGCACGGAAGGGATAGATTTCGACTCCATGGACGGAAAACCGGCTCACCTATTCTTTTTACTGGTCGCACCAGAAAATTCGGCAGGCGTGCACCTCAGGGCTCTTGCCAAGATTTCCAGACTGCTTAGGAGTGTAGATCTCAGGCGGAAACTATTCAACGCCAATTCAAGGGACGAGATTTTCGAAATCATTTCCAGAGAGGATCAGGATTTTTAGGTGGAGAGGCTTTGTGTAGTGGATAACGACCTAGTTGAAAACTGAGTAATTTGGCAGCCCGTTTTCGAGACGAAAACGGGCTTTTGATTTTAATGCAGAAAAAGTCAGAAAGGCTGGTCTGACAAAGTGGCGGATTCGAAAAAAGAAGCAAGCAGATTTAATCCGCGAAATATCAAGATTGTTATAATTACTGGACTTTCCGGTTCAGGAAAGAGCACCGTAATTAAGGCCTTCGAAGACATCTCGTACTTTTGTATAGACAATCTTCCTCTCCCCTTGCTTACCGGGTTCCTGGAACTTCACAAGAAAGAAATGCAGGATGTAGACAAGATTGCTCTTGGTGTAGATATACGTGAAAGGAGTTTCTTCAAAGAATACCCGGAGGTATTTCGCTTCATCACAAAACAGGGATATGACCTAGAGATTATCTTCCTCGAAGCTACCGTGGAAACTCTGCATAGGCGGTACAGCCAGACCCGACGGAAACACCCGCTTGCATCAAAGGATATTAACCTGTTACAGGCCATTAACCTTGAGCGTGAAGAACTCAGGGGACTTAAGAAAATGGCCACAAAGGTAATTGACACAACGGAGAAATCGGTTCACCAGTTAAAAGCTCTTATTACCGCTTACTATTCTTCCGTAGAACCGAGTTCGCTTCTTTCCATCGAGCTGATTTCTTTTGGTTTCAAATACGGAGTGCCTTTTGAAGCAGATATAGTGATGGATGTTCGGTTTCTTCCCAATCCGTATTTCGTGGAAGAATTAAGGGGACTAACAGGGCTTGATAAAAAAATAAAGGAATGGGTGCTAAGGTGGGATTTATCGAGAGAATTCCTCGACGACTTTCTAAACTTTATACTTAAATATCTTCCCCGGTATATAGAAGAAGGCAAGCGGTACCTGAACATAGCCGTAGGATGCACCGGTGGCAGGCATCGTTCAGTGGTGTTTATTGAAGAGATCAAAAAGGCCTTAGAACATCACGGGTACAAAGTGGTCACTTATCACAGGGACATTGATGCAGACTGAGAAAGGTGCGCAGTAGATTTAATTATGGTTGGCATATTAATCATCTGTCATAGTAACCTGGCGCAGGAACTGCTAAAGACTGCTGAACTGATAGTGGGCAAGCTTGATCAGTGCAAGGCGGTTTCCATGGATCCCAGGTATACAATTGAAGAGCTTAAAGAGCTGGTGGGGGATCACCTGAAAAAAGTTGATGACGGTGACGGAGTATTGATCCTAACGGACCTTTTTGGAGGTACTCCCTCAAATATCAGTCTTTCCTTTCTCCGCAAGGGAAAGGTTGAAGTGGTATCTGGAGTAAACCTGCCTATGTTGATTAAGCTCGCAAGCATAAGAAAAGACAAATCACTGAAAGAAATAGCTCCCCTAATAAAAGAATACGGGCGGAGAAATATTTCTTTGGCCAGCGAGCTCATGCCAGACAGGGCCACTAAGGGAAATGGGGAGTGACATTAATTTTGCATCGAAGAACATTCACGACTCTTCCATAAACGGTGCCTTAAGGTGAGCCAAATCAATAAGCTACCGAATTTAGCCTTGTAACCCAGTCACTTATATAATATCAGTAGATTATGTTACTCCATCCCGCAATTATGTGTTAAACTAATGCCGGCCGTCATCGAAGGATGAAGCGCAGTAATAACCGGGCATTAATAAGTAAACTGGTGCTGGCAAGAATGAGGTTAACCATGCATCGGATTGTTTAGTTTTTTGATAACCTGTAACAACACGGAGTGAGCAAAAATGGCTAAAGTTAAAGTTACGTTTCAACCTGACGAAAAGACCGTTGAAGTGGAAACCGGGACAACGTTGCTTGAAGCCGCAAACAGGGCAGAAATTGACATCAATAGCCTGTGCGGAGGAGAGGGTGTTTGTGGGAAATGCCGATTAATACATGTCAAGGGAAAAATCGAGGCCTCCAACAAGGCAGTTTCATTTTTAAGTAAGAAGGAACTCGATAAAAACGTAGTTCTTGCCTGCCAAACCAAGGTGTTGAGTGATACTGAAGTTATCGTCCCGCCAGAGTCTAGAAGAGAAGAGGAGCAAATCCTTGTTTCCGAGGATATAGTCCAGTTCGATACGCCCAAACCGTTTGAAGACCACCCTATTAGCCAGAGAGAAATTGGTTTCTATCAGCCCCTGATGCAAAAACACTTTCTTAGGCTCCCTCCACCAACCCTCGAAGACAACGTGTCGGATGTGGATAGGATACTACGAGAGCTAAAGAAAAAGATCAAAGGGGTGGAAATTGATTTTGAATTCAAGTGCCTGAAAGGTTTGTCGGGATTGTTAAGAGCAAATGATTGGAAAATTACCACAACAAGCCACGTGGAAAATGGAAATTGCGTACGAATTGTCAACGTTGAACCAGGTGATACATCGGGTAAAAACCTTGGCATCGCAGTTGATGTTGGAACCACAACCATCGTGGCTGAACTCGTAGACTTACGATCCGGAAAGGTGCTATCTGTAGAAGCTAGCCACAATCAGCAGGCCCGTTACGGTGAAGATGTTATCTCCAGGATGATCTACGCTTGCAGTAGAGGTGGGCTGAACCCACTGAACCAGGCAGTGATAAATACCATCAATGCTCTCGTGGCTTCCCTGGTTAGTAAAAACAAGATCCGTGTCGACGATATTGCATGCGTGGTGGCTGCAGGTAACACCACCATGACTCACCTTTTACTGGGTCTCGAACCGTGTACCATACGTATTGAACCTTACGTTCCCACCGCCGATCACTTTCCTCCGGTGCTGGCTCGTGAGATTGGCCTGCAGGCAAGTAAATACGCGATGCTGAGATGCCTTCCCGGTGTGAGCAGCTATGTTGGAGGTGATATAACGGCAGGAGTGCTTTCTTCTCATCTCTCTGATAGTTCGAAAATTGGTGCCCTTATTGATATTGGTACGAACGGTGAAATAGTAATAGGAAACAATGAATGGATGGTTTGCTGTTCTGCATCTGCTGGCCCCGCCTTTGAAGGTGGAGGAAGCAAATGCGGGATGAGGGCAACGAAGGGTGCAATACAGAAAGTTGCCATAGATGGGGAGAAGGTCAGTTATGTTACCATCGGTAAGGCAAAACCGAGAGGTATCTGCGGTTCCGGGATCATCGATACCATTGCGCAGTTGTTGCTAAACGGAATTATCGACCAGGCGGGACATTTCATAAAACTAGATCATCCGCACGTTCAAGTAGAAGATGATGTGCCAGAGTTTGTACTAGCCTTCGAAGACGAAACCGAGACGGGCGAAAAGGTGGTTCTCACGGAAGATGACATTGGGAACCTGATAAAATCTAAAGGTGCTATTCTTGCGGCGATGAAAGTACTTGTGGAAAGTGTCGGTTTAACCTTCATGGATATTGAACAATTATTCGTTGCCGGTGGATTTGGAAACTTTCTGAATATAGAAAATTCCATCCTCATCGGTCTTCTGCCCGATATTCCGAAGGAAAGGATAAAGTTCATCGGGAATAGTTCCCTGGCCGGCGCAAGGATGTGCATGCTGTCGTATCATGCTTTTGAAAAAGCTGAGATGATTTCGAAGCAGATGACTTCTTTTGAACTTTCCGTAAATAAGAAATTTATGGATGAGTTTGTGGCATCGCTCTTCCTGCCGCATACAGACATGTCGCTCTTTCCTAGTGTTAAAGAAAAACTGGAAAAGGTGCAGGAGTTGGCGAAAATCAGTACTCAAGACAAAGGTTAATGCTGTTTACCTTGGCATTTACCGGTAACCTGAATCTTTTGATCGTTCACCTGGGCCCCAGATGCAGGGCAGGTGGACTGCCCGCGGGGCGGAAAAAGATTGCTTGACAAGATGAAGAATAATCCACCGTGGCTGTGTGGTCAACAATTAGCAATTTAGACATGTTAAACAAATCAGCCATAAAGTCTCGTCACGGATTCAGGGGTAATACAAAAGATCACTTTAAGTATTATCTGACTAATTCAGGCGGGATATAATCCCGCCTTTTTCAATGGTAGATTGCTGCTAGAGAAGATTTTCCCTTCCTTCTTTTTTCAAATACTCGACTATTTTCCTGACTTCCTGGGATCGGGATTTGTCAGCCACAAGGAGAGCATCCGGGGTGTCCACGATAAGGGAGTTTTCTATACCCAGGCAAGCAATAAACCGATCTGCCTTGCTAGCAACGAGATTTCCTCTGCATTCGATCATCAAGGTATCGCCTTCAATTACATTTGCACCGTCGTCTGATTTGCCTTTTTTCAATTCGTAGAGAGAAAGCCAGGACCCCACGTCACTCCACCCGCAGTCGCACGGTATTACCAGGACTTTCTCCTTTGTTTTCTCCATTATTCCGTAATCGAAAGAAATGTTTGGTAAATCAGGGTAAACTTCTTCTAGCACTCTATCAAAATCCGGCTTTCCCACGCACTTCCTTATCTTTTGCAATCCAATGTGTAAGTCGGGAAGGTGGACTTCGATTTCCTTAAGAATGGTCCTTGGATTGGCAAGAAAGATCCCGGCATTCCAGTAATATTCACCACTCTCTAGGTACTTGAGGGCAGTCTCCAGGTCAGGCTTTTCCACGAACGAGGAAACTTCATAAACGTTGGTCCCGTCATCGGAGGAATAAAGCGACCCCTTGTGAATGTAGCCGTATCCTGTTTCTGGTCTGGTCGGTACAATACCAAGGGTTGCTATCCCGCCTTCTTTCACTATGTCACCAGCCAGTTTCAGGCTACGCAAAAAGGTCTCCGTGTCTGCGATATAGTGGTCTGCAGGAAGAAAGGCCACTGATTCCTGCAGACCCATGCAGTCAGCGTATAGAGCACCCAGCCCGATGCACGGCGCAGTATTTCTCCCAACAGGTTCTGCGATCAGCTCAATGTTTTCTCCATCAAAAAGCCGTCTTGCTTCTTCAAGGTGCTGCTGTCCTAAGACAACAAGTCCTTCCTTTTCGTTTGACAGGGGTTTTACCCTATTCCAGGTTTCCACCACCATGGGATTTTTGCCAACGATTGCCAGGAATTGCTTTGGCTTGGCCTTGCGGCTAAAAGGCCAAAACCTGGTTCCGGAACCTCCAGCCATTATGACGATGTACAATTTTCTCCTCCTTGCCTTTTTAACTCAATCCCAGGGTTTTCCTTTTCCTTTCAATGTGCCTGATAATCAGGGATGCAGCTTTCTCCGGATCTGGTTCCACCGCAAAAGTTGCTCCCACGACCCCTTCTAACCCCGAGGTCAGAAGTTCCACTACCCTAGAACTTCCCAGCACCGGGGGCATTGGGCCGAGCACCGTGAAAATTCCTGAACCAACCATGTATGCCCCGATGGAAACAGCTTTTTCCGAATACCATTCTGGGGCTGCACCAGCAACCGGAAGATCACTCATGTCTACGCCAAGCTCATTAGCTATGGCGGCTACTGCAACGAGAATCCGCACGTTATCCACGCAGCTCCCGACATGTAAAACAGGGGGAATCTTAAGTGCGCTACATACCGCTTTGAGACCTTCACCTGCCATGCTTACCGCCTCAAGGACTTTCAATCCTGCCTTTCCATTTGCAATTGCTGCACAGCCCGTGTCAACCACCAGGATGTCATTGTTAATCAATTTTTTTGTGAGCGTCACATGACCGTAATCATGCTTAATCTTGGGATTATTACATCCAACTATCCCCGCGATTCCACGGATTTTCCCTTCTTTGATAACATTAATCAGGGGTTCCAGGCTCCCTCCAAGCGCTTCCACTATGGCTTCAACAGAAAAACCGGACGTAAGTCTTACTGGTTCCACAGGGATGTAAACCTTCCCTGGATTTCTGTTTGTGAAATTTTCAACGGCTTCCTTTACAAGTTCTCTTGCAAGTTCCTTGGCGTTTTCAGGATGAAATTCACGGTGTTCCATTTCAGGATACTTTGCCTTATCACTCGTGGATACCATCTTCGTATGGTAACAGGCCCCAATGTGCCCCAGGGAAGGCATAATGCACTGGTAATCTACCAGGATCATTTCGACCGCGCCGGTAACAATTACAAGTTCTGTCATGAGATGATTACCGGCCATGGGAATACCGCGTCGCATTAGCAATTCATTGCCCGTACAGCACAGGCCAACAAGGTTTATTCCCTTTGCTCCCTTCTTTTTTGCAAGCTCGACGAGCTCAGGGTCATTCACTGCCTGGTAGATCATCTCCGAAACCACAGGATTGTGTCCGTGAACAATGATATTAACCTCGTCCTCTTTTAAAACCCCCAGGTTTACCGTAGATTCAGTAGGTTTTGGTGTGCCAAAGAGGATATCGGAAACTTCGGTAGCGATCATGGATCCGCCCCAACCGTCGGAAAGGGCATTCCTGAGACCGTGGAGAAGCAGGTTGGCCCAATCGTTATCAACTCCCATGTGGGTTCTATGCATCATCTCAGATGTTTCACGGTCAATCCCCCTCGGGGTAATGCCAACTTTTTCCCAGAGACTGCGGCGTTTTTCCGGTGCCCTGTTTAGCAGGGTTAAAGCCTTCTTGCGGGTACCGTAATCTTCTTCCATGGCATAAGCAAGGTCGCTTGCGATTTCTTCCACGCTTCTATTTTCAATTTCAACCCCGTATTCCATGGCCACTTTTTTAAGCTTTTCCTCATCTCTTATTTCGTAACCCGGGGCATTCCCTTCGGATACTTTTCTTAGCACTTCCACAAGGTCACGGCCATGGTCGGAGTGGGAAGCAGCGCCGGCTGCTATCATACGCCCCAGGTTCCTGGCCACGATTATGTCCGCATCGGCTCCACATACACCTTTTTGTGGCCCTTCACCAAACGGATCGATCCGGCATGGGCCCATGGCACAGTTGCGGCAGCTTAAGCCAAGCTCACAAAACCCACATTGGGGTAATTGCTTCCTGTAGCGATCCCAAACCGTCTCAATGCCATCGGTTGAGGCTTTTTCCAGCATGAGCTTCCCGTCCTCCGTAATGGTCATATCCCTGTATTGCTCTCTATCGGCCATAACGTTCCTCCCTAGTCCCGTGAAAGAAAGGTTTATATTCGAATCTCGTTCCTGCTAAGTGACTCTAGTGTTTCTTTATGTTTGTACAATAGTTGGAGCGGGTTCCCGGGTTGCACCTTATCTTCAGAAATGCCAACGGAAGCCCTTCGGCTTACCTCAGATGTTTTTTCCGAAAGAGCGACATTTACATCTTCAAAAATAAGTGCTCCCGTTTTACACGCTTCAACGCAGGCCGGGATAAGTCCCTTTTCCTGGCGTTCGATGCAATTGTCACATTTTATGGCTACTGTCCTGGAAGGTGGCGCAAATACGTCTTCGTGGTACCTTATTACACCGAAAGGACAAACCATTGCACACGAAGCACAGTTGATACACCTTCCCGGATCAACTATAACGGTGCCTCGGTCCTCAATGGTGTGTATCGCACCTGGCAAGCATGCATAGTAACAGGGGGCAGGACTACAGTGACGGCATCTGTTAGGAAAAGCTTCCCGGTAAAGCCCGGCTCCGATATGAATACGAGGCCGTGGCCTGGGCTTTTCCTGGATAGCGCCATAAAGGGTTTTTGTGCCGGAGTGAGCTACTGCACAGGCTATCATGCATTGCATACACCCAACACAACGCTCCGGTCTGACTATCACTGATTTCATTTTCCTCTCCTTTCACCTTAGCAAGAAACCTACTGTCAGAACCTCAAACAAGGTAGTTAAAAAGAGTGCAAAAAGAGATTTAAGAGAGACTAACCAGTTTGACCGGACCATATGAGGTCAGCCACCACCGAAGGACGAAAGCCTCTCCAAAAGACTATTTAGAACCGAAGACAAATTAGACTTTGATATATTATGATATTAAACTTATACATCAGGATTGCTTAAAAGAAAACATCGAATCGATAAGATTCCTGGCAAGAAATATTATCACGAAAAGTATACCTGGAGAGTTCGAGAAAACTTTCTCCAATTGGTTTTTTACATTATCCTCGCTTTCAAAACACAGGCATGACAACGTTTCTTCAAAAATCCATTTCTTTTCCATTTCTTTTCCAAATTCTTAATTAAATTAGTGACACGGCAAAAATTTTATGGTAATTTGCATCAAAAATTGCCGAGGCTAGTGAAATATTTTTGGGGATAGTTTTATTTATGCTTTCAAATCAGCAAGTTAGATCCAATCAAACCTTTTTTTATTACTTGATTTGAAAAAATAGGGTGCTTGCTTATGTCCCGAGAACGTTAATTCGGGATGATTTTTTTAACTAGTTTTAAGAAAAAAATCACAAGATATCCGCGGTACTGGGTTTCCAGGGGGTCGAATTGCGGGGTTCTTGAACATGAAAGCATTCAAGCAAACAGATTTTGCTGATAAATAATTCTAACCGGCACTTGAAAATTTCAGATTAGCACAATTTGGAAAAGGGAGAGGCTATGGCAGAAAAAGTTACATTAACCATTGATGGCAAAAAGATCACTGCTGATGCTAATATGACCATTCTGGAAGCTGCACGCCAAAACGGTATAAAGATACCGGCTCTTTGCTACGATCCGCTTCTTGCCCCTCTTGAGAATTGCCGCTTGTGTATTGTGTCCATAGAAGGAGAAGAACAATTTAAGGCATCGTGTGGCACGCTTGTTAAGGAGGGCATGAAGGTTGTCACTAGCAGCGATGAGATTCGGGCTACGAGGAAATTGCTCCTGGATATGCTTCTGGACGATCACTATGGAGATTGTGTCCCACCCTGCCAGATAACGTGCCCTGCTCATATTGATATTCAAGGCTACATTGCACTTATTCGAGAGGGTCTATACCTGGAGGCGGTAAGACTAATTAAAGAAAAAAATCCCATGCCGGCGACCATAGGCAGGGTATGCCCTCATACCTGTGAATTTGCCTGCCGTAGAAATCTGGTTGACGAAGCACTGGCGATCAATCCTTTGAAGAGATTTGCTTCGGACGTTGAGCGAAAGAGCGGGACAAGGATACTTCCAAAGGTGCCCGAAGAAAGTGGTAAGAAGGTAGCCATTATTGGTGGTGGGCCTGCCGGTCTCAGTGCAGCTTATTATTTACGTAGCCTCGGACATGGTGCAACAATTTTTGAAAGCCTTGATAAACTTGGGGGTATGCTTCGCTACGGCATACCCGAATA
>JALSTM010000039.1 GCA_026983715.1 Desulfobacterales bacterium
ATGGCAACACAACTTCCATGGGAACCAGGACTTTCACATACAATCAGAACAATCGGCTCATCAAGGCATCTGAGAACGGATCAATTCTTGGAGAATATACCTATAACGCCTTCGGGCAGAGAATAATAAAAGAAACCAACGGGAAAAGAACCATCTATCATTATGATCAACTAGGGAACATCATATCGGAGGAAACCACCGGTTCTGAAACCGTTAGAGATTACATCTATGTTGGTCACACCCGGATAGCGATGGTTGTATCAAAAAGGTGCCTAGCCGACTTGGACAAAGATAACGATATAGACGGGAGTGATCTCGCAACCTTAGTGTCAGATTTTAACCGAAATGACTGTTCAAGCGCATCCCCGTGCCCGGGAGATGTAAACGGAGATGGATTGGTAGATTCAGAAGATCTTAGCATTCTTGCTTCAGAACTTGGAAAAACCGCCTGTCCTCACGATGAATACTACTATTTCTACAATGATCATCTCGGAACTCCACAGAAAATCACCGATCAATCTGGCACTATCGTCTGGTCAGCAAATTATAGGCCCTTTGGTGAAGCCAGTATCACCATCGACACCATCACCAACCCTTTCCGCTTCCCCGGGCAGTGCCTTGATCCGGAAACAGGCCTGCACTACAACTACTTCAGGTATTATGATCCTCGGACGGGGAGGTATCGTACGCCTGATCCGATTGGGTTAAAGAGTGGGACCAATGTATATCTTTATGTTTGGGGAGATCCAACAAACTTCGTTGATCCAATAGGTCTTATTCGATGGAGGCCGTGTGAGGAAAAGAGCTGTTTAGACAAGTGCCTCAGAGACAATTACGGTAGCTTGTATGATGTGATGAAAGGATTGAGCGTTTATGGAGCCTTTTCCTCAGCTTTGTCTTTCACTGGGGCTGCCGGTTTAGATATATTGACCCACAGCTCAAATATTGCCTCAGAATATGCAATTAGCAAAGCCTATAAAATAATTGGGACACCTACACATAAGTTTGGAGACTTCGGTATACTGAAGCGGTCATATATTGCTAACAAGTACATGAGTCGAGGAGTTGCCTTTGCGAGGGGAGCAAAACTGGCAGGTTTTTTTGGGAAGATTAGCGCAGTTGTGACCGTGGGGGCAACGACTTTTACAACTACCGCATATATTTATTGTATGGTGTATTGCAGATGAAGGATTTGTATCCTCTAGCAACTCTAATATTGGGCGGGATTTTAATTTCACTATCGCTTTTGTACAAATACCTTTTGCAAAACAATAAAAGGTTTATGGAGCTCTTTTACTGTGGCCACCTTCTTGTGATTGCTGGAGTTGTAACTTCTGGCTATGCTAGTTTTATCGTTATATTTTTTTGCACGCTTATTTTCCTGATCGTTTCTATTTGGTTTTTGATCATCAATAGGAATCTAAAAGGAAATTAAGAAATAAGTACAAAAAGTCGAAGCCCAGGACGTAGCGGCTAAAAATTGTCTCTCAGTCTCTTTTCGTCTATCCGCCAAATTTGGTGTCAAATGCATATACATCTGGGGTGATAAATTCTGAATCTTTGTCAAAGAGTAAGGTGCTTTCCGATCGTCGGGAGCAAAGTACTTAGTGAACAATCAAGGATGTGCAATTAACCGTGTAACTGACTATCCTTAAGGAAGATGAAAACCAGCCTCCATATCACGCTGGGAGGAGATGCTGGGTAACAAAGATACATAGATTGACGTCCTCAACTATGAGATGTTAGAGTTTATAAAAAACGCAAAGATGACCATATGAAATGTGGTTAGCTCAAGAATACAACCGAGCGAGGGAGTGAAATATGCCAATGGATTCATAACCGGGTATTCCTACGACATCGAAAGCCGCCTTCTTGAGGCCACAACCAACAATCTACAAGTATTACCACGATTCTTTCAGTTGACAGTTGTGGAAGGAGGTTGATGGCACCCGAAAATATTTTATGTACTCAGATGAAGGACTTATAGCTGAACTGGATTCTTCTGGCAACATCACAAAATCCTATGGCTACAGGCCAAATTCCATCTGGACAATAGATCCTTTGTTTATGAAAGAAGGCAACGATTATTACTTCTACCATAACGATCACCTGGGAACACCCCAGAAGCTGATGGCAGTGAATGGAGCGGTTGCTTGGAGTGCGAAATACTCTTCGTTTGGCGAGGCTGAAGTGGATCCCACGTCCACCATAACCAACAATCTCCGATTCCCGGGACAATACTACGACCAGGAGACAGGCCTCCATTATAACTGGCACAGGTATTATAATCCCGGGACGGGGAGGTATCTTACGCCTGATCCTATTGTAGTAAACGTAGGTGTTAATTTTTACTCTTACACAGGAAACAAGCCTACAATCCTGGGTGATTGTAAGGGATTAAAAATTGAATGTATAAATAAAGTTGCAAGTGTAAATATAGGTGTCTGGTTTATCGCAGCCGAGGATGGTAGCGGTATTCTAACATGCGCCGACGAATGCAAGGGGAGAAAATGTTATAAGTATTTTTTTGCCTGTGGCGGCGGTGGTATAGGAATAAATGACCTCCCAATTGTAACCGGGACTGCAAATACAGAGGTGGGTGGATGGAGCGGTGATGATATTGGTGCTTTCGGCGGATTTTCACTGCAGTTAAGTGGATCTGTCGCAGTAGGGAGTAAAGGGGTTTCGGGTTCGGGAGTATTAAGTCTAGGACCTGGTTCAGTCATAGCAGGTGGTGCTACGGCAGGAGCAGCAGTCGGGCTAGCAGCAGGAGGCGCTGTTACGGGTTGTTGGACTTGGGGCCTTTCGGAAGTTCCTTGTGTCTTGCCCTTTTAATACATGCGGGAAGGAAATATTACATTGCAGGAAAATGGTAAAAGACTAATCTTAGAGTGCCATCCCTTTATATGGTGGATGAATTTTATTTGTGGCCTTTCCTTAAGTATTCTTGCCTTGATTGTAACCGTTTTATTTTTCAAGAACAAATTGTTTATCCCTGCGACAATAATTTTTTGTTTTTTCTTGCTTTCTATTTATATGCTTTTGTCTATGCCTCGAAAGATCATAGTAAATGAATATTTCATTAACAGGAGTTTACGAAAGAGATCTTGATGCTTGAGACTTTGTTTGTAAAAGCAATAGGTTACGCTAGTTTCATATGTAAGACCCTACTTATTAGAGATCTCTAGAGTCCTTATGTAGTTTTTTTAAAGCGGCTAATGCATTTTAGTGTTGACATCATAAAAGACCCTATGTGCATACTTGGGGTATGGGACACTTGCATAAGAAGATCAAAAAAGGAAGACCCTATTATTACTATCGTGAGATCGCTAGAGTTGGCGGAAAACCAAAGGTAATCAACCAGGTCTATCTTGGCACCCCTGAGAGGATCCTGCAACTTGTAACAGATACAAAAGCCCAGTGTGAGAAGCTGTCGGTCAAGGAATTTGGATCCTTGTGGGTTATTTCAAGGATTGACCGGGAAATTGATCTTGTCTCTCTTGTTGACTCTGTAATTCCCCAAAAGGGTGGAAAAAAGGGACTTTCGGTTGGGGAATATTTTCTTTATGCTGTTTTTAATCGCATGATTGAGCCCTGTTCTAAGAGTGCTCTTGCTTCCTGGTACAGGGGAACCGCCATTGAAGAGATCCATCCCGTTTCTCTCGGTATGTTGAATGCCCAGAGGTACTGGGAGAAATTGAAACAAGTGGGTGAAAGGGAGCTTGAGAAAATTGCCTCCCTTGTGTTTGAAAAGATCTCCAGGGTTGAAAAGAGTGGCTCTGAGTGTTTTCTTTTCGATACCACCAACTATTATACTTACATGGCCACTCATACTGAGTCCGAGCTTGCTAAACGGGGTAAGAACAAAGATGGAAAAAACTGGCTCAGGCAAGTTGGCGTGGCTGTGCTCGTTTCCAGAGATAATCGCTTGCCATTTTTTTACAAGGCTTACGAGGGAAACAGACATGACGCGAAGGTTTTTAAAAGATTTATCAAGGAAATTTTTTCTGTCATAGAGAGGTTTGGCAAAAAGGATGGTGAAATCACTCTAGTTTTCGATAAAGGAATGAACTCGGAGGAAAACATTGCCATAATCGATGCTCACCCCAAGCTTCATTTCATCACTAGCTATTCTTCGCATTACATGGAAAGTCTCATACGTGTCAAACTCTCTTTTTTTAAGCCTGTTAACACCCCCAAAAACGCATTACCTCTCGAGAAGGGCAAGGAAGATGATCTACTTTTAGCCTGGCGTACCACGGGAGAATTTTGGGGAAGGGAAAGAACTGTAGTAGTTACTTATAATCCCAGAACTGCTGCCAAGCAGCGCTATCACTTCGATAAGGATCTTCTCACTCTTCATCAAGCACTCTGTAATCTCAGAGGCAAGGTGAAAACTCAGAAATCTTATTGGACCCGCCAGGAGCGTATTGAGAAACATTTTTATGCCCTATGCGAGCAGCTCCACGTGCCCGAAGATCTCTACGAATTCTCTGTAGAGAGAAAGAATGGGCGATGGACACTTGTTTTTCGTAAAAACTACTACCGGATTGGTCGTTATATGGAAAGGTTTGGAAAAACGATCATTGTTACCGATCACAAGGATTGGACAACAGATCAAATTGTTAGAGCGAGCATCGATCGCTATATTGTAGAGAATGCATTTAGGCAGTCCAAGGATGATGATCTGATAAGCGTGAGACCGTTTGGACATTGGACCGATCGGATGATTCGCTGTCACATCTTTACCTGTATCGTTGCTCTTGCTTACCTGAGGATTTTAGAGATTCGGTTGCACAGA
>JALSTM010000040.1 GCA_026983715.1 Desulfobacterales bacterium
GACGATTGCAGAGATTTCTTTACTGGGAAGAGCAGCGGTTCCATGCACGAGGCTCAGGTGTAACCCCACTCCCAGGTCAGGGTTTTCTTTGGCTATCAAAACGGCTTCTTGTGCCCCCTCTTCGTTTATCATCAGGGTCGCACTGGTCAATATTCCATTCTGGTGAGCCAGCTTTACCGCCGAATTAACATCGCCAGTGAGACCAAAATCGTCGGCGTTAACAATGAGGTACTTCATTGGTTTAGGTTGTTGGCCAGTTGGCCAGGATTTCCTGTCGCCTCTTGATAAACTGCTTGAATTCCCGCCCTTCTTCTAGCCGTCTTTTTCTTTCCGCCGGGTCTATGAGCATTCGGAAAATAATCTTAGATAGTCGTTTTGGTCGGTAGTAAAATTTTTTATAAAATGTCTCCACGGCCTTGTATATTTCCTGAGGGCTTATCCCGTCGTACTTGAGGTTGAAAAACTGGTAACCTCCTTCGTCAACCCAGTTTGGATTTACAAAATATCCTTTTTCTTCACACATCCGGTAAAATTCCGTGCCGGGGTAAGCCGAGGCAAGTGACACCTGTATAGTATCAGGGTCTACTTCGCACGCAAACTTTATGGAGTCCTTGATGGTCTGGTGATTTTCTTCCGGGAGTCCAAGAATGAAAGTCCCGTGGATCTGTATCCCGAGCTTTTTGCAATTCTTCGTAAATTTTCTGGCCTGATCCAGGGTTATTCCTTTTTTGATTGTTTTAAGGATCCTGGGATTGCCTGTCTCATAGCCCACAACAAGAAGTCTCAGTCCCGCTTCCTTCATTTTCTTGAGGGTTTCGTAGCGTACGTTTGCCCGAGAAGTAGTAGACCACGTGATTCCGAGAGGTTTAACCTTGTCACAAAACTCCAGCACCCGTTCCTCGTTTGCTGTGAACGTATCGTCATCAAAGAAAATTTCCGCAACGTCCGGGAACAGTTTTAGAGTGTTTTTTACTTCTTCAATGACGTTATCAATGCTTCTTGTCCTGTACTTGTGACCGGAAAACGTCTGTGGCCATAGGCAGTAAATGCACCTGGCCGGGCAACCCCTTCCGGTGTATATCGAGATATAGGGATAGAGAAGGTAGGGGATGTTGTAATGCTTGTAATTGAGGTCCCTATGATAAATGGTGGTGACAAAAGGCAGACTGTCGAGGTCTCGGATGAGTTCCCTATTCTCGTTGTGATATATTTTCCCACCTTTCCTGTAACTCAATCCCTTTATTTCATCCCATGGTTTCCCTTGGGCGATTTCGAGTACGGTATAATCGAATTCCCGGCGTGCCACGAAATCTATGGAGTCGGAAACCTGCAATGTTTCTTCCGGTAAAACACTGGGATGAGGTCCCACCATTCCGATTATTAGTTCTGAGGGGTGATTTTCCTTTAGCACCCTCGCAGTTTCTACGTCCTTTCTGAAAGACGGCGTGCTGGTGTAAATAACTACTGCGTCAAACTTTTTGGTTATCTCTACAACGTCTTCCAGTTCCAGGTGATCTGCCGGAGCATCAAGAACCCTACTTTCTTCTACCAATCCTGCGGAATAACATAACCAAGTGGGATACCAGAAAGATGAAACTTCTCGGGTTGCCTGGTATCGGGAACCTGCTCCTCCGTCAAAATTTTTGTACGCCGGTGGATTTAAAAATAAAACTTTCATCGGATACTCTTTTCCTCTCCTGACTCATTGTGGTGTTTTTAGTTAAAATTAAATCCGTTTAAAATGGTTACTTCAACTGTTAATTTAAGACGAACGTGTGAATCTACACTTCCTTCCAATCTCGGGTCAAGGGGGAAGATCGCAGGTAAATCACCCAGAGGACGATCCCAAACACGTAACTTCCAAAAGTTGCTCCCCATAAGAACCATTCCAGCCGATCAATAAGGGCAAGAATTGCAAGAAGATATGCGAAATCCCTGCTTGCCAGTTTGTCAAAAATTATTATTATTTTTTTATTGTGGCGTTCTTCAACTCGAAATATGCAATAGTAAGCGGAGAACGCGGCAAAGGCAACCCCAAGTAGCAGAAACCACAACGATTTGAGATAAGTACTGTTTCCTGTTTCCCGGTAGAAACTCACCGGCAGTGCGATGAATATGGCCGCGTGAACGATGTTGTCCGTGACTATGTCAAAGTAGTGGCCAAAGGTGGAATCCTTGAGAGTCAATCTTGCTATTTCTCCGTCCACGCCGTCTACCATGATGCAGAAGACAAAAAGGAGAGCACCAAGGAGCCTTGCCAGGTAACCAGGCAGAGATAGTAGCCATGCGCCAACGAGCCCGATACTCATCCCCATAACGGTGAACCAGTTTGGATGAAGGCCGGTTCTGACCAGTCGCTTACTGAAAAAACGAGAAATATGCCGATCGAAGTTTTTGGCCATGAAACCGTCTGTTTGAGCCGTCTGAAGTCCGAGGGAATTGATAAGCCGATTTTCTGCTTTTTCAATCGATTCCGGCTTGTCCGTAACCAGAAATGGTAGTCCTGGTGAAGCATAATGAAACGAGATTTCTTCGAACAAGCTGCAAGGAATCTTGTTTGACGAAACTGTGCTAGTTACCAACTGTCTCAGTAATTGCGGTCTGCTGGTCAATCTCCCGGGTAATTTCAAAATCCAGGCAGAGTTTGCTCTGTTGTCAGGATCTACAAGAACAACAGGTTCATCAAGGGTGCAAGAAACGAGTCTCTCTAGAGATAATTTATCAATTACGGTATTGCCTTTCAGGTATACGAGGTCGGTGTTGTCTTTGAGGGACTCAGGGATATTTCCCCCGTTACGGATAATTTCTGTCAAAGGCATGAAGTGATCATCAGGTATCAAGTCGGCTATAATTGTCCTATTTTCCTCCGTCCCAGGGAGGTATATGCAGTAAATATTTGATATCCCGGTTTTTTGTGCCAACAGAACAAGCCTCCTGATCAATGGTATCCCAAATACCTTCTCACTCGCACTGTTATTAAATAATATCAATAAGTTAGGATGCATATCTTTTTTTCTCGCAGGATTTTATTCGCTAACATTCAAACGTTTCGAGCAATTTACCTCTCATCTCTCGTAAATTCAACTTTTTTGCCATTCATTACAAAAATGTAGTACATTTAGGCTTGAACTACTGCGCATAAGATGTAGTATCCTAGTACCGAAGAAGGGTAGAAAGGTTCAGAAACATTATATTTGCTGGTTTTGCCTGATCGCAATGGTTGCCGGACATAATAATGAATTTTAACCGCTTAACCTTAAAATTCACCGGAGTAGATGCGGCTCTCGAAGAAAAGTTCATCGATCACTATTTCGAAAGTGTCCTGGGTATAACCCGGTTTTCCCTCTTCGTAGGTATGATTTTTTACGCCGCTTTTGGCATACTGGATGCCCTGGTACTTCCGGAAGTTATGTATAAAACCTGGTTTGTTCGTTATGCTGTAGTTTGTCCATTGGTCCTTGGAGTTTTTCTTTTCAGTTACCAGAAAAGTTACAAGAAGTATTGGCAGCCGTCCCTGGTCTTCATAATTTTCTCTGCGGGACTTGGTATAATTTATATGATTGTAGTGGCTCCTCTTCGTTCCGGCTACCTTTATTACGCGGGTTTGCTCCTGGTTATTTTATTTTGCTATACGTTTTTTAGAACTCGCTTTATATGGGCTACTATCACCTGCTGGTCACTGGTTCTGATTTACGGTATTGTGGCTCTCTGGGTAGTTCCAACACCGATAAAAATAATCATTAACAACAATTTCTTTTTCATAGCAACCAACATAGCAGGCATGTTCGCGTGTTACTCCATCGAATATCATGAAAGGCGCAACTTTTACCTCATTAGTTTGCTGGGTGAGGAAAAAAAGAAGGTCAGGAAAACAAACGAGTTGCTCCACGAAAAGGTGCAGGAACTTGAAAGGGCGTCCGCGGAAATTAAGACGTTGAGCGGATTGCTTCCAATCTGTTCCAAATGTAAGAAAATTAGGGATGACAAGGGATACTGGAACCAGATAGAGAAGTACTTAAAAGAACATACGGAAGCTGAATTCACGCACGGAATATGCCCGGAATGCGCTAAAAAGCTTTACTCGGTGGATCTTTCGGATGACGAAAACAAAAAGTAAATAGCGAGGATGTGTAGGGAACCTCTGATTAGCCATGAAGTCTCGTCTCGGATTCAGGTAATTGCTTAAACAGTCAAGGACCATCGGCGTGGCCTGCCGGATGTGCTTCGGTATTTAAATAAACGGAAAATCCAAATTTATCAGGGTCACCATGAGCTTATCAAAAATGATAGCGAATACCGAGACCAATTGCATTGGAAGCTCCTGTAACACCATTGAATAGCCCAAAGGCTCCAGACCTATGGTGAATCCTTGTGAAAACCTCCCATCTACTATCATCGGGTAAGGATGCTGAAACTTCAAACATCAAGTAATCAAGGAGCCTGGATGTATCGTCGTGGTGTCGTTCTTCTACTTCGGGGGGTTCCGTGGCGTAGGACAGGCCATCTCCCACTGCAAAGCTCGTTTTTAAAAAGTTATTCCATGGAAACTTAACCCATCTAAGTATGACCAATCCGTTAAATTCCCAGTTATGTTGTTCACCGAAATGTTTTGCTACCTGCACCTCTGCTTCGAATTTCATTAAATCCTTAATCTGGAATAATTTCCGTCCCGCTGACAGAACAAAAAAATACGAATTTTCATACGAAGCATCCAGACGAACCGTGTCTCCAAGAGTGTCGCCTGTTAGTCGGGCTCCATAAAGACTAACGTACCAGTCCTGTTCT
>JALSTM010000041.1 GCA_026983715.1 Desulfobacterales bacterium
TGACGAGGAACAGCTTTACATTTCTCCCGGAATTCAACAGGTGTCTCTTCTCTCCAGGATAGTGATGAAGGAAGCCAGGGGCCGTTACATAACGGATGTAAACGGTAAAAAGTACCTGGACTTTATGGCAGGAGTTGCGGTTTGTAGCCTGGGGCACTGCCACCCGGAATACGTCAAGGCAATTTCCGATCAGCTCAACAAGGTGACGGTGGGAAGTTTTTGCACGGAAAATCGGCTGGAACTTGTTAAGTTAATTGCTTCGCTAGCTCCCGGAGACTTGAAAAGGACTCAGTTTTTCAGCGGAGGAGCCGAAGCGGTAGAAGCAGCCATAAGGCTGGCAAAGGCTTATACGAAAAAGCAGGAAATCATAGGATTCTGGGGAGGTTTTCACGGAAAAACCGGAGGTGTACTCGGACTTATCGGGGATCCGTTTAAGAAAAACTGGGGACTCCCACATCCCGGGCTTCACCTGGTACCCTATGCTGATTGTTATAGATGTGTCTTCAAAATGAAATACCCCGGTTGTGGTATGCATTGCCTTGAGTTTTTAAAGTATTACATTGAAAACTGTACCGTGGGAAGTATAGCCGCCATTATTGTAGAGCCAATGCAGGGAACTGCCGGTAATATTGTTCCACCTGCTGAATTTATGCCCAAACTTAAAAAGATTGCCGAAGAGAACGAATGTTTGCTTATCGCAGATGAAATGATCACCGGTTTTGGCAGGACTGGAAAATTCTGGGGTTGTGACCATACGGGCGTAGTTCCTGACATATTGACGATGGGCAAGGGTATGGGTTCCGGGTTTCCGGTAAGTGGGTTGATCTCCACGGACGAAATCACGTCTGCCAGGCCGTATTCAAAACCAAGTGCGTCATCCAGCAGCTATGGAGGAAATCCTCTGGGAGCAACGGCGGCTCTTGCGACCATAAGACTGATCCAGAAAGAAGGCCTGGTTGATAATGCCCACCGAGTGGGCGAATTTATCATGGATGGGCTTAAAGAATTACAAAAGAAGTATGAATTCATAGGTATCGTGCGGGGAATAGGGTTAATGATCGGTGTGGAGCTTGTAAAGGATCGTGAAACGAAGGAACCTATTGATAAAAAGGTATGCGAGAAGATGTTTCTCAAAACCATCGAAAAAGGGTTAATTTCAATGAATTACAAGCCTCAGTTCAGGATCAACCCGCCTCTTTCCATCACGAAGGAAGAAGCACAGCAGGGCCTTGAAATCCTGGATGACGTTTTTGGCTACGTTGAGAAGAACTTACCATACAAAAAGTAGTCGATCGATTCGTGGAAATCGTGTCAAATAAAAAACTCGCGCACAGTCATTTCGAGCGCAGCGAAGCAATCTCCAAGACCTGGATATTCAAAGGAGATTGCTTCGTCTCCCGCATCCACTTTAAACCATACATCTCGATATTAACTCGAAAACATTATCATAAAGTGGGTGCGGGGTCCTCGCAATGCAAGATGTTGCAAATGTTTTTTGGGAAGTGGCTCGCTAGTCAGCTCCAAAGGATTACAAGTAGTTAATGTTTATCGTTATCTTGTTGCTTTGAATAGTGAAATAAGTGATAATAGTGAGTGCTTTACACACAAGTATAGTCAAATTGTTTCGATGAACATAATTTAAGTTCAAGTTTTTAGAAGTCGGAGAAAATAAAATGGAAGCAAAAAAAACGGAAGAAGTTCTATTGGAAAAGATGAAGGAGCTTCCGTTGTCTTATAGGCAGGAAGTGATAGATTTTATAGAATATCTCCGATTAAAAACCCAGAAACGAGAGACACTCTTTCTTAGTGAAAAATCATTAGCTAGGGATTGGCTTCTTCCAGAAGAAGACGAAGCATGGAAAGACTTATAAAAGGCGACGTGGTTGTTATCCCTTTTCCTTTTACCGATTTGACTGGGATGAAGAAAAGACCAGCGTTTGTGGTATCTACTTTAAAAGGCAATGATTTTCTTGAAGGTGGTCTAAAACAGGAGAGTAATGTAAGGCCGAACAAGCTTTTTACTGCAGATGAAGATTTGATTCTTTATAAAATAGGTAGGTTAAATGAAAAGAAGATTAAGGAGGTTATCGAAAAGATAATCGCTATTTTGATAGCATAATAAATTAATTAGGTCCATGTGCGGATGAGTATATGGGAAATGGAAACGGAAAATTGAAGAAAATTAAGAAGCCTCTGAGAGGAGCTATTGTTGGGTTCGGAAATGTTGCACACTATGCTCATCTTCCCGTGTGGAAGGAGTTTGACGACTTTGAAATTACGGCCGTGGCTGATTGCAACGACGGCAGATGTTCGGTAGCAAAGGAAGCAATTCCGGGGGTCCGGGTCTACAAAGATTTTATGGAAATGCTCCAAAGAGAAGACCTTGATTTCGTTGATATCTGTACGCCGCCTAAATACCATGCAGAAATGGTCAAGATGGCGTGCATGGCCGGCAAACATGTTTTCTGTGAAAAGCCATTAACCACGCGTTGGGAAGAGTTGGAAGATATTTACAGGATACTTGAAAAATCAGATTCCATTGTTTTTACCGTCAACAACTGGAAGTATGCCCCTATTTTTGCCAAGGCCCGGGAATTGATAAGAAAGGGTACGATAGGACCTGTGAAGGAAGTAAAAATATTTGTGCTGAGGCCTTCAAAGTCTGGTGGTGGGTGCTTCGACTGGCGAAAAGATCCTGAAATTGCCGGCGGTGGAATACTGATAGACCATGGCTGGCATAACCTTTACCTAGTGCTTTCTCTCGTAGGTGAAAATCCGTGTTCGTTGAGAGCACGGCTTGATTTCCCGGATGATTCTCGCTGCGGTGTAGAAGATAACGTTAAACTCTGCATTGATTTTCCCAACTCGGAGGCAAAACTGTATCTTACATGGCGTGCCAAGAAAAGAAGAAACGTTGGTACCATCGTTGGGGAAAAGGGCTCTATCCTCATCAAGGATGATCACTTGATAGTTAAAAATAATGGTAACTCGGAGCGGTTTGATTTCGGTGAAGCCCTTTCTGGTGGGTCCCATCACCTGGAATGGATGTACCCTGTTGTGGAAGAATTTAAAGCTGCCCTGGAAAACCGTGAAGAATGGACGAAAAACTTTACGGAAGCTCAATGGTGCGCTCGCCTTATTAACCTTGCTTATACTTCCTACAAGTCTCCTTACAAGCGTGTTGAAGTTCCCCAAGAAATAACAACAGGAGATAATGGAAAGTAAAAACGGATCAGACAGAACTGTAGACCACCCCTTAGAAAAAGTGGTGGTGATTGATGCCGGTGCGCCCGGTGCCTGGCAAAAGGTCGGGGGACGACTGCTCGTAGAAAGGATCTTTATAGAATGCAGGCGTCTCGGGCTAAAAGAGATATTTGTTCTTATTCCGGGTGACCTGAAGTGCGTCAATTTGCCCATAAACGACAGCATTCCAGAGAAAAATATTATTCGTTTCAGGGGAGATGCCGTAAAAGCTCTGCTCCGGGCAAAAATTGTGGGAGATGTTTTTCTCTACATTAATGCAGGATACCTTATTGATCCAAGGTTAGTCAGTTACCTGGCTTCAACTCCTCCTCCTTGCTGTCTTTTTAATAATGGTGACGAACCAAATCAGCCGGTGCTTGGACTTCTTACAAAGTCCGACCTCATGGATTGGGCCATCGGGAAACTGGAGGAAGTGTTAAAAAGGTCTGAAAAAGTTTCCCCGGATATGATTGAAAAGTATAACCCAGAAATCCGGGGAGAGCAGGAACCGTATCTTATTAAGGTTGCGTCGAAGCTAGACGCGGCAAGGGCCACGTGGGTGCTAATAACGAGAAACCAGAAAAAGGTGATGGATCTCCCGTCGATGTATATAGATCCTCCTTTTGAAAACAGTCTTACTTTTTTACTGTGTTATGCGCCCGTTACTCCGAATCAGGTCACCGTGTTTAACCTTATTGTAGCATTTATCGTTGGATGCCTATTCTGGAACGGGCATTTTGTGGTGGGGGCACTCCTCACCTATGCCGCAGAAATCTTGGATGGAGTTGACGGAAAGCTTGCCAGGGCAAAAATAATATTTTCGAAGCTTGGCGAGTATGAATGTTATGTCGACTTTCTTTACGAACACTGGTGGTACGTGGCAATTGCGGTCGGCTTGAAGCACCTCGGGTACGGCAATCACGTTTGGTGGTTCTGGGCAGTGTTGGCGGTATCCGATATCTGGGATAATATACTCTATACGATGTCAGAGCACTGGTATGGAAAGAGCCTTGATCTGCTCTCACCCTTTGATGCGTCGTTCAGGAAAATTGCAGGCAGAAGGAATATCTATGCCTTAATATTCCTTGTAGGGTTTCTCCTGGGATATCCGTTTGGGACGTTTGCCGTTGCGGCAGCATGGGCATTTATAACTGCATCGATTCATACGTACAGGTTAGCGAAGTATCGTTTAAATAACCCAGTGGCCACGGGGTAACGAAAATTTATCATGCAGAAATACGTTCATAATACGCTCATCGTAGCAGGTTTCGGACTCCTGGCATTCATGGTATGGAAGCTTGGCCCCAGGCAACTCTATGGTGAATTTGCCAAGATGGGGTGGGGGCTTGCTGTTATTGTTCTCCTGGAAGGCGTGGCTGATGTTTTCCATACCGTTGCATGGTGGCACTGTCTGGATAGGAGCCACCAGAAGCTGTCTCTCCCGGCTCTTTACTTGATCAGGATGGCGGGAACCGCAATTAACTATGTTACGCCTACGGGAACCCTGGGAGGCGAGGTTGTAAAAGGAGTCCTTTTGGGAACGGAAGGCTCTAAGACTCGCGCTGCAAGTGGAGTCATCATAGGAAAACTTTCCTACGTTCTTGCACAGCTCTTATTCATCGCCACGGGGTCTATATTAATACTATGGCGTGTAGGTCTGCCGGTCAAATTGTGGGTGAGCCTCATAATCAGCAGCGTAATCCTGGGATGTGGAATCATCGGTTTTTTGCTCGTGCAGAAATATGGGAAGCTTGGAGCAATACTTAGATGGTTGTCCAAGTGGAACGTAGGCAAAAAGCAGCTTGATCGCTTTACAAAGGCCATGAACGAAGTGGATGATCTTCTGAGAGAATATTACATAAAAAGACCCTTTGACCTTCCGAAATCGATGTTCTGGCACATCATGGGATTCATTTGTGGTATCGTGCAGGTTTGGTATTTCATTTATCTGGTAGGGGCCAGTGCTCCGTTGAGATCGGTAGCTGCAATATGGTTCCTTGGTTCTTGGTTTGACCTGGTGAGCTTTCCTGTCCCTGCTGGTATTGGAGTACAAGAAGGATCAAGGTTGTTGATCTTTGATGCACTAGGCCTAACAAAGCTTCAGGGGTTGACTTTTGGGTTGTCTTTGAGAATTGAACAGGTTTTCTGGGCCTTGGTGGGCATGATAAGTTATTCAGTGGTGACATGGGGGCAGAAGCGGGGTAAGTTTGTGGTGCATTTAGATAAAACCGAAATTGATAGAGGGATTCTTAACGCTGGCGATTAATTTGAATCGCGTAAACAGGTTTCTTTGTGAAAGCGATCAACTTAAGTCAGTGTATATTCAAAATTCGGCTAGGTAACAAGACCGAAAGAGGAGGCGAAGGTAGTGTCATCCAGAGCGTTATCCGTGAGAGAGATGATTTATGGAGGTATAAGCCTGGCTAGGTACCTGCTTGCCGGTGGGCTTTTTAATATAAATCTGGAAGTTACAAAAAGGTGCAATGCAAGGTGTGATTTTTGTGACTACTGGAAGGAACCAAAAGGTGAAGAACTCTCCGATTATGTCCCGGTGATAAAGCATTTGAAGCCCCTTTCAGTCAGCCTGACCGGCGGGGAACCGCTTCTTCGAAAAGACCTAGAAAAACTCATAAGATCAATCAGGAAGAGTTTCGGTTTTGTCTATATCAGCCTGATAACAAACGGTGCGCTGCTAACTGAAGAAAGAGGTATGGATCTCTGGAATGCAGGACTCGACGAGCTCTCCGTTTCTCTAGATTACATGGACGAGCGTCACGACAGGGAGCGTAGAATAAAGGGACTTACCAAGCACATACTGGACGTTGCTCCTAGCCTGGCCAGAAACGGCGTCAACATGTGTTTTAACACCGTGATTAAGCGGAGTAATTTCAGAGAACTTCCTCTCTTTGCCCGCTACGTTCATTCTCTAGGTATAAAGTTATCTTTTAGCACGTATAACTGGTGGAGAGTAGGAAACAAGCAGTATACGATCCAAGACGAAGAATTGGAAGAGCTCAAAAATGTGTTGGAAACGTTAAAGGAAATCAAAAGAGAACTTGGCCACATTGAAACGGGATACTTTTATTTTGACAGGATACCCGAATTTTTCCTCAAAGGCGGAATTTCCGGTTGTACCGCTGGGATTAACTGGGTTCAGGTTACTCCCGACGGGTACATAAAGAGATGTTCCGATTTTCCCAAGGAATGTCACTGGAGCGAGTGGCACAAAGGTACCTTTGCTCCCACGGACTGCATCAAGTGCTGGTATTCCTGCCGGGGAGCAGCACAAGAGCCGTTTACGTTTAAGAGGCTGGTTGAGATGGCCAGGGAAACATTACAATAGATTATCCGGGTTATGTTAAGTCAGGTTCAAAACACGTCGGGAAAGAAAGATAAATTCTTCTGGGTCGCTGTTTTTCTCCTGGTTTCCATTTTATATTTGGCTAGTATCAACAGGCCTTTAAGAGATGCGGAGTCAAAGTACGCTGAGATCCCGCGGGAAATGCTCGTTACAGGCAACTGGCTGACTCCTCAGCTTGATTTTGCCCGTTATTTTACCAAGCCCCCCCTGACTTTCTGGATCACTGCCATTGCTTACAAGGTTTTTGGTGTTCATCCCTGGGTTGCAAGATTAACGAATATCTTCTGGGCTTTCTTGGCGGCTTTTCTCCTGGGTGTTTTGACTTCCAAGTTGTATGGAAAAGAAGCAGGCAGAATTGCGTCGGTGCTTCTTGTCCTTACCGCCGAAGTGTTTACGTACTGCCTTGATGCCGGCATTGAATTCGGATTAATAAGCTGTATTATTGCTTCCTTAACTTCCTTCTGGATCTATGTAAGTGAGGGAAAGAGGCTGTATCTGAGGCTTTTCTACCTTGGGCTTGGGGTTAGTTATCTTGCCAAGGGAATTCTCGGTGTTGCCCTTCCGGCAACTATCACAGGTATCTTCCTGATCGTAACGGGCAGGGTAAAAGACGTGCGGAAGTTCTTCGATTGGATTGGACTTGGGCTTCTCGCTCTCGGGATACTCCCCTGGACAATAGCCATGGCCTTAAAATATCCCGATTTTCTCAAGTACTTCGTAATAAACGAACATTTTGGAGCATTAATGGGGAAGCGGGATTCAAACGATGCGATATTTCCGACGGGACAGTTCTTGGCACTGGGGGCCGGCGAATTCTTTCCGTGGATTCTATACTTACCCATCGTAGTGAAATCTGCAGTTTCTTCTTGTAAAAGGGGAGGGGAAGAAAAAGAGAAGCTACTTTTCTTGATTTCTTGGCTTTTTGTGCCCTTTGCTGTTTTTTCCCTTTCAAAGAGCAAGGTTGATTTTTATGCTATGCATCTTTATCTACCACTTATTGTATTGCTCGCCCGTGAGTTCAAAGGTGTACTTTACGGGGAAGATAACGGCACGAGTGGGCTATGGAGCTATCCGTGGCTTGTTGTAGGTTTCATGGCAGTTATTGCCTTTGTGGTTCTTAAAATGCATGAAAATGGCCAACTTGTAAAAAGTCTTGATATTCCTTCCGTGACGGTTGCATACCGTTTTTTGGCCAGTGCTGCCATATTCGGTTTTTTGATATTTTTCTTGTGGGTAAGAGGGAGGACCAGGAAGGCTTTTATTGCTATCGCTATTTTTATGGTCGTTTTTTTTCATTTCACGGAGAGAATGTTTGTTGCGGCGTTTCCCGCAGATTCAATGAAGTTTGCCGCTGATAAGTACAATGAAGTTGCAAATGAAAAAGACATTCTTTTTACCGACGAGCCCCCCGAGTTTGCCCACGTAGCAATACTTCCGTTTTACACGGGGAAATCTGCCTACTTGCTTAGAGATAGAAGCAATTCGAAGCTTTACTTCATGTTAAAGGACCGTATGGATCTTTGTTACGATGAAGACAAATTCAAAGAAAAAGTTGCCGAGAAGGGGAAGGTTTACCTAGTTGGTAAAACAGCCAAGACGATTGTGCGGTTGAAACGTCTTGGCTTAAAATATCAGATACTGAAAAAAAGTGATGGCAGGGCACTTTTTGTAGTATTCTAGTGACAGTTAGAGAGTTTTAAGTCAATCCCATTCTAATACTTCTAAACCACTGGCATCCTGTAGGGGTGTCAGTGGCGAAGTTTTTAGTTTACCAGGAGTATCTACTATGAAAGTGAAAGAAGTTATGACCACAAGGGTTGAAACAATTGACGGCGAAAGTACCGTGTTTGACGCGATTGAAAGGATGATAGAGAAAAGGATAAGGTCTCTTGTTGTCAAGTTTCCCGGAGAAGATGTACCCGATGGAATCATCACGGCTCGCGATATCGTGTTCAGGGTAATAGCACAAAAGAGAAATTTAAGGGAAGTTAAGGTATCCGATGTAGCTTCGCGTCCGCTTATAACCACCGAACAAGGGGCATCCTTGAGTGATGTTGCGAAGCTCATGGAAGAATCAGGAGTGGAGAGAGTCTTCATTCGCGATAATAACGAAATAATCGGCGTTGTTGCCTTGCTGGACATAATGGCCGGGACATTAATAATGAGGGCACGGGGGAGAAATGTTATTTAACAAGTTTTTTTCCAGGGGGAAAAAGGAAGAAAGGGTACTAGAGAAAATAAGGTCCCATATAGAGCTCCTTTGCAAGGCTTGTGAGATGTTCAGGCAAGCCCTTGAAGAGGGGAACAGTGGGTCAATGCGAAAAATTAGCGACCTTGAACGGGAGGCCGATGGCATTAAAAGAAAAATTATCTCTGGCATATACGATGGTGCGTTTCTTCCTTATCTCAGGCCGGATTTATGCAGGTTTATTGAGAACGTGGACGATGTTTTCGATTTGCTTGAAGATACAGCCTTTAGTTCCATGAATATTTACTTGCCGGGGAAAATACGTGACGAGTGTTTTAGGATCGCCTTTTTGAACCAAAGAATGTGCGAGATGCTTCTCATAACTTTTGATGCAATGGTAAAAGGGGATGATCTCCGGGAAAAAGTACTGGCAATTCGAATCTACGAGAAAAAGATCGATGATATGAAGTTTGGAGTTCTCTGCGATTTGCGAGAGCTATCCATTGATAATTACTGGCATGGTAAAACGCTTTCTGACTTTGTGGCAGGTCTTACTACTATCAGCGATATAATTGAAGATGCTAGCGACCATCTCCAGATTATACATCTTAGTATGCGCTAACACATATGTTGCCCGGGAATTTTTGGTTTCTCTTACGGGGATAGTGGAAACATCTCGCCTTCAGGCGAAAGAAAGTTTTGAATTGTCGCGAAGCGAGCTGTAATTCCCGCGGAAGCGGGAATCCAATAATTGCTCCGCTTGAAATTCCTGGATGTCGGATCAATACTTGCCCCTTACTCGATCGAGGGACGATATGACAACCGTACCAATCCGGCCCCAGGGTTGATTTTAATCAACCATCATAAATCCCCTCGTCTTACAGGCGATAATTTTTTAGAGCTAGACTAGCTTCCGGGATTTTCTGGGCTTTGGGCCTTACTGTGACATTTTTTAGATTGTAGTTCAAGATAGGAAACATCCGGAATGTGGAAAATATCAAGTGGCATATTTATGGGTTGGAGCCTCGGTGCTAATGACTCCGCAAACATTTTTGGAACAGCGGTTGCCACGGGAGTGGTCAAGTACAGGGTTGCTATATGTCTTACGGCACTTTTTGTTATGGTGGGGGCAATCATCGAAGGTCCAAAGTGCATGGCTACAGTGGGAGGAGTTTCCACGCTGTCTCCACTGGACGCTTTCTGGTGTACTTTGGCAACTGCCATTACCATTGCGTTTCTTACCTACCTGGCAATCCCTGCTTCTACCAGTCAGGGTATCATAGGGGCGGTAATCGGGGCAGGTATTATTTCGGGGACAGCTGATTTCTCGAAGCTTTACAAGATTGTTGTCTGCTGGATTTTTACACCTATTGCTGGATGTGTTATATCGGTCATCCTTTATCGTTTTATAGGGCACATAATGAAAACCAAGAAAGTTGGTATTGCGCGGAAAAACTTCTGTTTAGCTACGGGGTTGATAATCTCGGGGTGTTACGGTGCATATTGTCTGGGGAGCAATAATGTTGCTAATGTTACGGGAGTGTATGTCAGCTCCGGGATGATTTCGGCTGAAGTTGCTGCACTTGTCGGAGGAGTAAGTATTGCGAGTGGAGTTCTGACTTACAGCAAAAAGGTTATGATGACGGTTGGCAAAGGCATCGTTCCCCTTGATCCGCTATCCGCATTTATAACGATGCTCTCTGAAGCCATTAGCCTGCACGTGTTCACGCAACTTGGAGTTCCGGTTTCTTCCTCCCAGGCGATTGTTGGCGCCGTTGTGGGGATAGGGTATGCTGGGGATTCGCGCACTGTGAGCAGGAAAATGCTTGTAAAGGTTGGTCTTGGGTGGCTCGCAACACCCGTTCTTGCCGGAGTTCTTTCCTTTATTTTCATCAAGGGTCTGGGAACTATCCTATTGAATTTCGGTCTTTGAGTTGTCCGAATTTTTCTCAAAAGGAATTATCTCTTTGCTCCTCGGATATACCATCCTACTTCTCATCCAGCACACGGCAAAAGTGTCAATAATACCAACCCACAGCCGGTTGTTTATGCCATACTTGGTTTTTCCGTGCTTTCGTGGTCGGTGGTTAACGGGGATTTCGATGACCCTCGTATAGCCGGCAAGTCTGAGAAGTGTCGGAAAAAAACGATGCATCCCTTTAAATACCGGTATCCCACTTACGCATTGCTTCTTGAAGGCACGGAGTGAACAGCCCACGTCCTTGATTTTTTCACCCGTAAGAACGTTTCTATAAAAGTTAGCTATCCGCGAAGACAATCTACGGATTATGTTGTCGCGTCTTTTCTGTCTCCAACCGTTCACTAAGTCAGCCTTATTTTTGAGAAGTTCTTTTACTAGGACGGGTATGAACTGAGGATCATTCTGGCCGTCTCCGTCCATCGTAACGAGGATTTCGCCTCTTGCATGTTTGAACCCAGTTGACAGCGCAGCCGATTGTCCATAATTCCTATCATGTGTGATCAGCCTGTGAGCCGAATTTGCAGCCGCTAAGCGGGTTAATTTTTCGACCGTCCTGTCCTTGGAGCCGTCATCAATCCAAAGACACTCCCACCTCCACGGCGTATTATTCATCACATCCGTGATCTCTTCCGAAAGAAACTCCACATTTTCTTCTTCATTTAGCACAGGGATGATTATGGAAATAAACGGGTTCTTCATGGCTCACTTGCTTTGCTCTATTTTTATCAAGAAATACTCGTGTGATTTATATTTGATTTTCCTGCACTTGACGATCCGGAGTTTAACATTCTTTACATTTTTTAAAAGTTTTTTATAGCTATTCTTCCCTATCATCAAGTATTCCGGGAGTGTTTTAAGGGAAGAGAATCTAATGGCTACCTGCCACTCGTGTTTTAGATGCGCTAGGAAAGCTGGTTCTCCTACACCAACAGCGTACACAGGAGATGAATTTTCTACAAAGCTATCGATTGCAAGCGCGGTAATTCTGGCAGGATGTTTGAAAGTTAATGCGGTTGGAAGAAGGAATACGAAAAAGAGGTGCAGGGATAGAGTGATAGAAATAATTAACGCAATAAGGCTACAAAAGCTGGAACTTGAGGGAAAGAGCCCCTTTTTGTAAAGGAATAAAAAAACGAGTACCAACAATGCAGCCGTCATTGTTTGATAAGAAGGCAAGGAAGCAAGTGTGTGTAGAATCATTTTCAACCTGGCATGTTGGGAAACTTGATCAGCCTCGAGGAAGATTCTCGAAGCGAAAGAAGCACCCAATAGCACTAGGCCTAAAACCGCGAGGAAAGAAATAAACGGATGGGTGATTCTTTCGAGGAGCCTCGAGAAATTTAAACGTTTCGGGGAATAGCAAATCAACATGGCAACGGTTAATGCAAAGATTGGCAACAGGGGTAACGTGTAACGGGCCTTGGTAAGAGGTACTAGGCTAATCGCCACGAAGCACACTAGCATGGTAATCCAAGCACCTTTTATGAAGATTTGCCGCTTTTTGCCAACGGTTGTACCCGTGGAGATGTTCTTTATCCAAGCAAGGAAGGGAAGCCACGGCAGAAATTGAAAGATGCCTCCCATTACACGCCTTCCCCATTTTGCAACACCTATTCGACCAAGGCTGAACCTGTACGTTATTTCGTGTAACCAGATGCTGCTAAAATGGGGATGAGAACCAGCCTTTAGGAGACCATGCTTTGCGTAATAGCTCCACACGCAAAAAGGTATGAGCGAAAAAGCAAATGTAATAATGCTCGGCAGCGATAAAATTTCCCTTTTCTCGCTTGTCAGGAAAAGGAGCACAGCGACGATGGTGTAAAAGAAAAAGAGAATGAGCGGTCCCTTGAGTAACATACCAACAGCAAGAGGGATGATAGCTGGCAGCCACCTCCACCACCGGGAGGTATTTTTGCTCCACCCATGTAGCCAGAGAATAGTTGCAAATCCCGTGAAACAGACGTAAACGGGATCAATGTTAGCGGTTCGTCCCTGTAGGATCATACCGAAAGTTGTCAAAAATATGCAGGATGATATTACCCGGGCTTCCAAGTCGAGGATACCAGAAGGCATGAAGACAAGTATTACGGCAAAACAGAGGATGAAGATAGTCGTTGGAAGCCTAGAAATTAAGATTCCATGCCTGCCAGTCAATTTATAAAATGCCGCGATTATCCAGCTCATCATAGGAGGTTTCCTAAAATAGGGTCTTCCTCCGAGCATAGGAACTGCCCAGTTTCCGGTATTCACCATAGTAATGGCTGGAAGTATGCGCCGGCTCTCGTTGTGAGTGACATCTGGGACGCTTAGAGAAGGTAGGTAAATCATTGCCCAGATTAAGGTAATGCCGGCCACCGCCGCAAGGTGCCTGTACTGTCTAATTATGTAACTAATCTTTTCTACTTTAAACTCCATTGGCATCCGTTGGAAACTTTTGTGTCAAAGCCACTGCTATTTCTTTTAGTACACGGAACTCGTAGTTACCCGAGTTTTCTAAAACCCGCTTCAATTGACAAGTTGCGTGAGGTATGTAGTTTGCGAAAAACGATTTTTTTCTTACCTGGCTTAAAAAAACAAAAGCTGCGAGAATCTGGAGATTTCTGCAAATAGCTGTAAGCCAATAGTTTTCAACGAATTCATCCCGAGACATACCCAGATGGGATTTCATCTCCAGGAAGTAGCTTATCATGAGTTCTTCCTGAAGCTCATCAGGTATAGCTACATAAGGATCAATGAGTAAAGAGGCAAGGTCGTAGGTAGGCGGTCCTAGCCGTCCTCCCTGGAAGTCTATGAAAAAAAAATCACTCCCCTTGACCATGATGTTTCTGGATTGAAAATCTCGATGCATGAAAAAATTATTCGGGATTAGGGAAACAAGATCCGTAAGTTTTTTGAATTCTTTGTCCATTTCGTGATCGCTAACATCCAGATCACAATACCTTTCTACCAATTCGCGCTTGAAATAAAGGAGTTCTCGTTGATATATAAAATTTTTGTCATACACGGGGGTGTCAAAGCAATAACGTGTATCAAATCCTTTTACCGCATTAAGATGCATCCTGGCCAGGACCGGGATTATGGAATGGTACCAGTTCTTGCTTTCACTATATCTGGCATTGAAATCCAATAAGGACTGAAGGTGGGTGTCTCCGAGATCTTCCACTATGATTACCCCTTCCGACCTATCGTAAGCGTATATTCTCGGGACGGGTATTCCAGCCTTCATAAGTTGCTTACCGATGTAATGGTAAGAATCGTTTTCATTTATTCCTGTTAACGAATCCACGGGCGCCAAGATAGCTATAAGTGAACGCTCTCCAACAAAAAACCGGTAAAATTGCCTCGATGATCCATCTCCCTGCATAGCCTGGAAGCTAATTTCTGGAAGTTTGTCAGGTTCAATGCCGGGTAGTTCCTTAGATATTGCTGGGGTAAGTATTCTCTTCAATAGTTTTTTTCGCATACTCGTAGTTCATGATTATCTGGCGTTCAATAAAATCGTGTCTTTTGCCGAATTCTCCACCGTGCAGTGGTCGCAAACTATGACGTTTGTAAGCTCTGCGTCTTTCTTAATGTGAACCCAGTCCCATATGATTACGTCTCTTAAGCGTACCCCGGAATCAATCCTGCACGATTTTCCGATGCATACAATACCTTCCATCTGAGTTCCCCGGTGTATGGTGGCTGTGACGTCTACAATCGGAAATTTAACTTCCGTGAGCCAAGGTGAAAAGATATCCGGTTTTTCCTTAATCCTCATGTGAGCTTCCCAATAACCTGCTATAGAACCTACCTCCTGCCAGGGCATCCGTGGGAGAAAGACGGCTTTTACCTTCTCACCGGCGGATATTGCGTTTTCATACGTGTCAATAATGGAAAAAAAATCTCTTCTTGGAGAATATTTTGCAATTATTTCTCTGTTGACAACATGTATCCCTGTAAAAGTCATAAGACGTGAACCAGAGACGCCGTCTACCAACCTTTTGGCCTTTTCTCCGAAAGCGAGGATGGAAAAATCCGCATCAACAAGAACATTATTAAATGTAGATGAATCAACCATAACCATGGTAACTGCTCCCCCTGATTTGGAGTGGTATTCACATAGAAACTCGAGGTCTAGCCCTGCGAGAATATCTCCGTTGAGTACCAGTATTTGGGCTTTTTTATCAACAACGTCTGATGCCATCCTATAGATTCCACCTCCGGTGCCAAGGATTTTCTCCTCATGGTAAATTTTTATGTCCAGCGGGTACTTTTGCTTTTGAAGAAATGTTTCAAGTTGTTCCGGCAGATGATGTGTATTTATGTGAACATGCTTGAAACCTGAAACTGATAATTGTCTAAGCATAATATCAAGCAGTGGCCGCCCACAGATCGGCACTAGTACTTTCGGCCGAACGAAAGAAAGTGGCCTCAACCTGGTGGCGAATCCTGCTGCAAGTATAATTGCATCCATAGCCTTGTGAAGTGTCCTCTCTTAAGGAAACGTTTTGCTCATCCTACTTGTTTAATTGATTGGTACTCCTAAAAGTCGCAATTAATCAGAGCTTCCTTAAGTTAACCTAGAAATGTAAACTGGCTCAAAAAATATACAGTTTCTCAAAGCGTCCACCCACTTGTTGGAAGTAGAAGCCTCGATACAATCGGGCTGTAAATGTATCAGGAATTTCCCCAAATGCAAAGGTTTTGGAAGCGCGTGGACAAGTCTCTTCGCGAGAATCCATAATTTTGTTCGCGTGAAAAGGAGGGGTTTCAACCATTCCCGAAAGAGACACCAAAGAAAACCCTGATTAATTATTTAGTTTGCCATTTACACCACTTCCACGTGATGCCGGACCCCTGATCTTGTTAGGGGTAGGCTCTATCCGGCATCCAGTAAGAGAATCCTAGATTACGGTTCTACGTTTCGCTCCGCCCAGAATGACGGTTTCTGAGTTATGCTTGTCCTGCTTGTTTAATTGATTGATACCTGAATCCGTGACGAAACTTTATACCTTATTTGTATAACATGTTTAAATTGATCATTATTGGCCACATAGCCGGGGCGGATTATTCTTCATCTTGTCAAGCAATCTTTTTTCGCCCTGCGGTTTGTCCACCTGCACCGCATCTTCGGCGTCATCGCCCACCGGACATAGCGTACTATAGTTCGACGGGCTCTTCCTTGCATCTGCGGCAAAGGTGAACGATCTCGGATTCAGGTTGTAATCTTAGAAATCGGAATTAATCAGAGCTTTTTAAATTACTTTTTCACGGTGGGGACGGAGATATGGTATTTCTTAATTTTGCTTTGAAGTGTTTTGAAGTCTATGTCAAGAAGCCGTGCCGCCTGAGACTTATTTCCTCTGGTTTCAACTAGTGTTTTCCGGATGATGCTGGCTTCGAATTCCGACACCGCATCGGCAAGCCTTTTTCCGCTGTAGTCAGTTGATGGCCTATTCGGTGCCTGGCTGACGTGCGAGTTTACGTTAAAAAACATTTTGTTGTTACCATCGGAAGGAAGGAGAGATTTTGTTATTTCGTTTTCTGCAAGCAGTGCGGCACGTCTTATGGAATTTCTCAGTTCTCTTATATTGCCGGGCCATGAATAATTAAGCATGTGATCGAGGGCGCTCTCGGTAAAACCCCGAATATTCTTTCCCAGTTCCTGGCAGGCTTCGTCTAAGAAGCGCTTGGCAAGGTACATGATGTCATCTTTTCTTTCGCGAAGCGGAGGAATGGTAATTCTGAACTCATTGATTCTCCAAAATAAATCTTGTCTCAACCGGTTCTGTGTAACAAGCATTTCCAGAGATACGTTGGTTGCTGTTATTAACCTGATGTCCAGGGATATCTCTTCCCTGCTCCCCAGGCGACGTATTTTCTTTTCCTGGAGAGTCCTCAAGAGCTTGTTTTGAACTGCTACCGGGAGATTCCCGATTTCATCCAGGAAAAAAGTCCCACCGTTGGCCTCTTCCAAAAACCCTCGCCTGCTTTGAGTTGCTCCCGTAAAGCTTCCCCTTTCGAATCCGAAAAGTTCGCTTTCGATTAGAGTCTCCGGAATCGTGGTGCAGTCCAGAGCGACGAAAGGTTTCGTGTTGCGGTCGCTCAATTCGTGCAAAAACCTCGCGACAAGTTCTTTTCCCGTACCGCTTTCACCTTCTATCACGACGGTAAAATTGGTTTTAGCAACCTTTTGTATTTGTTTTATAAGATTTCGAATTTCCGGACTCGTACCCATTGTCTCCAGCAACCGGTCTCTATCTTCAAGGCACTGCCTGAGTCTTCTGATTTCCCGAGATAGAGAATGTTGTTCAAGGGCTCTAGTAATGGTAATCAGTATTTTTTCGTCCCCAAATGCTTTGTCGAGGTAATCATAGGCTCCTGATTTTATGGCTTCCACGGCACTTTCGAGGTCTCCGTATGCGGTAAGAATAATTACTGGTAGATCGGGATTTTGTTCTTTTATCATTTTGAGGGCAGTTATACCATCAGTCTTCCCCGGGATATTCTTATCAAGAAGCACCAGATCAGGCTCCGAATTTTCCAGCATCCGCATAGCTGTTTCACTATCCTCGCATTCTTCAATCTCGTAGCCTTCGGACTGCAAAATGTTACCCAGAGTCCAGCGGACATCTTCGTCATCATCAATGATAAAGATCTTCTGTTTCCTGTTTTCTTTCATTTGTACAGCTGACCTATGCATAAGCTTCTATTGGTAAAAATATCGAGATTGTCGTTCCCATGCCCGGGTTGCTTTCTGCAGAGATGGTTCCACCGTGGGCCTGGATAATTCTTCTACAAATGCTCAATCCTAGCCCAAGTCCCTTGGGTTTTGACGTATAAAAGGGTTCAAAGATTTTCTTGATCGACTTTTCGTCAATGCCCACGCCGGAATCAGAAAACGAAATCTTTATAAAATGGCGCTTTTTCTCTTGCATCTCGGGGCATATATCTGTCGTTAATGCGAGACCAATAGGTGCGTGGCTGTTGATAGTTGTCGTGATCGTCAAACTACCACCTCGAGGCATTGCCTGTCTTGCATTCCAGACCAGATCAAGGAAAACCTGGTTCAACTGTTTTTCATCACACACAACGATGGGTGACGGGGAAAAAAGTTTCATGGCAAGCGATATGTCCGAATGTTCAAGGTCGAGGGCCACAAGGTTAATGGCTCTTTCTATTACGTTATTTATCTTATGTGGTCTTGCCTTAAGAGGTTTAGGCCTTGCGAAATCAAGTAGGTCGTTCAAGATTTTTTGGGCATGAGAGACATTCCTATTGATAACCTTGAAACTTTCCCTCAACTGCGCCAGCCCCGGCTGTTTTTTTATGCAATACGCTGACGTCCCTTCAATAACAGCCAGAGGATTTTTTATTTCGTGTGCCAGACCTGCTGCAATTTGCCCAAGAAATGAGAATTTAGCATTTTCCAGTAGCTGTTTTTCCATCGCCTTTTTTTCGGTTATGTCCCTGCTTACCCCAAGAATCCCCACTACTCGATCTCGTTCATTAAAAAGAGGGTAAGCGTCAAGAACATGTGGGCGAATTTCTTCGTCTCTAGTAACAAAGTTAACCTGCAACGAAGAAGGCTCCTTCTTCTTTATCACGCTTTCAAAGAAGTTCCCAAAAGAAGAATCTGATATAAGGACGTTAATTTTCTGTCCTAGCAATTGTTCAGGTTGATACCCTAGTTGGCAGACGTTCCTGTTGAGGTACGTGATCTCTTTCTCCAGATTCAGAGTAAAAAATAGATCATGCGTCGCTTCAAGTATTCGTTCCAGATAGTCCTTGGTTTCTTCGAGCTTTTTTGTTCTCTCTTCGACAATCCTTGCAATTTTGTCTGCCTGTCCTCTCAGCTCTTTCTCTAGCAGCACTCTAGTTGTTACGTCCTTGAAACAGCGCAACGAAAAGGGTGCATCAGCGCCGGGAGGCTTAACAGGATATGTTGAAATCTCAAAGTATTTTAGTTCACCTCCTAAATGAAAGGCTTTCGTAATATTGGGTCGCTGGTCAATTGGTCTTTTACACTTGCCGCAGGGACCTTCTCGGTGCTCGTGATCCTCTATTCCGCAGAGGAGTTCTTTAAAGTTGTAACAGTACTCGCCGACCATTTCGCTTGGTTTCTTGCCAATAATTTCTGCCAGTCCCGGGTTCACGAAAACAATCCTGTGCTGCTGGTCAACTACCATTACCTTTTCCTGGATCTGGTCAAATATTCCGGAAAGGATTTCATCAAGGGATAAAAGGTGAGGCTTAACCCTGGAACTGGCAAGCTTTTCGAGCCTGTACTCTATTTCAGCAGGATCTCTCGTTGTTACAAAATCGGACGATGGAAAAAGGCTCATCAACGCCCTGGTTTCCTCGTTCACTTCGTCAAAGATGAAAAGAACAGGAGGAAAATTCGCAATTTCATGGTTTTTGAGTCTCTTTATGCTATTTTTGAGATCCTCGGATTTTTCACCGACGTTAAAAACTACAACGCTAAACCTTTGAAGTTCATCGGGAGTTGTGCAAAAAGATTCAACTACTTCCACATCATAGTTATTTTCCTTGAATTCACATGGTTTTCTGGTATTACTCTGCTGATTTACTAGATCGATGTAAATTACCTGATGCCTTCTCCGTTGTTTCATAACCTAAGCTCTCTCGGGAACGGAAAATCTTACTATCAGGATACTTCCTCGTTCATGCGAGAAAAAATAAAATACCGTATTCAAATTTATTGTAGCCTTAGAAATCTAAAATGTCGATGTTTGAGTTAACCTGCCAGTGTGGCAAAGATCAATTCCTCTTAAAACGCCCAACATAATTTCCCCCCAGGAGGAAAAAAATATATCCTTTTCATCCTTTCTGATCCTGCTAACGAACTTTTCTACCCAAGGAAGTAGGACGGAGCACAAAAACTTTACCGCTTTCTCGTTAAATATGGATCCAGAATTATTTCCTTGCGACAGTAGGTAGTAGAGATATTCCAGTTCTACACAGATGTGATCCGGCGGTTCTGATAAGTCGTTTGATAGCTTGAGACCCGATTCTTCCAGTCGTCGGGCCATTTGGATCGCGGATTTACGCATGAGTAGTTGTTCAGGGTTTTCATAACACGACTGGTAAAGTGGCGCCCGTATTCCTTTCACCGAGTTGATAAACAGCCTTACGTACTCAGATTCCAGTTCGGAAAGCAGTTGCTCTGGATTGTCGAACTGTTCTGTATATCTTTTCAACTTCAAGATTAAACTCGTTGAAATGTTAAGGTGTTCTACGATCTCTACGAGAGAGACCCAGAATTGTTGGGATCGGAACATGGAGCACAATTCTAATGTGGGTCCCCAGAAGACCTCGCAAATAGTGGACAATAAACTTTTCAGTATTTCCAAGTTTTTCTCTATACCTACAGGGTGTTCCGGGAGAACAAAATCCTGTCTAGAAAAAGTACATTCGTGCAGGCTCACTTTTTTCATCTTTTTCTTTTTGCAATTCTATTTTGAGTTCCTGAAACCTACCACCTACTTTTATAGGATCTCCAGCGTATCCGAGCTTTCTAAAGTTGATGTAATCTGTCAATCCAACGAGGTTTTTCACGGGGAGACCCTTGTTGACCAGAATTTCGAATTTGCCTCCTTCGCGAGCAAGGGCGAGAAAATCCACGTTTTTAGTTGGTCTATGGCACAGGCCACAGGATGGTTTGCTATTTAATGCCTCGTGGCAATTGGCACACGAAAGAGCAATCTTTTTGGGTAAGACCTCGTGGTGAACCCCGGAATAGTATACTGTGTCAACAAATTTAAACTTACCACTGTAATGAAGGCCTGCCTGGTTCATTCCGCCAGCTAGAGATGCATTCCAGTCATCCTTTAACATTATTTCCGGCCATATACTCGGTACGGCAAAGTACCTGTTTACACTATCCACTGGCTGTTTTGCCCTGTGTATGACAAATGGCGAAATCTTTGCTTTCGGGTCGCGGTAGCTACCTACCGGCCTGTTAATTTCTACGGCCCTTGAAAGGTCGGGAATCTTTTCACCGAGGGTTATTCTCTTCACCTTGCCGGTGAACCATCGGTACTCGGGTTTAATGCATTGAGCAGAAGAAATAGCCTCCTTTAACGATTCTTTTTTCACTTTACTCCAATCAAGGCTTACCTGGACTTCCTTGTTTTTGAAAACAACCGGTATATGACACGTTTCGCAGGCAATATTTTTGGTATGCTTGTTTAAATGGTGACTGAGGAGATTTCCGGGTGGATGAGGCTTATTGGTATGGCATCGCTCACATGATACTACTCCTTCCTCAGGAGTACTTCTCGTGACCATTCCCGCCATTTTATGTTTTTTTGTCTTGTGACAATACTGGCATCTGACGTTCATTTCTTCAAAAGTGGTACCCATGTGAACGTCGCAGAGCTTCCCAGCTTTGGCGAGTTTCGGATTCATCATGCCGTGGAAAAGAATGTCATCCGGTGGACCAGAAAAGTGGCATGATCCGCAGTTCGAACGGTCGGGTTTACCAACCTTCGTGGCTACTTTTATGAGATCGATTCCTGCCACAGGGACACCACCCTTTTTTATGTCTTTTTTATAGGTATGTGTGGAATCATGACAAATTAAGCAGTCAATCTTCGAGAGTTCAGAAGACGATTGGGAAAGGCTCCAGCCTT
>JALSTM010000042.1 GCA_026983715.1 Desulfobacterales bacterium
ATGTATGGCTATTTAATCACTCGCAAAGAAATCATGGCCAAAAACAATGAACCTATGGAATTCGTTTCCTTTGAAGACGAAACGGATATATACGATGTAGTCATTTTCCCCGATGTTTACAGAAAGTTCTGCCAGCACCTCGATTCCAGTACTGCGTTTCTTCTAAGGGGCAGGGTTGTCTCGGATAGTGGAGCCGTACAGATCGAGGTTAGAAATATAGCGCCTCTTAGTTAAACGTTAAATGAAAATAGTTTTCGATGAGTATTGAAAGCTTCTTGTAGCCATCTGCTTGAGAACCGCCATTTTCCCCTTGTCTCGGCAAAGTTGGGAGACGGCAGATCACCAGAAGTTCTTGGGACGTACGCCAAGGTAATTAGTGCATACGATAACATTTCCAACAAAATTGCTTACTCTTATCATCCATATTGATAGTAAGAATGAGAAAGTGAAAGGCCTGTCCTTATCGCTTAGAGGTGCGAAAAACAACTCGCATGAAACCGATAGAAAAAGCTTTTCATTTCTTTATAAAAATAGATCGCCGATTTTCATGTCTAGTTGCGGTGCACAAATACCATGGGAGTCTAACCATAAACTTTATTGTTGCTAAAGGGGGAGCCAATGACCGAACTTAAAGGCAGAAACGTGTTAATCACAGGAGGCGCTAGTGGCATTGGGAGACAAATGGGACTTTTGATGGCGAGAGAGGGATCCAACATAGTTATTTGGGATATCGATCGGGAAAATATGAAAAAAGTGGAGGGAGAGATAATCGAACTGGGCGGGAAAGTTGCTACTTATTTTTGTGACATATCAGAACGGGAAAACATCCATGAAACAGCCTCTCAGGTAAAAAAGGAGGTTGGCGACCTTGATATACTCATCAACAACGCCGGGATCGTATCGGGCAAGCCATTTATTGAGCTGTCCGATGACGTGATCGAGAAAACCTTCGCAGTGAACACTCTGGCACATTTCTGGACCGTTAAAGCCTTCTTGCCTGACATGATTAAACGGAATTCCGGGCATATCGTCACTATTTCTTCCGCCGGAGGACTAATAGGGGTAAACAGGTTGGCGGATTACTGCGCATCGAAATTTGCTGTGTTTGGTTTCGACGAATCTCTTAGAATGGAGTTTAAAACGCGCGGGTTAAACATAAAAACCACCGTCGTGTGCCCGTTTTACATAAATACGGGAATGTTTGAAGGGGTTAAGACTCGCTTTCCTTCAATCCTCCCCATAATGGATGAGAGAATCGTCTCAAAGAAGATCGTTAATGCCATAAAGAAAAACAGGCCTCGCCTGTTTATGCCTCCAATTGTCTACACCGTTCCCCTTTTGAGATGTCTGCCTGTTTGTATATTTGATTGGGTAGCAACTTTTCTCGGTATTAACAGCGGTATGGACGAATTCACCGGAAGAAAGTAAGATTCAAGTGAGTATGTACTCCTGTGAGTAATTCTTATCTGTGTTAAATCGCAACACCGCGATAGAATCTTAAAATTAGCTTTACGTTGGTCATCTTGGCCAAAGCCATGGAGCTAGAATTGAGCAAAAAACGAGGAACTAATATGATGGGAAGAAGTAAAAAATCGGCAACAATTGCCAGCTATGACCCTGCTACCGGGGAGAAACTGGGTGAGTTCAGCTTAAATAGCACTGAAGAAGTTAGGATAGCAATAAAAAGGGCAAAAAAAATTCAACCGGCATGGGCATCTTTACCCATCAAGGAAAGGGTAAGGCGAGTTGAGAAGATCCGGGAATACCTGGTTGATAACATCGATGAGATTGCTTTAACCATATCAAGGGATAACGGAAAGACCCGCGTAGATGCCCTCGTAACCGAGGTCTTGCACACAATTCTGTCTATTAACTACTACTGTAAGAAAGCTCCAAAATTTTTGAAAGATAAGAACCTCATACCCGGTTCAGTGTTGCTTGCTAACAAGGTAAGCAAAGTAAGACGAGTCCCGTACGGGGTCGTGGGGATAATTTCTCCTTGGAACTACCCTTTTTGCATACCTTTCTCGGAGGTAATCATGGCACTGCTGGCTGGCAATGCAGTGATTCTCAAGATAGCATCTGAGACCCAGTTAGTCGGCCACCTTTTGAAAGAAGCTATTGAAACGGCAGAACTGCCCAAAGGGCTTTTTACCCATGTGAATATGCCGGGGAAAGTTGCAGGAGATGCATTTCTTGAAGGAGGAATTGGTAAGCTTTTCTTCACCGGTTCAACCATAGTCGGTAAGGAATTGATGAAAAAGGCATCGGAGACCTTAACTCCGGTATGCCTGGAACTAGGCGGAAATGATCCGATGATAGTTTGTGAAGATGCAAACCTAGGGCGAGCTGCAGCAGGGGCCGTCTGGGCAGGGCTTCAAAACGCAGGGCAATCTTGCGGTGCCGTTGAACGCATCTACGTGCACAAGAGCATCTATGAGGAATTTCTAGAAATTTTAAAAGAGAAAGTAGAAAATCTTCGGACAGGAGTAGGCGCCGATTTAAACACTGACATAGGAGCAATGACGAACACACGGCAGGTAAAGATTGTCCGGGAACACATAAGAGATGCCCTTGAGAAGGGAGCAAGGATCTTTGCTCAGTCACAACCTCCGGAACACATAGAAGGAAATTTTCTACCTGCTCTTGTCCTTATCAATGTCAACAACACTATGAAAATAATGAAAGAAGAAACCTTCGGACCCGTACTCCCTGTTATGCCTTTCAGCAGTATTGACGAAGCAATTTATCTGGCCAATGACTCAACCATGGGCTTAACTGCCTCTGTATGGACAAGGAAAAAGAAATTAGGACGTGAGATAGCTCAAAAAATCGAGGCCGGTGCAGTGACCATTAATGATCATCTTGTAAGCCATGCAATGCCGGAAACGCCTTGGGGTGGGTTCAAGAATTCTGGTATCGGGAGAACTCACGGCCAAATCGGTTTCGACGAAATGACACAACCCCAAGTCATCGTGGACGACCTCCTTTATTTTACCAAGAGAGATATCTGGTGGCATCCTTACAGCAGTGAGCTATACAATGGCATAAAAGGAATAACCAGTATTTTAGGTGGAGCCTTGTGGAGGGCAGGGTTATCAGGAATTACAGAGTTTATAAAGATCTTACCCAGAATGTTCTTTTAATCGGAATGTATAACTGAGATGATAACACGCCGACTTACTACAATCCAAAACTTTTCTTACCCTGAAGATAAGGAGTTTTTCCCACACCCAAGAGAAACATTAACCTCCAAAGTGAATTCTCGGGCTGTAAATTCGTTCCTTGAACAATACTCGGTTCTTGTTAAAATTTAAAGAACAAAAGTGGATAAAACCCGCTCATAAAACGATTTCAAACGGAATCGTAATAAAGTAGATTTGGTAAAAGGCATTTAGAGCCTTCATCACGCAAGGGTAAAACGATGCAAAAAAAGGCCAAATTAGTCCAGATAATTCGAAAAATTGGTGCACCGGAACCGCCAAGAATTAAATTAACGGGGATTCTTGAGAGTCCCGAACAGGATCTCTTTACGTTTTCTTTCCGAGCTGAGGATGCTCTCTGCAATATATTAAACTTTCTCGGAGACCTATCAATAAATATTCGATTTCTGAGCAAAACCCCTCAGTCAGACAATCATTACTGGGCTCGGATAAGTACGGATCCAGATCAGCGGGAAAAAGTACTTGCTATCTTTTCCCGGCGTGAAATAACCAATAACATATCAGGTTTTACCTCCCACCAAGGAGTCAGGATAATCTCACTTTACCCGTTTAAAGGGAATCCTGGAGTAGCCATACATCTTTATAATACCTTTCATTCGAACAACGTTGAAATCCTGGCAATCAGTACGGCTAGCTCGGTAATTTCATGCGTGATATGGTCAAAGAAATTACCCCAGGCTCGCAATCTCTTGAAATCAGCGTTTTATTTCAGTTGATGTCGTGTGGCACCACTTTTGACAAACTCGAAAAAACTAGAGGAATGAAAAAAAAGCTAGAAATATTTCCGATAAAAGTTCAAGAATCTTTAATCCTACTCTACATTACGATGACTGAGAAGGACAATGAAACGCTGAAACGCACGTTCGAATTACTCGAAGACAACAACATAATGATTCACTTCCTCACTGAGGGACCAAGTGAAGGAGGCAACAGAAATGTTTCCCTGGCATTACACAGGGATGATTTCGAGAAACTCACCAATCACAGTGGCAAGTTTCAGCTTTTTAGTAAGATTGGTAACATTAGAATTACAAAAGAAGTCGGTTTAATTAGGATTCTCGGGGCTCATTTTGACATTCGTCCTGGAATAGCAAGTATTTTATTTAATGCCATGAGAGAATCGGGCATTGAAATACTTGCAAACTCTACAACCATCACGTCTTCTCTCATTCTCGTTCGGGAGAAACATCTGGATCTTGCACTAAGAGCAATTCAGTCAGTTTTTAAATCTCCCGGAGCCGAATGAAATCCTTCACCTACAGGGAGGTACACAGAGAACCGGGTTCCTTTATTGAATTGAGACTCGATTTCAATATAGCCCCCGTGTTCCTTGACGATTTTATCTACGATTGCCAAGCCCAGCCCTGTTCCATGAGCGCCCTTTGTTGTGAAAAGGGGTGTAAAAATTTTTTTCCTCACTTCCTCACTCATTCCCCGGCCATTATCAATGATATCAACACAAACGTGGGAATTGGGTATGAGTTTCGTGTAGACTTCAATTCTCCTTCTTTCCTTTTGTTCAGGAAATGCTTCTATTGCATTGGTTATCAAGTTGAGAATACATGCATGAATCGATTCAAGATCCAGAATCATTTCCGGAAGCCCATCCTGGAGATTTTTCACCAAGGTTATCTTTTCTTTTTTAAGTCGCTCGCTGACTAGTTCACATACTTCTTCGATAACATCGTTCAGGCATACATTTTTTCTTTCGGTGATTTTTTCCCGTGCATAGCTCAACATATCCAAGGAAAGGCGCGAGATCCGGTCTATATTTTTTTTAACGAGATTCCATCCTCTTTTGGCTTTTTCCAGGTTGTGGGCATCCATCCCTTTGTCCACCATGTATGCACCAAGCTTCATCCCGTAGAGAATGTTCTTAACACCGTGTGCAACTTCTGCCATGGCTTGACCAATTGCGGCCATCTTTTCTCGCTGGACCAGCTCTTCTTGTAACTTTTTTATTTCACTCAGGTCTTTAAAATACCCGACGGTAGCTACTTCTTTACCATCTTCATAAATGAGAGTAGCTGAAAGAAGAATAGGCACAAGGCGCCCATCCTTCGTGACGGCCATGGTTTCATAATTAACGAGCCTTCCGGGGCCTCCATATTCTTCGCTATATATCTTCTTCTTTATCCTCCTCGCCTCTCCTTCCGGATAAAGCTCCGTAACACGGAGGCTGTTGATTGCTTCTTCCTTGGAATAACCGTAAATCCTGGAAGCTCCCTCATTAAAGATCAGTATGTTTCCTTTTCTGTCGTTAGCAATTATTCCATCAATTGACGTCTCGATCAGCTTGTGTTCAAAGTCATGGCGCTTGTGAATTTCGTCAACGGCATCTTTCAGCTTTCCTTCGAGGGTAACCATGTATTCATTGAGTTTTTTCCGCATCCATATTTTTTCTTTTGCCCTTTTAAGTGCTACACTCAGTGCCAGATCACTTATCGGTTTATTAATAAAATCCGAAGCTTCAAGTTGAAGAGCTTCTATAGCCAGCTTCATTTCCCCATGACCGGTAATGACAATGACTTCTACATCTTCCCCTCTATCTTTTAAACGACGCAGCACCTCGACCCCGTCCAACCCGGGCATTTTGATGTCCGTAAGAATGATCTCGGGCTTGAAATCCTCGAAAATTTCCAGTCCTCTGTATCCGTCTTCAGCTACACGTACTTCGTACCCATCGGCTTCAAGCGTTAGTTTTAGAAGTTCTCGCGTGCTTTCCTCGTCATCTATGACCAGGATCCTTCTCCCCACGGAATCATTTTCAAAAGCCTCATCAAACATGACACCCTCTTGTAGTCATTCAGGGAATATACCCTTTACTACTCAGCAATGGGAAAGGTAAGCCTGAATGTCGTACCTTCTTTTCCCGTGCTTTTAACCTCGATGTTACCGCCGTAGTCCTTAACTATTCCGTAACTTATCGATAGTCCAAGACCGGTTCCCTTTCCAACCTCTTTCGTTGTAAAAAACGGCTCGAAAATCCGATCCTTAACTTCTTCTGGTATTCCAATACCATTATCAGTCACTTCGACAACTATTTCTGAACCTTCCTGGCGGGAACTGATGTGAATACAAGGATCAAAATTTTCATTTACCATTAATTCTTTTTTCTCAAGAATCGCATCCCTGGCATTCATCACCAGATTCAAGAAAACTTGCTCCAACCTGTTTGGTACACCCAGGATAGGAGGTAGATCTTCAGCCAAATTGAGTTCGACTTTAATTCCTCTTACCCTCAATTGCTGGCCGAGCAAGGTAAAAACATCCCTTATTGGCTTGTTTATATCTATCTTATCCAGTTCATCGACTTCCGATTTTCTCCCAAATTCTCTCAAATGGTTAATAATACTCGAAGCCCTTTCAACCTGGGATATTACCTCGTTACAAACTTTTTTGATAACTTCTTTAGAAACATTCAACCTTCGAGAGAAAACCTTGGAAAGGTATTCCGTCCCTACCCGAATTGCATTGAGTGGTTGATTAAGTTCATGGGCAACCCCCGCTGACATCTCACCCAGGGTAGCCATTTTACCCGCCTGGATTAGCTGGGCTTCCGCTTGAATCCTCTCACTGATATCAGCAATGTTTGCAATGATGACATCCTTTCCCAGGTGCTGTCTTGGACACGAATGAATGTTAACGTATAGGACCGATCCATCCTTTTTCCGATGTCTGATCTTTGGTAAGAATATACAGCTATGGACGACGAGTGACTGTATCTTTTCTGCTTCTTCTTCATCCCCGAGATCCAGGAACGACATTGAGAGGAACTCCTCCCGGGAATACCCGTAGGTTTCAATGGCCCGGATGTTAACATCGAGGATGCGGAATGTTTCGAGATCAACAACAAAAATGGGATTCGGATCATTTTCAAAAAGAGACCTATACTTTTCTTCCGATGCTTTTAGTTCTCTTTCCGAGTCTTTCAACCTTGCCGTCATTTGGTTGAACGAATTTGCCAATATTCCAAGTTCGTCCCTGGAAGTAACCGGTATGGGGGTTGTAAGATCTCCGGCTGCAACTCTTTCGGTTCCTTCAAGCAAACGCTTCACCGGCTGTCTTAATAGGCGATTTATAAGAATCGTGACAATAAGGAAAATCACCGATACCGCAAGAAGTGTAAAAAGAATCATCTTGTTTCTCTGGTCTCTGATCAACTGGTTTACTTCCTTTAGATTTACATCTATGTCAAGGACTCCAAGCACCTCCTGATCTTTAGGATGAACATGGCATGCGGCGTTAAAACAATCAGGCTCGTTATAAATAGGGTTGATCATTCCTAGAACCGGGTATCCCTTGGCCATTGAAAAGATTCTTGAACGATCCGTGGTGCTAAGTCTTTTGAAAGGCTTTTCCTTGGCATGGCAGGCGTAACATTGTTCTGCTGTTTTATCTAAAACAGTTCCCACTTCCTGTTTATCTGAAGAATAGATAATTTTACCTAGTGCGTTAAAGATTCTAACCTTTTCTATTCCTTCCTGTGCTCCTATTGTATCAATAGCCTGGTAGAGCTGATCCGGGTTGTATTGGAGCATGTTATACCTAAGGCTACGCTTTATGACTTCGCTTACAAGATTGCTATTACGTACCATTTCCTGGAGAAGCTGCCTACGCTGAGCTTCAAGGTTTACGTAAGAAAAAATCATAATAACGAGCATCACCCCAATGCCCACGGAAAATATTAGTTTAAATCCGATACTCCTGTACCACATTTCCTTTTCCTACCGAACCAGTATTGCCGGAGCTAAGAAAGCTAGACACAACTAACCATCTAAGGCTTCCCGGCGAAAACTTATTGGAAGCAAAAAAGCTTCAACGCAAAATAAGATCGTGGTGCAAGAATAAGACTTCAGCCAATAACATGCCCATTTCATTAGGGCACCTGACAAATTACTTTAAGAGTAATCGAACGTTGTGAATGAGATCATCCGGGTCAACAGGTTTTTCCATGAAGATATCAGCATGAATCCAGTCCATGTCCTCGTCAATAGTACGTGAATAGCCCTTTTCTGCGGGAGGTCTAGCAGAAACAATCATAATGGGAATGCCCCAGATTCCTTCCCTTTTTCTTATCTCAGTGGCAAAATCAAGCCCTTCGTACATGGTTGCCATCATGATATCGAGGATTAGAAGGTCGGGCTTTTCATTTTCCAGCAGCTTCAGCCCATCCTCAGTATTAAGTGCAGTTATTACATCGTAGTTGTTTTCTGATAAAATTTCAGTCAGAGCGTCACAGATTTCGGGATCATCATCTATGACAAGAATTTTCTTTTTTTCTTCCATAATCCCCTCCTTTCTGCCAAGTAATCGCTAACAAACGGTAAAGTGAGTCCACGCCCATTTTCCTCCAGGCTATTTAGGTTACTTGAAAAATTTTCGTTCCTGAACGGGAATTACAAAAGCTGTGTTTTTCCCTCACGAACTGGAGCAAGATGACTGTGAACTATTATTCCACAGGAAGAGCTATCGGAATGAACTGAGACTGCAGCACCGTTCGCATGGTCAAATTACCAAGTTTCTCATACAATAAAGATACTGAGCAACACGGCAGCACCCGGTAACTGCGTACGTTAGACTACTTTTATATAATTCTACTCCAAAGTTTACAATAATCAAGATCTTGGTATGGTGACTATCCCAAATGCTAGTAGAAATGAGATGAAACTAGATTTTAACCTTTTCCAGGGCAAGTTCCAGCTCCGTGACGCTTCGCCATCGTTCCATCGGTTTTTTTCGCAGGCATTTTAGCACGATAGCATCTAAGTCTTCTGGTATGCTTGAGACCAGTACCTTTGGTGGAATCGGATAACGGGAAAGATGCTGGGTCATGTAGTCATCGTACGTGGGCCCGACAAATGGTGTACATCCTGTTAACATTTCATAGATGATAACTCCCAACGCGTAGATATCCGTACAAACAGGCGGACGATGAAGTTTGAGAAGAAGTTCCGGTTGAAATTGTTCTGGTGCCTTGTAAGCTAGCAAGCTTGGAGGGCAATCAAAAAGACCATAGGAGAGGGCGGCAGTAACGTCACCAGCTACCAAGGTCCACAAGCCCTGGTTTATTATTTTCTGTCTTTCTTTTTTTTTCGGATCAAAAAGAATCCTACTGGGCCTCAGGTCAAGATGATAAACCTTGTGCTTCTCGCCATCGAGTCCCAGGTGCGTATGGCAGTAAGCCACGGCTTTAAGTATATTATGAGCGATTGCAAGAACAGTATCTACTGGAAGAGCATCCTTTTCTTCGAGAACGCTTTCCAACGAAGGGCCTAAATGTTCCATTATTAGAAAGGGGCGGTCATCTAATACTGCTATGTCAATAACTTTTGCAACCTGCTTACACCCCATGTTTGAGATGAGCGTAGCCCATTTAACATAAAATTCAATATTTTTTGTTATTTTCTCACTAGCCGAAATCAGGCTCTGGGCCACATAGGTCTTTCCCGATTCCTGGTCTTTTACATTAAGAGCCAGGCACGTGCTTCCTTCACCAACAAAACCATGAACTTGATATTCCTTCTTTTTCTTCCTCTTAAGCAAGGGAGGCAGTCTATCGATATTAATAGTAGTGAGAATTTTACCAAGTAAAGACGGATCAGAAATCTCCGGCTGTTCCTTTCCGGTTTTTGATTCCTTTCTACTAATTCTGGCATCTACGTCTGGCAGACCAAGCTTTTTAACGGCTTCTACGGAGGACTTTTTCTTATGTGATAACTCACTTTCCCTTGATACAGACTCCAGATCACCGCTGCCACTGTCTTGAACTCCAATATCTACGAATATGTCACTGACTGGGAACCCCAGTTTTTCACAGTAGGGGGTAAGTTCTTCCTTTGTTGCATCCAGCTCCTTGGCAAGGATTTCAAGTAAGACTCGACATTGGACAATGTCTCCGATATCGATGAAACGTTGCAGTTTTTCCAGGTGATCACTCTTGAGTTTTTCCCTTACCCTGTTAACCCTATCTTCTATTTCGCTGAATTTCTCCGGATGTTTCAACCCGATCTGGCTGAGATACTCGAAGGCCCGCTGGTAATCTCCTTCATCTTCTGATAATTCGGCCGCCATTAACATTACTCTCTCCCGCTCCGAGTCCTCCAGTTTTTCCAGGCCAAGGATTTCTTCAAGATATTTCAGCGCCCGAGTCTTCTCATCAAGTGCCAGAGCACATTCAGCGCACTGTTCATAGACTTCGTATTTTGAGTAACCTGCTTGCATAGCACGTTCAAATTCAGCTATGGCCTCTTCGTACAAATCCACATCTTTAAGAGCGAGTCCCTGGTTAAACAGTCGGACAGGATCAATTTCTTCATTCTTTGAAGGGGTTGACGGGGCGGGAGATTCAACTTCACCGGAAGAGCTTTTGTCCAGAGCCTTGTTAAGTTTTTCCTGAACGAGCAGGATTAAACGATTTTTTTCTTTGCTGTCCAGGTCTCCTTTTTCAATATCTTCGAGAAGGCTTTCATAGGCAGAAGCTGCTTCATCGTAAAGTCCGTGAGTTATGTAAAGATCAGCCTCCTGTATCCGAACATCGTAGGGGCTGGGAATAGGCTGGAAATGTTCTTGATCAGTATGCTCCTCGGCCATTTTTTCGGGATATCTTCAATCATTTGTTAATCGTAAGGCGAAGGCGGCCTTGAAACGAATTTTAATTAGTTTACTTGCCCTGAAAGAAGCTGTTCCACGTCAAGCACGGGAACGTTGAATTGACCTTCTATCTCCACGCGGCCCGATAAGCAACCCTCCATGTGATTGCCTTCATAATTGGTTACAGGAGTGGGTCTTTTAGATACTGACTCGTCAGTACACAACAGTACCGCATGTTCACCATCGCTGAGCAAGACAATCCCTTTCTGTTTTTCAGGAATACTATCCTCCGATACGTTCAGCGACTTCAAGTCAAGCTTAACCACGTTGGCTTTAAGACTCTTAAGTTCATTCTTAGTTTTCTGGGCTAGCGGTCCAGCCAACCCATACTTTATACTTCTATAAAAAGGCTTTAGCTCTTTCAGAAACGCATAACCCTTGGAACTGATGAGTCCTATTTTACGTTCAGGTAGCGAATACACGTTGGCAACAAACCTGCTTGGGATAGCCAGGACCTTTCCTGCTACCGTGACAAGGTATACTGTTTCAAAGGTTGTTTCGCCGGTAGGGGCATCCGGCATACTTTCGCTTACCTCTTCTTCCGCTTGAGCGGAAATCTCAGGCATTTCTTCTTTTTCTATTGATTCTTCTTCCGGTACTGCTGCCTCTTCATCAGGCAAATCTGGCGGTGTTTCGACCCCCTCAGCTACCGTTACCTTCTCATCAGCGGAGGTCTCCGGAACAGGAGGTACTTCAATCTCAGGTATCTCTTCCCTCTCCTCTGGATCCGGCATTGCTTCCGGTACATCCTGTTGAGCTTCTTCCGAAATATCCTTGGCGACCTCGCTTGGAACGTCGGCACCCGCGACTGAACCGACATGTAGCTCATCTCCTACAGGTGGCGGAACCACAAGCGTCTTTTCAACACCGGCATCGAGTTCAGCTTCTGGTTCATCCTTACCCGCACTTGAAATAGCATCATCCTTAGCCTCCTTCTCTGCCGGCTCCCGCTTTTCTTCCAGCTTCTCTACCTCCTCCTGAGACCTGCCAACCGACTTCTTCTCAAGAATTTCTCTGTGGCGTTTTAATGCTTCATTGCCTTCTTCGTAGATTCCCTGCAGCATCCGCAGATAGCCTTCGATACCGCTGATCTCCTGAACCATGCCTCTAGTTGTTTCACCAAAATAGTTTGATACCTTTGCCAATGCCGGTTTACGCTCAAGTACCTGTTGCAACCTTTCGTAACGGCTAAGTAAATTGTGAACCCGATTCACACAGACCCTAATCTTTTTGCTATACTGAGCCAGTTCCACCATACTTTTCTCAATCTGGTCGATCTGGCTTAGCACATCGGGAATAACTTCCGCCGGCAATTCTCGTTCTTCAATCTTCCTTGCCGCAGGTTCTTTCTTTGTTTTGACCTTCCGGTATTTTTTGGCTTCATACTTAAGTCTTCTAAATTTATTGACCAAATCCCCAATAATCTTCTTCCCTTCCTCTTCCTCCATTGCTGGTTGAAGCATGAACCTTTCCAAGGCTTCCATGGCATCCCGCAAGAACTGGATAGACAATGGAGAAGCAGAATACCTCACCGTGGCAAGGTATTTTAAAACACCCTGCATCATCTTCACAATGGAGACTATTTTTGCATCACTCAAAATCTCGGCGGGGATATCAGTCAACGCCTTTTCCATGGCCTTGATATTCGCTGCAGATATTTCCCAGTCTAAAGACAGGAGTTTCTCCTTGAGAGAATCCACAATTTCTGCATTTACTTGCTGTTCCGATGCAATACCTTCCTGGTCTCCCGATTCAAGATCAGCCTCTTTCGGTGTATCTTCAGCAACTGTTTCCTCCGGTGCATTGGATATAACTTCCTGGGTTTCAACAGCTTGAGGTTCCCTATCATCATGGGACGTAGTATCAACGAAAAGCTCGTCTATCGCTGCTTCTATAGATGATTCAAGGTTTGGAACATCTACCTTTTCTTCCTTTCCGTCTTCTTCTCCCGATGGCCTGCCATCATTTTTCTCATCCGCAGGCTCCAGGGCACTTTGCTGATCGCCCGATTTGTTCCCTTCAGTTTCTTCCTGACCGCCAGCAGATAAAGGAACGAAGAGTTCGTCTATGGCCTCTTCGACCTCCTCTTCGAATTTTTTTATTTCCACGTCGCTATTCTGTACTTTTTCCTTCTCAGACATTACTTCCTCCATAAATCAGAGGTGAAAGCAGGTATTTAGGATTAAAATTCACTTAGAAAGAAGTTTTCGACTCACCTGTTTAACCGTCCTTTTACTGATTTCTCTCAAGGTTTCAAAAACCCCCTGCCCCTTCAAGGCGCTCGCTTCAAACCAGGGAACCTTGAGTTCACTGTTAAGATCAGCATCCATTTCCGCTATGGAGAGTAGCGGAATATTTGCATCTGCCAAGTCTCGCTTGTTGTACTGCATAACCAGCGGAATATCTTCCAGGTTTATGTTTTCATCTGCCAAGTTTTCCCGCAAATTTTCGAGGCTTTGTATGTTCTTATCTTTCTGAACTTTAAGAGAATCCGCAACAAAAACCAGCCCATCGACGCCTTTCAAAACAAGCTTTCTGGTAGCATTGTACATTACCTGGCCCGGTACTGTGTAAAGCTGGATTTTTATGGATAGGTTGTGAATTTTTCCGAGGGCCAGAGGTAAAAAATCAAAAAAAAGTGTGCGGTCTCCCTTGGTATCAATGGTTACCATCTTTCCCCGGATTTTTTCCGACATTGCCCTATGAATATAAAGCAAGTTTGTTGTCTTCCCCCCCCTTCCGGGGCCATAGTAGACAATCTTGCACTGGACTTCACCTTTACTTAGATCTATAAAAGCCACGGACGTTCTACTCCTCGCCAAGGTACGGCAATATCTGAGGTAATGCTTTGGAAACCTTAAGTCGAATCAACCCGAGCGATACATCCTTGTTAAATAGGATAATCAGCAGATAGTTTTTGCCGACCCTACTGAAGTGGATATTCTCTTTCTTCCCCTTGTGGAAAAGTAAGGTGAAATCCTCCTCCCCAATTAGTTTGGCAATCTCAGCAGTTGCCCCGAAATTTGCTGCTGACAATGCCGCCAACGCTACCACGTCCAAGTTGGATGGATCACCTCTGTTCACTATCAGGTTTCCGGACTGGTCCACAAGCAGGACACAATCGGCTCCTGACCTTAAAAGATGCTCATCCAGAACTCGGACTATACCTGCTACAGCCTCCTTTGACATTACTAGATCCATGGGTTCTTTTCCCCTTAGTCCTACGAAGTTTCTTGATTATTGTCCCCATATTATCCCCAAAGCTATCGACGTAGCTTTTGTTATTTTGCTGATTTTTTTGATAAACTCATCTAGCCAATATCTATAACAAATCGAGAACAAAAAACGCAAATAAAAGTTTATTTGTATTTACATAAGGTTACACACCATACCCTCAAAAATGCTCACTTTCCCCAAATCTACTTAATCTATAACGTCTCTTAATCTTTTTAATTCAGATAAAATTTCTTGCAGTTCTTCCCTTGGAACAGATATTATTTTTTTCTCTTTTACACGTGATGACTTTCCCGCAAGGGCCTTTTTTGCCCCTGCAATGGTGAACTTTTTTTCATACAGAAGTTCTTTAATCTTTAAGATCAGCTCTATATCCTTGCGCCGGTAAAGCCTTCTCCTAGATCCCACCCTGGTAGGACGCAAAGTTTTGAATTCTGACTCCCAGTAACGCAAAACGTGAGGCTCCACTCCGACGATTTCACTAACTTCTCCTATTCGAAAAAAAAGCTTGTCAGGAATGTGAATATCTTTTTCCACAGAACCTTTTCCGGCACTAAGGAGTTCCGACCAGTCCCAAGAATAGTTTCAGTCCTGCTTGAGACAAACGACGAATACTTGAGGGTTTTTACGCAATAGAGACATTATCTACTTACAATATCTCAATAAACAGGTAAAATAGTCAAGTTTTTAATTAAGATAGTTTGGAAAGGGAATCACAGTGGAGAAAAACGTGTTAAATGGCACAAGTATTCGTTCAGAATCGACGAAACTTACCTAACCATCAAATTTGCAGAAGGAACTATTCCGGCAACCTGGCTTTAAATTGTTTAAGAATTCTTTTCACCATCCGCATATGGAGATCATTAACCTCTTCGTCGGTAAGATTTCTATCGGGAGCCCTGTAGGTGAGCCTGTAGCCGATGCTTCTCTCATGGGGTTTTAACTTTTTCCCTTCATAAACATCGAATATATCGACACTTTCGAGGAGTGGTTCTCTGGCATCCAAAAGAGCATCTTTTATCGCCGTGGCAGGGATATCTTTGTCAATTACTACTGCAAGGTCCCTGGTGACGAAGGGGAATCTCGGAAGAGGCTTAAATTCAACCTTAGCCTTACTCAGATCATAGAGCATATTAACGGAGAGTTCAAAAACATAAACGGGTGTCTTGATTCCGAAATCTTCTCCTACTTCCGAATCCAGAAGCCCGACACATCCAATAGTCTTGCCACCGACTCTGACAGATGCCGCTTCAGCAGGGTCAAGGTAAGGTGCAATATTTTCACTTGAGAACCCTGGTTCCAATTTCAACGAATCAAAAATAGCCTCGATCTGTCCTTTAACATCGTAGAAATCAATCTGGTGTTCCCTGTCGTACAAAAGAGTACTTTCTCGGGAACCAGTGAGTGCTCCCACCAGAAAGTACGGTTCATCCGGCAGTTCCTTATTTTTAGCTGGAATGAAAACCCTGCTCAGCTCAAAGAGCCTCAAATTCTCGTTTTTCCTGTAAATATTTCTTCGTATAGTTTCGACCAACCCGGGCACAAGGCTTGTACGCATAACTGCCTGTTCTTCACTCAGGGGGTTTTTTATTTTTACAACATTGTAGTGAAAATCGCCTTCCGGATACCTGAGTTTACTTATAAGCTCTTCGGATATAAATGAATATGTGACGAGTTCATTAAAACCAAGTGCTGATAAAATATCCGCTAGCCTATTGCGAAAAAGCATAAATTCATCAGGCTTGGGGGTATCAAGAGGCGCTACCGGTACAGAAGCCGGAATCTTGTCATACCCCTTCAATCGAGCCACTTCTTCGAAAAGATCAACTTCCCGGGTGAGATCACCCCTAAAAGTGGGAATAGTTACGTCCATCTTGTCTTTGTCCAGCACCTTAACCTTAAGTTCAATAGAATCAAGCAATTTTGCAGCTTCCTCAACCTCCACCTGCATACCCAGAAAAGATCCGGCCTTGCTTGCGCTCATTGCTAAAGTCACCGGTTTGAAAGGTTTCGGATACTGGTCAACGTATCCCGTGGCAAGACGTCCTCCACCAACTTCCAGCATCAGTTGGGCCGCGCGATCAAGCGCCTTTATTACCCCCTCGGGATCCACCCTACGCTCGAACCGGTAGGAAGATTCGGTGCTTATTCCAAGTTTCTTGCTAGTACGACGTATAGAATACGGATCAAAAAAAGCGCTCTCGATCAATACATTCTTGGTAGTTGGCTGAATTTCAGAGTTTTCGCCGCCCATGATACCGGCAAGGGCAACCCCTTTTTCGCCATCACAAATGAGAAGCATGTCACTGTCAAGCACATGCTCTGTTCCGTCCAGAGTCACAAAGCGCTCGTTATCCATAGCCGTTCGAACCACGATTCTCCGCTCATACAATAGGTCAAAATCAAACGCATGGAGAGGCTGACCATATTCCATAAGCACATAATTTGTCACGTCAACTATGTTATTAATGGACCGCAAACCTACGGCTTCGAGCCTTTTTTGCAACCAAGCAGGTGAAGGTTTTATTTCAACTCCTTCTATTACTCTTGCGGAATATCTTGGGCATCTAGCAGCATCGAGAAGAGTCACGGAAGTAAGCTTTTCAATTGGAGGGCCCGTCTCTTGAAGCTTAATAACAGGATACTTGACCCTTTTCCCTGTCAAGGCAGCCACCTCTCGGGCAATCCCAAGGTAGCTGAGGCAATCTCCACGATTGGGCGTTATAGCTACTTCCAGTATTGTATCATCGATTTCAAGGGCTTCGGCAAGACTCGTGCCGGGTTCAAAATCACCCCTGATTTCAAGGATTCCCGAATGATCGTCTCCTATGCCAAGTTCTTTTTCAGAACAGATCATTCCCTTCGATACCTGCCCCCTTATCTTTACCTCCTTGACTTTCATTCCATCGGGGAACTCGGTACCAATTTGAGCAAACGCCACCTTCTGGCCCTCGTAAATGTTTGGGGCACCACAGACCACGGGGAGTATTTCCTTACCGTCGTTTACCTGGCAAACCTTGAGCTTATCTGCATTGGGATGGGATTCTATTTTTTCAATCCTGGCAACGATAACGCTTTCAAGGTGGGGGTAGAGCGGCTCAACGGATTCAACTTCCAAACCCGCCATGGTGAGAAGCCTTGCAATTTCATCGGGACTTACATCGATATCAACATAGTCCTTCAACCAATTAAAACTAACTAGCATTGCTACTTCCTGCCTTATTGCCCAATGTATTGGTATAGGTCATTAGAATTGCTGGAGAAAACGTAGATCGTTATCGAAAAAGAGGCGTAAATCGTTTATGCCAAGTTTGAGCATCGCTATCCTTTCGATACCCATGCCAAAAGCGAAACCTGTCACCTCGTCCGGGTCGTATCCCACCATCTTGAAAACTTCAGGATCAACCATACCAGAACCAAGAATCTCTAACCACCCCGTGTGCGAACACACCCTGCAGCCGCTACCTTTACAAATGACACACTGTATGTCCACCTCCGCACTTGGCTCGGTAAAAGGGAAAAAACTGGGCCGGAACCTCAGCCCAATATCTTCCCCGAACATCTGGTGGACGAATACCGTCAAAATTCCCTTCAAATCCCCAAAGGAAACATTTTCCCCGACCATCAACCCTTCCACCTGGTGAAACATGGGGGTATGGGTCAAATCTGAATCTCTCCGGTAAGTCTTTCCAGGAGCGATTATTCTGAGTGGCGGCTTACGTTTCTCCATCACCCTCACCTGGATAGGTGAAGTATGAGTACGCAAGACCACGTTGTCACTAATGTAAAAGGTATCCTGCATGTCTCTTGCTGGATGTTCTTTAGGTATGTTCAAAGCCTCGAAATTGTAGTAATCAAGCTCAACCTCAGGCCCCTCAACGATGTCAAACCCCAGGCGCTGAAAGATTGCACATATTTCCCTTGATATTTTAGTAATCGGGTGCAAAGTCCCTACAAAGGGCTTTCTTCCGGGTAGGGTGACATCAAGTTTTTCTCTGCGACTTTCAGCTTTCTTGATTTCTCTTAAAGCTGACTCAAGCTCTTTTTCAAGGGTGGCCTTCGTTTCATTAAGCAGCTTTCCGATCACCGGGCGCTTTTCTTTCTCTATCTTACCGAGTTCTTTAAAAAAACCCGTAAGAATACCCTTTCTTCCCAGAAACCGTACCCGCAATTCTTCCAACTGCTGGGACGTTTTTGCCCCGGCTAAAAGTTGGCGTGCCTCGTTAAGGGCTTCCTTGATCTTATTTTCCATTTCCGTAACAGACCAACCCTAAGCCGCTTCTTTAACCATAGTTACAAGCTTCGCGAAGCCCTCCGGATCATGGACAGCCAGGTCCGCCAGAACTTTTCTGTCGAGATCTATCTCCGCCTTTTTCAATCCGTGCATAAAGGTGGCATAAGTAAGCCCATGTTGACGTGCTGCAGCATTTATACGCACTATCCACAGACTTCTGAAGGCTCTTTTTCTAACCTTTCTGTCCCTGTAGGCGTATGACAAAGCCTTGGCGACCCGGTTTTTGGCGGTTCGAATCAGCTTACTGTTCCCACCCCGGTAGCCCTTCGCAAGCTTTAGGACTTTTTTTCTCCGTTTTCTTGATGCAACGCTATTCTTAGCTCGTGGCATGATTTCTCACCTCTAGATAATTTCTCTGTTCCCTAGCATATGGAACTTGATGGATAAAGTTTCCTACCTAGCAATGGTCAAATATAACAGCTACATTCCCAGCATTCTTTTGACTCTTGTCATGTCAGATTTTGCAACAACAGTTGGCTGTCGAAGTCTTCTTTTTCTCTTGGAATTCTTCTTCGTAAGGATGTGGCTCTTGTTTGCCTTAACTCGCATTACTTTCCCACTTCCCGTAACCTTGAATCTTTTTGCTGCACCTCGATTTGTCTTTATCTTAGGCATTTATGTTCCTCCGTATCATATTTACGGCACAGATTTCCATGTGCGACCCGAAGTCGGTTACGATAATTATAAAGGGCTGCCATGTCAAGACTTTTTTGTCTCAACGGAGCAGCCCAACCTTTATTGATTTAGACGAATTGTATGATTTTTAAGGGCGCCTCGGTGTGAATCACGTTTTTGGAGCCAGTATCATAACCATGTTCCTCCCTTCCATTTTGGGAGGTTGTTCCACAACACCGAGATCCTTTACCTCCTCGATTACCCGCTGCAAAACTTTCATCCCGGGTTCAGTGTAACTAATCTCCCGGCCTCTGAACATGACCGTCACCTTCGCCTTGTTCTTTTGACTCAAGAAACGCTTAATGTGGCGAATTTTGAACTGAAGATCGTGTTCATCGGTCTTGGGGCGCATCTTAACTTCTTTTACCTGGATAAAAGTTTGCTTTTTCTTGGCTTCCTGGCTTTTTTTACTCTGCTGATACTTGTACTTCCCATAATCCATTATCCTGCAAACAGGCGGATTGGCATTAGGAGCCACCTCTACGAGGTCAAGTCTATAATCTTCCGCCATCTTGAGAGCCTCCTCCAGCGGCATAACTCCCACCTGCTTACCATCAGGATCAATTACGCGGACTTCCGATGCTCGAATTTGACGATTCACATTAACCCTTTTCGTTATGACTACCACCTCCTTGAGCTATTCGGATCAAATAAAGACCCTACCATTAAACAAGTCCTATAGTTCCCCCGGACAGGGAAAGACATTCCTCTTCTATCATCTTGATAAAGTCTTCGGCAGACATCATATCGAGCTGCTTTCCGTCACGAAGCCTCGGTTTTACTTTCTCAGCTTCCACCTCATTATCACCTACCACAAGCATGTAAGGTATTTTCTTAAGTTGAGCTTCCCTGATCTTGTAACCGAGTTTTTCATTTCTAGAATCGAGCTCAACCCTAATCCTGGCATCCTTGAGCTCTCTATAAACCTTTTCCGCAAATGGGATATGCCTGTCAGTTACCGTCAAAACTACCGCTTGCACTGGAGCCAGCCAGGTGGGAAACGCCCCCGCATAGTGTTCTATTAATACCCCGAGAAATCTCTCAAGAGCTCCAAGAATTACACGATGTACCATAACAGGACGATGTTTCTGGCCATCGGGACCAATGTATGTCAAATCGAAACGCTCCGGCAACGTAAAGTCACATTGGATCGTTGCGCACTGCCATCTCCGATCAAGGGCATCCTTTAACTTGACGTCTATCTTGGGACCGTAGAAAGCCCCTTCACCGGGGCATATGTCGTAGGAAATTCCCTTTTGCTTCAAGGCATTTTCAAGGGCACTGGTAGCACGCTCCCAGTCTTCGTCAGTTCCTATGGATTTTTCAGGCCTGGTGCTAATTTCCATCTCATACGGGAAACCGAAAATATCCATGGTGTGGATCACGAAATCGATTATGCCTATGATTTCATCATTGAGTTGCTCCGGAGTACAAAGTATATGCGCATCGTCCTGCGTAAATTGACGTACTCTCAACAAGCCATGCAAAACCCCGGATTTTTCATGCCTGTGGACCGTACCGAGTTCAAAATATCTTATGGGAAGATCGCGATATGATCTTATCTGAGATTTATAAATCAGCATGTGAGCCAGGCAATTCATCGGTTTGATGCCATAAGATTGGCCTTCAATCTCTGTAAAATACATAAACTCCCGGTAATGATCAAAATGACCCGATTTTTTCCAGAGCTCTGTTTTTAGCAAGGTCGGGCCAATGACAAGCTCATACCCCCTTTTCAAATGTTCCTGTTTTTCAAAAGTTTCAAGAATGTGCCTAATCATTGCCCCCTTGGGATGATAGATAACCATCCCTGCCCCCACTTCATCGCTAAAGCTGAAGAGATCTAATTCCTTTCCGAGGCGTCTGTGATCCCTTTTTCTAGCCTCCTCCAGGTGGGCAAGGTACTTTTTAAGAGACTTTTTATCCGGAAAAGCCGTGCCGTAGATCCTCTGAAGCATCTTGTTTCGCTCATCACCTCTCCAGTAAGCACCGGCTAGGCCTGTTAACTTAAAAGCCTTGACATACCCGGTACTAGGAAGATGAGGACCCCGACAGAGGTCAATAAAAGAACCCTGCTTGTACAGAGAAACCGTGTCCTCGTCAAGTTCTTCCAGTATTTCAACCTTGTAGGGATCATTTCGCTCCTTGAAAAATTCAATAGCCTTGTTCCTGGGCATCTCAATTCGTTCGAAGGGCAAATCAGCCTTTACGATCTCGCCCATTTTTTTCTCTATCTTTTCCAGGTCTTCAGGGGTAAAGGTGTGAGGGCTATCAATATCATAATAAAAACCGTTTTCAATGGACGGACCTATGGCCAGCTTGCTACCTGGGTACAGTTCCTGTACCGCCTGGGCCATGACGTGAGATGCACTGTGCCTGAGGATATCCTTTCCTTCCTCAGAATCAAGCCTAACTGGTTCTATTTCGGTATCTTTCTCAACAGGAAAGTTTAGGTCCACGAGACTACCATTCACCCTGGCAGCAACGTATTGCCCACCCTTGCCACCGGTAAAGGCATCAATAATTTCGCTTACCTTTGTACCCCTCGGGAAATCTTTCTCAGATCCGTTTTGAAATCTAACCTTTATCGCTTCCATCCCTCTTCTCTCTCGCTCTCTTTTTAACACCAACTAAAAAAAAAGCACCTTAGGAGACCGATCCGAAGGCGCCTTGGCAGGGTCAACTTACAATTCGGCTACTTTTTTTAACAAAACCAAACTATGATGTGATAGATATTGAATCAATATAGGTTCTTGTAAAGACCGAAACTATCAGTTAATCAAGTAATAAAAAAATGGTAGGCACGGGCGGTTTCGAACCGCCGACTTCTACCGCGTCAAGGTAGCGCTCTCCCCCTGAGCTACGTGCCTCCACTCAGCTTAACTTGTATAATCTCTAACAATTCACGAAAAAAGTGTCAAGAAAAAAGAGAGCTTTAGAGTAGATTCGCGTCATGAATAAAAACAGAGGAATACACATCATAAGCGGCTTTCCGGGAAAGGATTTTGGTCCTGAATTGAAATACTTGATCAGTGATATCGGCGTAGGGGGATTAATATTTTTTAGCGACAACATAGAAAATCCTCTTCAACTGGCAAAACTCTGTACCCGCATTCAAAAACACGCATTAGGCGTCCTGGATCGCCCTCTCTTTCTAATGATTGACCACGAAGGAGGGAGGGTCCAGAGGTGTGGAAAACCGTTCTTTTTAATTCCCGCTGCATCTGAAATTGCCAAAAGTGGTATCGATCCCAAGAAATACCCGGAAATCGCTGCCAAGGAATTGAAGCTGGTTGGTTTGAACGTGAATCTCGCACCTGTTGCCGATATAGAACCACGTTCACCCCACCAGTTTCTTCGGGGGAGAACCTTTGGGGACAACCCCGAAATCGTTTCCCGATACGTATTGGGTGCATTGCACGTTTTTATTCAAAATAGTATCATACCAACAGTTAAACACTTTCCCGGGTTGGGAGAAGCAGTCCAAGACCCTCATGAAACCCTCCCAGTAATAAGACGCAACCTTGCCGAAATCATGAACTGGGAACTGGTTCCGTTTGCCAACGCAATAAAGGCTGGTTGTCCGTGTATGATGACTTCTCATGCTCTTTATCCCGCAATTGATGAAAAGCTACCTGCCACGCTTTCAAGAAAAATAATGGTAGAACTATTGAGAAAACAGCTCGGGTATGCTGGCGTTGTTATTAGCGATGATCTTGAAATGGGGGCAATTTCCAAGTTCGGAGATCTTGAAATAGTCCTTGATCTTGCCATGGAATCGGAAAATGACTTTTTGCTTTTCTGTCATGACATAGACCTCGTATCGAGGGCACAGGAATTTTTAAACAGTCACATGGGTTACGAGAAGTTCACAACTTACCACATAGATTCCCTCCCTCGCATAGAACAGCTGTACGGTCTGCTGGACAAAAATAACATCATTCCCGACATTGAAAAAGTAAAAGAATATTTCAAATTATGATCAGTTAGCACCGGTGACATTAAGAAACTCCTTGGAATTTCAATTGCATTTTGGTAGGAACAAAACTTACAATTTCTAAGGGAGACAAGGAGAACTGAATGGTGGAAAAAAGAAGAATTCTTAGCGGAATGAGGCCTACCGGCCGTTTGCACCTGGGTAATTTTCACGGAGCCCTTGTGAATTGGCTACAGTTACAAGAAGAATACGAATGCTTCTTTTTCGTTGCGGACTGGCATGCTCTTACCACAGATTACGCCAACCCCGAATTTATCAAGGAAAACACTTACCAGATGATAATTGACTGGTTAAGTGTGGGGTTAGACCCCGAAAAATGCACCATTTTTATCCAGTCTCAGGTGAAAGAACACGCAGAACTTTACCTACTCCTGGGAATGATAACTCCCCTCGCCTGGCTGGAAAGGAACCCAACATATAAAGAAATCCAGGCAGAACTGCACCAGAAAGACCTTGCAACGTACGGATTCCTGGGATATCCGGTACTTCAGGCAGCAGATATCATTATATATCGTGCCAATGGCGTACCCGTGGGAAAAGATCAGTTACCGCACGTTGAGTTAACCAGGGAAATAGCACGTCGTTTTAACTACCTTTACAAACAGGCCATTTTCCCTGTACCAGAACCGCTCCTCACTGACACTCCCCTGCTTCCGGGACTCGATAACAGGAAAATGAGCAAAAGTTACGACAACTGCATTTACATTTCAGAAACTAACGAGGAAACCGTTAAAAAAGTAAGCAGAATGTTTACCGACCCGAAAAGGGCTCGTCGTTCCGATCCGGGAACACCGGAGACATGCCCTGTTTATGCCTATCACAGGTTGTATAACGAACCGGAGCGCACAGAAAACATTGCTTCTCTTTGTAAAGAGGCCAAAATAGGCTGTGTCGAATGCAAAAGAGAGATGGCCGAAAAACTGGTAGAAGCGTTGAAGCCCACTCGGGAAAAAAGAGAGTACTATGAAAAAAACCCCGATAAGGTTAAAAAAATAATAGAAGAAGGGACGGAAAAAGCCAGGTCTGAGGCACAAAAAACCATGGAACTGGTTAGAAAGGCCTTAACTCTTGCTGACTGAAGGTCGCATCTGCCATAATAACCATGAACGGCACACCGGTGCGTTTACAGAAAATAATCGCCAGAAGTGGCAAGGCTTCGCGTAGAGACGCGGAAAAACTCATCCTTGCTGGGAGAGTCACATTAAACAATGCAATAGTTACGGACCTGGGAACAAAGGCTATCCCGGGAATTGACATTGTCAAGGTTGACGGGAGAGAAGTTCGTTTTGAGGAACTAACATATGTTCTTCTGTACAAGCCAAGGTTCTGCGTAACCACGTTAAAGGATCCTCGCAACAGATACTGCGTTGGGGATATTTTAAAGAAATGGCACGTTAGACTCTACCCTGTGGGGAGGTTGGACTACGATGCCGAAGGCTTGCTTTTCTGCACAAACGACGGAGAACTATCTTACAGGCTACAGCACCCTAAGTTCGGGGTAAAAAAGACTTACGAGGTAAAACTTTCGGGCAAACCCTCTAGACGGATGTTGAAACAGCTTTTAAAAGGGATAAAACTGAAAGAGGGAATCGCCAGAGCAGATAGAGTTGAAATTGTAAGGCATACCAGCAAGAACTGCTGGATACTACTGACATTACACCAGGGATGGTACAGGCAAATAAAGCGAATGGGGCAAGCAATAGGCCATCCCGTACTTAAAATCAAACGTGTGGGGTATGGACCATTAACCGTAGGTGGTCTTAAAGCCGGTGAAAGCAGAGTTCTGGCAGATAGTGAAGTCATGAACCTCTATGAGGAAGTGGGGCTCCAATATGGGAAAAAAATTGACGGTTGACAGGTATCGTAGGGGAGATTCAGATTCCTGGAAAACCAAAGGTAGAAAACGCTTCTCCTTAAAGAGCATCATAGCCTGGCTTATCGTAATAATATTACTCCTTCTTGCGGCAGGAATTTTCTTTCCCGTTTCCACAGATAAAGGCTCAACAGGATCATTCATTGCCATATTTCCTAGGCAACTCGTTCAAGTAGAATTGCTTGTAAACGGTAACAGGAAATATGTAGAAAACAGAGGAGAAGTACACGTACTCCCCGAAGATAAACTCCGAATAGTTGACATAACTACAGACGGTCTGCTACCCTGGGGTATCAAGTTAATTTCAGATGGCTTTCCAGCCGAAACGCTAACAAAGAAAAGAATCCGCCTGATCGACTTTTGGCCCCTTAACTTCTTTAAAGAACCCCACAAGATTAAAATTACCTTCCTTGCCTGGGGAAACCCCATCGGTGAGTTTACGATCGTTGGTGAGCTTGGTTACCAGGACTGGCTGAAGCTGGCAGAGGAAACAGAGAATATTGAAACCAAGATATTTTACCTAGAACAGGCCTCGAAGTTACCTTCAAAGAGCATATTCGTTGATTTAAAACTAGCAAAGCTTTACAGCCAGAAAGGCGACTGGGGGAAAGCCGCACAAATATACCAGGACATCGCCTCGAGAAGTGATTCGAAGGAAATTACGGGAATGCTCCTGGAAGCCTACAAGAAAAGCAACCAGGTTGATAAGGCTTTAAAAACTTACCTCTTACTTATCCGCAAGGAACCGAAAGTTCAAATACTTAGCGAGTTTTTTTCATATCTTGAAAAACACAAAAAATCCTACCAGATAGCAAAGTTTCTGAACGAGAATTCTCATCATATTCCTACTTCATTGAAAGCACCATTCTATGCGTACCTTGGCAGTCTTGAGGCAAATCTTCGGAAGTGGAAAGCCGCCACCATTCACCTTGAAAAAGCTATCAGCCTTGGGGCATCTGATCCGGACATCTATTATAATTTAGGTATAGCTTATAGGGAACTGGGATCCTATGGCTTGGCCAAGAAGTACCTCCAGAGATACCTGAAGAAAAAACCGGAAGACAGCGAGAGTCAATTGCTCCTAACTCAACTCTTGCAGCAGGAAGGAGAGCAACAAGCAGCAATAGAGCAAATACGAAAACTTATAAAGAAAGATCCCAAAGATCTTAACCTGCACCTGCAATTGATACATCTTTTGAAAAAAACTGGCAAAAAAGAAGAGCTTCTTAACGAGTATGAAAAAGTCACCTCGCTTGATCCCAAGAACAGGGTTGCCTGGTATAACTTGGGAGTCCTTTATTTTGAAAAGAAAAGCTGGGAAGATGCGGAAAAGGCATTCAAAAAGGCTCTTGCACTCAAATCAGACGACGTAGATACGATCACATATCTCGTCCGGGTACTAGGGGAAAGAAAAAAGTATAAAGAAACAATACCGCTTTTGAAAAATCTGATCAAAAAGAACCCAGACACCCAAGATTACTATGACCAGCTTTTTACAGCTTACAGCGAGCTAGAAGACTATGCCGACATGGCAAAAGATTTTAAAACAGCCATAAAGAATCATCCAAAAAGCGAAAAATACTATCAATACGTTATCTACGCGCTGCTAAAAAAGAAAAGGACAAAAGAGGCTTTAAAATACTATGAAAGACTAATAAAAATAGCTCCAAATAACCAGAAGTACTTGAAAGAAGCTGCAACCCTTTACGAAAAACACGGTTACTACACGGAAGCGTTAAAGCTCCTTGCTCGCTTACTGAAACTTAACCCCGATGATCAGGACGCTCAGGAAGCTTACCTGAGAGTCAAGATGAAGAATCTCAAGATTAAACAGGGGAAAACGTAGACATTGATAGTGTCATTTCATCCCTGCATAGAAATCGGCATACAATCCATAATCCATGCGCAGCAATTAACAAGGGAACAAGTTGACCTCATAAAGTGCGCCTCTGCCATAATACTACCCCAGGGTATAACACCGGACATCTATCACTGTTGCAGGAAAACTTGCAAAAATGTCTTCCCTAACTACGATCATCGATTCCCAGGAGAGGGTAAAGTTGGTGACGCCATACTGTGCAAGCACTTCAGGCTGCCTCATCCGCGAACTGAAGTATACGGACGGGTTGAACATTTCATTGAAAAGCACTTGAAGAAAGGCCACCCCCTACCCTTCAAGTATCCTTTTGTTCTCAAGGCCAACCAAGGTGGTGAAGGGAACATGGTTTTCCTTATAAAGGGCGAAAATGAGCTGACAGAAAGGGTTTTCCTCCTAATAGATTCTCAAGAACACGCCAGGTACCCCGGCATGGTAGTACAGGAATACATTAACACGGGAGGGAAGGACTTAAGAGTAATAGTAATCCACAGGAAAAGGTTTTATTTCTGGCGGATACAGCCAGATCCCATGAAATGGAAAACGAACGTATCGGAAGGTTCTGTAATCGATTTTAACGTTGCCCCGGCTACTAGAGAAGCTATCGGTTGGTACCTGGAGCCCTTCCTTAAAAAAACCGGGATAAACCTTGCCGCCATTGACGTATTATTCCGAAACGAAAAGCCACTGTTCCTTGAAATTAACTACTATTTTGGACGAAGGGCCCTCGGCGGATCAGATAGATTTTACTCTATTCTCAGGGACGAAGTGGAGCACTGGCTTACCAGCGTGGTTGGACCACATTGGGCCGAGTACAACGAATGGTGAAAGTATCTCTGAAGGCTATTTAAAGCCAAGGACAAGATTGACTTTTGGAACCTCTGATTAATTCTCCGTATTGCCAGAGGGTTTCTTGTACGTCATCCGGCTCCTCTGATCTAGTGAGGGGCAGGCTCGATCCGGTATCCAGCCAGAGGGAGGTAGATTCCTGCCCTTCGATATATTTCGTTACTCAGGACGACGCTCAAAATAGGCTTTGCCCCGGCCGGAATGACGGATTTTGCGTTGTGCTTGTGCTAGTCTTTTAATTAATTCCTGAATCCGTGACGGAGTTTTGTGGCTGATTTGTTTAACATGTCCAAGTTGCTGATTATTGGCCATATATCCAGGGCAGATTATTCTTCATCTTGTCAAGCAATCTTTTTCCGCCCTGCGGGTCGTCGAGGTGCACCGCATCTTCGGCGTCATCGCCCGCCGGACATAGCGTACTATAGTCCGCCGGGCTCTTCCTTGCATCTCCGGCCCAGGGGAACGATCACGGATCCAGGTAATTGCTAGTTCTAGAAATCAAAACTTATCGGAGTTTCCCCCTATGCAAAACTCCATCTTGAGTGAGAAACCGATGAATCGGTTAATGACGTAACTGGTCCTTCGTTTACCCACGGTTAAAACCGTGGGCTAGTGAGAGAACCTTATAGGGTCACGCCGTGAGCTAGTTTCCCCTGTCACCCACTGTTTCATCTGCGGGTAGCCACGGATTCAATCCTGGGTATAGGTTTTTGATTCTCATTTTTTTTCTACCGATTTTTTGTCTTTTGTTAATACGAGCATCTCTATAACCTGAATCCGTGATCGTTCGCGTTTTGTAACGGCCTATCACCTTAAAGAGACATTGGGATGGTAAACAAGCATATCAGGAAACTTTTACAGGTGTTGGTTTTTACTTATACGGTGACTGGAAAAATCGCCCAAGAAACTAATAATCTTCTCAGCCCTCTTTTCCCAGGTGAAATTCTTGGCTCTTTCGTATGCATTTTGAGCCAGGCTTTCTCTAAATGTCGGGTTTCCAATTAGCTTTTTTATCCCGTTAGCAAGAGCATCACTATCTCCGGCAGGAATAAGCATTGCTTCCTTTTCAGTTACCATCTCTCTTGTGCTGGGAAGATCAGAAGCAACTATTGCAATCTTTGCAGCCATATATTCCAAAAGCTTGAGAGGTGATGTAAACCTATTGCCTATCAAACGATCACCGGTAGTGGGGAGGATACCAATGGTGGCTTCTCTTAGTGCTTCACGAACCTGAAAGGGTGGAATATAGCCCGATACGCTGATTTTTCCATCTCTCTCTAGAATCCTGAAAGAAGGCGTTTCCGTGGCTTGAGCATCAATATCTCCGATTACTTTTAGCCTTACTCCTTCAAGCTTCAACATTGCTTCCAAGAGGGTTGCCATCCCTTTCCATTCATACCTAGATGACCCAACGTAATAGACTTCACTGCAAGGCTTTGAACAGTCTTTCCCCGATAAATCCTCGACCATCGAAACTCCTGAAGGTACAACACAATGCGGAGTAGACTTACCAAGATCACAGACAATTACTTCTTTCAAACCGCGACTTATAAAAACCAGACCGTCAACATGCTCAAACACGTATTTTTCCATGCCGCCAATTTTGGGGTTCTTGTGGGAAAAAAGCTCGTGAACTTCGTATACCAGCTTAAGATCGGCCGGAATCAACCTTAAGAGTGAATAGGCTACTTTGAGATGACGGGTGTACACGACAACCGATGGATCAGATGCTGCAATCTCTTTGATGGCTCTAATTAGCTTTCTCATATATCCGCCGGTCCAGGTAAAGGGACCCCACTTTCTCCTTATGGTCCTCACGTGAAGCTTTTGAGATCGCTCTAATCCGTAAAAACTATACACATCTCGATCCATACGTGCAGGATAAAAAAATACGGGCACACGTTTACCCAGCGAGCAAACGGTATTCAGTACCTGGATGCTCCTTGCATTCTTCGAGGGTAATTCTTCCGGGTAAGGATAGATTACCAGCATCTATGAAAACCTGAGTTTATCACATCAAAAACTTCATCCACGGATATGAGATTCATACACCATGGAGAATCACAATATTTCCTTACACATGGATTACATGGAGGTACTTTCCTGATCACCTTATGTTTATGTAGATCCTGATTGGGACCCGTATGTTCTATGCGACTTGGTACAAAAAGGGATACCGTTGGAGTCCCGACAGCAACAGCTACATGGAGTGGCCCGGTGTCATTAGTTACAAGCAAATCAAAATTTTTTAAGATAGCAGGTAATTCAGACACCTTGTACTTTCCGGCAAGATTTATAACCCTCTTCTTGCTCGCTATCCCATCAGCTATATCCTGGCAATACCGTTTTTCCCCCCTCGCACCCAGTAGAACAAGAACGACATCACTGCACTGACGGATAAGTCTTTTGCCCAGGGCAATAAACTTTTCTTTAGGCCACACGCAATATTTTTTTGCAGCTAGCGTTTGAAAACCAATGTATTTTTTTGTTCCGGACTCTTCACAAAATTCATGCAACCTGCTGCTCCATTCTTTTTGGCTTTCTACTTTCACTTCTAGGTAAAGGTTATTAACAAAAGATGCTCCGCCACCCACGATAGTTCTAAGGACATCAAGCCTTTGCTCAATTGCGTGGTGATCATCAACATAGGTAACCCTTCCTGATAAATATGGAGCAAGTTGGTCGTCTCTAAGGCCACTCCTTAATATAAAGGGGACACCGGCAAGATAGGCAACTCCACCCGGACATGGATCGCTGTCATGGAAAATAAGACACAAATCAAAAGATTTTGAGCTCACCCTCTGGTATAAACTCTTAAGCTTCCTATACCCTCCATGGTAGGGAATAAAATCATCCACACATTCGACTACCCGGAATAGTTCCAGATAGCTTTTTTTCAACAACCATGTAATTTCGGCACCAGGGAAAATCGACCTAGTAGAACGGATAGCCGGAAGTGATAACACCGTATCTCCCAAAGCGGTGGAAGAAACCACGAGGATCCTGTTGACCTGTTCCCTCTTAAGTTCGCTTATCGGGCGAACAGGACCTAGCTTATTCAGCCTTTTTCGAAGTACCAGATCAAATAGCTTACTTTTTATCTTTCTCATCACGCCTTAACATCAAAAACCGATATCCAGTTTGCCAGGATATAAAGATTCCATAATTTCTTGGCAATCCTCGTGTTGTTTTCACGACTCGCAGAAATAAGGGCTTCTATTCTTTTTTTATCAAAAAGAGAATAGAAAACATCCCCTTGTTCCAGGATTATTTCAGTGACGTGCATATTTAAGGGCCCGACTATCCAATTTACCAGCGGAATACTGAATCCCTTTTTTTTCCTTTCAAAAAAGGAGCGGGGTATCCGATCCGTGAAAGCGTCCTTCAATAGCCGTTTACTATTTTTCTTCCCTTTTAAGCGGAAGGAAGGAGGTAACCGGAGAACAAAATCAATTACATTGTGATCCAAAAAGGGCGATCTTGTTTCAAGACTGTGAGCCATAGACATTGTATCCACATAATGCAGGATATCTCCGGGGAGATACGTCTTAAGGTCAATATATTGAAGCCTTGTAAGCAGAGGGATATCCTTACCTGGGTCCCATTGAGTAACTGTATAATAGGGCAAGTTCTTTTCAATTAAGGGATAAAGTGGACCGCCTTCATTATAGCAAGAGAGTTTATCCTGAGAATTGAACACCGTTAGAAATGCCAGATAAGGAAAATCCCAAATGTCAAGTAACGCCATATCACTTGCACTGACAGGGAACCTGAGGTGCTTTCTGCCAGGGTTAAGCATTCCCTCCGCCTTGCAAACTACACGTCGCAGTAAACCGTATACGTTTTTTAATCCAGCTGAATGCAACCTCGCTACTCTTAAATACTGGCTGTATCTCTTGTACCCGGCAAAAGCTTCATCTCCCCCGTCACCGGAAAGAACGACCTTGACATCCTTCGAAGCCACCTCGCTCATGTAAAAGAGAAGTATGCTGGTTTCATTGCCGAAGGGCTCACCGAATCGCTTAACAATTTCGGGAACAATTTCAATTATTCGAGGTTCAACAATCACTTCAAGGTGATCCGTGCCGAATTTCTTTGCTATCTCCCTTGCATAAGGAAGCTCGTTGAATTTCTGCTCCTGAAAACCTATCGAAAAAGTTTTAATGTTACTTGCCTCCTGGGCCATGGACGCAACCACCAACGAAGAATCAACACCACCGGAAAGAAAGGCTCCGACAGGGACATCCGCAACCATTCTGAGCCTAACCGCTTCATCAAAGAGTTCTCTAAAATGCTCCAACGCTTCACCGTACGAAAGATCAAGTGGCTCGAAAATGTCTATATCCCAGTACGATTCGTATCGTAGAATCCTTCCTCCCTTAACTAGCATGAAATGTCCAGGTAAAAACCTTTTTACGTTTTTTACCGCCGTGCGAGGAGCATTTATGTAACGAAAGGACAAGTAGAGATCAATGGCTTCCGGATCAAGTTCCATGGATACAGGGGCGAGCTCGATAAGTGCCGGAATTTCAGAAGCAAAATAAAATCCGGAGTGGTCATGGTAATAAAAAAGCGGTTTTACACCCAGCCTATCCCTCGCAAGGAAAAGAGATTCTTCCTTCCGGTCATATATAGCAAAGGCAAACATGCCATTAAAAAGCCGAAGACATTTTTCCCCGTAGCGGGCGTATGCTTCGAGCAATACCTCTGTGTCGCTACTGGTCCTAAAGCTTACTCCTTCTTTCTCAAGCCTATCCCTTATGCTTTTGAAGTTGTATACTTCACCGTTGTAAACGACTTGGTACCGACCCGAACTGTCAGACATGGGTTGATGGCCGCTTCGAATATCTATTATTGAAAGCCTCCTATGCCCCAGGGCAACTGAGTTCTCAAAAAAGAAACCCTGTTTGTCTGGGCCTCTATGTGCAAGTAACCTGCAAGCTTCGGCCACTTTTTCTCGGTGAGGCTTATCGTTTAAAGTTCTATTAACCCCTACTATTCCACACAATTCTATCACCTACTAAAAATCAACGTAACGTAAACACATTACAAGTATTTACCAGAACCTCTTAATTGATTCATCCCTTACAATCAACCGTGTCCCTAAAAGATTAACACCAATAATTATCGAAGAATTATCGTTTCTAATATGCTAATAAGGTAATACATGGATCTATCTACCTGAACAAAAATATGAAAATTCATGTTGACTGCCACATCAACAATCATTTTAAAACGGAAACAAACAATAACAGTGCAAGAAAAGAAAGTGAAGTCGGAAGAGATTAAAAATATCTTGATAATTCGCGACGACCACCTTGGAGACCTCATATGCTCTCTTCCCACAATTGTAGCATTGAGGAAACATTTTTCGCACAGTATGATCACGATTGTGGTGTCTGAATCATGTAGGGAGATAGTAGAAAATCACCCTGCGATCGATTCTGTCCTGGTACGGATAAAAAAGAAAAGAGGTTTCTTCAGCAAAACCATAAATTTTTGGGAGAGAATCAAACTGCTCCACACGATAAGGAAGGGAAAGTTCGATCTCGTTGTAGCTCTTCGGTCCAGATTCTGTACCAGGCATGCATTGATGGCCGCGTTTTCCGGAGCTCCATTAAGGCTTGGACACAGAAGCAAAAAGAAAAAGCATGTCCTTCTTAACGGGGCATTTAATATATTTCCCTCGCATTTCAATCAGGAACAGCACGAGCTTATGCGAACCCATGACATTGTGAAGGAAATCGATGTTCCACTTAACGAAGTAGTTTTCGGCCTTCAAACAAAACCAGAGCATGATTACACTGTATCCGAATTCCTGGAAACCAGGGGCATCCGAGAAGATCACCTCATTATCTGCTACCATGTGAGCGCATCTAAGCCGAAAAAACAGTGGCCACTGGAAAACATGGTATCGTTGATTAACCTTGTCCAGAACAATTATCCCGACATATTTAATGTTCTAACATATGATCCCTTCAACTCGCGGCACAAGGATTTCCTGGAACAAAACTTAAGCGGTGAAATAGCAGTTTTTGAAAGCAAAGAGTTCATGCAACTGGCTTCACTTTACCGAAAGTGTGATGTCCTGGTATCACTAGACGGTGCTCCCATGCACCTTGGTGCAGCACTGGGAGTACCGACTCTTGGCATTTTCGAAGCCGAAAACACAATGTACTGGGCTCCCTGGGGAGAGAAAAACGCATCCATCTCGGGAAGGGGAGAAATAAACAGCCTTCTCCCGGAGGAGGTCTTTGAGAAACTGGATAAATTGATCAAGACTCATGCGTTAAATAAAACTAAGAAACTCTAATAAATTCAAGTTACCAGAATTAATGGATCGACCCATAAAAAATTTGCAACAATCTGTCGCAAGGAGTCTGCAAAATTCAGACGATTCAGCAATCTATTTGTAGTATCAACGTCATGGAAATTGCTTCGCTGCGCTTGCAACGACTGTGCTTTAGCTTTTTGTTTGAAACAATATCTAGGAAGCCCCCTCTGGAGAGCAATTAAAGGACTAGGATGAGGACAATTCAAAATTTGCCAGAAGTGTTTAAAGAGCTTCCAGGTACTTCCTGGATTTCACGAAACGAAGAGGAACTCGAAGAGTTTCTAACCACACTGCAGGTTGGTAAAGCCCGCAAAGTAAAATCATCCACACATAGATTGGTGGTAGAAGCTGATAAGTTTTATTTAAAGGTATTTTGTAACGCCAACCCCTTGGGCAAATTTAAACTCTGGTTTCACGACATGGCACGTCGTGAATGGGAAAATGCAAAAAAACTGTTCGACTCCACAAGGCTTACAGCAGAACCTGTTGCGTTCGGAAGATCCCGGAATTTCTCGTATTTCGTAAGTAAATCCCTCCAACCCTGTGAGTCCCTTTCGGCATTCGTCCCTGGTAATTTGAATACCCTTTCTCTGAAGCAGAAGAGGGCACTGATAGAAGCCTTTTTAGAATTCCTGGAAAAACTCCGGGGTTGCGGTTTTTTCCAGCCGGATTTCCACCTTGATAATATTCTCATAATAAGTAAAAACGACGACGGGTATCAATTCTACATAATTGATTTACACAGGGCTTCCTTTACCGATGCACCCCTTGTGTTTTCAAAATGGGCTGAACAACTAACCTACATTTTGCCTTGTTTTGATTTCTTACCCTACGGGGATTTGAGACGGTTTTGGGTCATGCTGAAAAAACGATATCCCGAGATGGAAAAATACCTTCCATACGTAATCAGCAGGTCATACTCCCGCATGAGAGTTCACTGGTGTAAAAGGGAAAAAAAGATAAGACACGGGGAACATAGAATTAACCACGAGAAATTTGAAGGTTATCTTAAGCCTGATAAGCTACCCGAAACTATAAAGAAGCATCTAGTAGCTGAACCGGAAAACTTATTTCTCTTTTGCACTAACATATACAAGGATTCCAGGAGTGCCAAGATAGGGAGCCTTGAATACAAGGGTAACAGGTATATTTTCAAGAGGTATAACAGGAGAGGCTTCCTGCACTCGCTAAAATACAGGTTTAGAACATCAAGAGCCTTATCTCACTGGGAAAAAAGCATCAAATTCATTTATCGCAACCTACCCACGCCAGAAATACTTGCGGCCATAGAAGAGAGAAAGCGTGGTTTTCTTCACATAAGCTACGTCCTGTCTGCAATGGTCGGTGAAGGGGAAAGTGGCTTCAGAAATCACATGGACTATCTGGAAAGAAATTCACCAGAAGCTCTAAGACACCTAGTTTTAATGGTCTGGGAAATGCACCAACGTGGCATATACCATGGAGACGCCAAGCTTTCCAATTTCATACGGGATCCCGGCGTGCATAAATACGGGTACTATGTTATCGACCTTGACGGTTCTCGATTCAAAAGATCGGTAAACGCTTTTGAGCGACTCTGTGATCTGGCCGACCTTGCGTCATCCATTGAGTTTTTTGGTATTATTGATAACCCTTCAGGAATCATCTTTAACTATTACTTCAGCCTTGGAGGAGAATCCCCCAAGTACCTATCATTAAAGCGGAAGTTTTTCTATTACCAGGTGAAGAAGAAACTCAGTCACAAAAGAAGAAGACAGCTGGGCTAAAGCTTATTTTTAATCGTGTGCTTCTCTATTTTCTCCTTTTTTCTGAAAATTTTCGCAATTAAATGCCCATCGTGCAATACCCCGTATTTTTCGAAAAAGTACTCGAGCTCTTCTTTAGTAAGGCAAGATGCAGAGAAACAAAACTGTGCCAGATCTTTCACTCGCCATCTTTCAGGCAAACTTCCGGAATGAACCATGACTCTCTGGTTATCGATAATAAAAACCCTCGGAACATCACCCTCGAACCTGACCAGGAAATGGCAAAGGTAGAGGTCCTGATGATTTATGCCTGAATCGTGCATTTTTCTTACTATTCGTGCAAGCTCTTCAACCAGGAGTTTCCTGCGGACTCGTACTGCTTCACCGGAATCTGGCTGAAATTTTTCAAACCAGTCGCAGGCCCGGATAATGTTTTCAATGGCAAGAGTCATGGTAAATGACCTGCCTTGACATTCTCCATAGGCCACTGGAACCGCGGTAGGAACCCCTAGGCGGTTAAGATAAACAAGGGCTTCCCATTCGTTCCTAGCACCGAAAATAGGTCTTGTAAGCCGAATGATTTGCTTAAAATATTCCGTAATAGGTGACCGCAGGTATCTTTTGAGGAAGCAATTTACAGCTCCATCTTGGCTATCGAGGGTGATCTTAGTGGTGTACCTTTCTTTTAGTGCTTTCTTCACGATCCTTCCACCGGAGAATCGCATGATGGCGTCGAAAGTCCCAAGATCGTTTTCAAGGAGTAATCTTTCGAAATCGGAATTTACAATTAACCTGCCGCGATCCAGGGCTTTGGTTTTAATCCTGTTCATTTGCTTAGACCAAGTTCTTTTTCAAAAACTGCCAATGTCTGACTGGCATTCTGTTCTATAGAATATTTTTCAGCTTTAAGCCGAGCCTGCCTTCGCATTTTACCCTTTTCACTCGCTGGCAGTAGTACAAAATGATATAGTTTTTCCACCAGTTTCTCAACAATTCTCCGGGGTTCATCTATCACGTAGCCGTCAACAGACTCAGTTATTAGTTCTGAAGCACCATTATTAACCGTAGTAATCACTGGCGTCCCACACGCCATGGCTTCCAGACATACATTTGCAAAAGGGTCGTACCTGGTGGGCAAAACAAAAATGTCCGCAGATCGATAGTAGTCTTCGACATTCGATACTTCACCAACGAAGAAAACTGAATTGCCTATACCAAGTTTTCTAACTTTTTTCTGGTAAGTTTTTTTTCCATCCTTCCCCACAACCACGAGTTTTAAACCAACTCCCCTGGATTTAAGTATCGCGATGGCATCAAGCAAGTAATCCAGTCCCTTCCTTTTGAAATCCATGGAAACAAAGAGAAGTACAGTCTCGCTTCCATCCAACCTTAGTTCCTCTCGAACCCTGCCCTCTCCTGGAGAGAACCTCTCTAACTCGACACCGTTATAGACAACGTATATCCTGCTAGCTGGGTAATTGTAAGTGTTCACCACCTGAGATTTCACAAGTTTAGAATTGGTTATGATAATCCGGGTATTTTCCGGATTTAAGATATTTTTCTCCAGGGAGAGTATCACCCTGTGCCGCGGATTAGCCTGTTCCAGTAATCTTCGGAGTTTCCCAGGATAACGCACTTTCATCCACTGCGCGTGCAAAGGATCGGACACTCTGAAGGCATCCACGGGGTATGTCCTGGACAGCGCGTAGCTCCAGTCAGGCCGGATTTCACTGAGAATCCGCTGGCAGTTTTCATGAAACGAGAGGTTTTTTGTAGAGGAACTTCTATTCTTTACATGAACGCGAACGTGTTTGATACCACCACAACTGCTATCATCAAACTTGTTACTTAGAACGTACACCTCGTGTCCCATGGACGCCATTTCGGCACAGAGGTTCATACAATAGCGTTCTGCTCCACCCTTGAAGAAGCCACATTCTTTTCGAACTATCGCTATCTTCAATCTCTCTTAGGCCTCTCCCTTTACCCTATCAGTGTCTTCGACTTTTTATTTTTTCTATCTGGCGGGTTAGATCAAGCATGGTAATGCGCAAATCTTCGGGAGACTTTTCTCCCTTAATCCCTTCCCGCATGGCACCAAGTGCCGCTTCCTGGCACGCAGCAGCTATGTCGGCACCTGAAAAGCCTTCCCCGGCCAAGGAAGCAAGTTTAGCAGTGTCTATCTCCTCTTCCACCGGCTTTCCTTTGAGGTGGATTTTAAATATTTCTTCCCTTGCTTTCTGATCGGGCATGGGTAACTCAAGAACCAGGTCAAAACGGCCTGGACGGAGTAGCGCAGGATCCAACAGTTCCGGGTGAGCAGTAGCCGCCAGTACTATCACTCCCGTAAGCTTTTCAATGCCATCCATTTCGTTCAAAAACTGGCTTACCATTCTCTGGCCCACCTCGTTGTGGTACACACCACTTCGAATTGCGGCAAAAGAGTCTATCTCGTCGAAAAAAATAATACACGGTGCAGAAAGTCGTGCCTTTTTAAAAACGTCGCGAATCCCTTTTTCACTTTCGCCAACGTACTTTGAGATAAGTTCCGGGCCCTTTACCGCTATGAAATTCACCCCGGATTCCCTTGCCACGGCCTGGGCAACCAGCGTTTTCCCAGTTCCATGGGCGCCTGTTAACAGCACACCCTTTGGAGGTTCACAGCTCAGGGCCTCAAAGTATTCCGGGTACCTTATTGGCCATTCTATCGCCTCCCTTAACTTTTCCTTTACCTCATCAAGCCCGCCAATATCTCTCCAGTGAATATCGGGGACCTCAAGAAATACTTCCCTTATGGCCGAAGGTTCTATTTCTTTCAATGCTCCCAGAAAATCTTCCTGCGTAACGGTTATTTTTTCAAGGAACTCCTCAGGCAGACGTTGATTTTCTGACTCAATTTCCGGCATAAACCTCCTGATTGCATTCATCGCGGCTTCTCGGCACAGTGCGGCAAGATCGGCACCGACAAAGCCGTGAGTTCTCCTGGCCAGTTCTTTCAAATCAACATCTTCGTCCAGAGGCATTTTCCTGGAATGAATTTCTAGTATCGCCTGCCTCGCCGTAGCTTTTGGTATTGGTATAGCAATTTCCCTGTCAAAGCGTCCAGGTCTTCTTAGCGCGGGGTCTAGAACGTTCGGGATGTTGGTAGCTCCTATAACTATTACCTGTCCCCGCTGCTCAAGCCCGTCCATGAGAGCCAGCAACTGAGCCACCACTCTTTTTTCAACTTCCCCTTGGACTTCCTCTCGTTTCGGGGCAATGGCGTCAATTTCATCCAGGAATATAATTGCAGGTGCTTCTTTGGTAGCTTCTTCAAAAATCGTCCTTAGCGCCGCTTCGCTCTCACCGTAATACTTGTTCATTATTTCCGGCCCGTTTATCAGGAAAAACCTGGCATCAACTTCGTCAGCTATGATTCTCGCCATCAGAGTTTTACCTGTTCCGGGAGGACCATGCATTAGAACACCTTTTGGGGGATCAACGCCAAGGTGTTCAAAAAGCTCAGGATGTTTAAGGGGAACTTCAACTATTTCCTTTACTTTTTTCAGTTCATCATCAAGTCCACCTATGTCTTCATAAGTTAAGCGGGTCCTTCGCTCCACTTCGTACTGCATCTCTCCGCCTCGACCGATAATTTCTATCGCGGTCTGGGGGCCTACAAGTGCAACCGGCATGGGAGGATCTATGGCACTAACAATGAAAGAATGAGGGTGAGAACCCTTTTCTTTTATCCCGACTCGATCTCCTACCACAAGGGGACGATCCTTCAGAATTTCCTCGATTTGCTTTTCGCTGTGCATCCTGCATTCTGCACACCCGGAAAAATCAAGTATGACTCGCCCGGCAATACCTGGATTCGCTCTACGAATGGATACCTTTTCAAACAGATCCGTTCGAACGTTTTGCCTTGCTTCATCGTTAAGATGTATCACCCCCCTAGTTTCACGTTCAGGAGGGATTGCAACCACGCGAATTGCACTTCGTCTCCTGCCCAGGATCTCGATATAATCGCCAGATTTAGCTCCAATCAGAGCCAGGTCTCTAGTGCCGACCCTCGCTCGATAAGCGTGTTCATCTTCGGGGAATGCTTTTAAAACAATGAGCTGTAGCGTCTTCCGGCTGGTTTCTTGAACAGAATCTGACATTTTGCGTTCGACTTCCATAGGATTTTTGAGTTAATAATAAATGGCATCTGTAATTTGGTCAAATAGAGTGTTGGCTTTCACCACAGAGACACAGAAAACCCAGAGATGATTATTCTTTTTTGTCTGTTGCGAGATACCAACAGACAAAATACTCTACTGTTGTCGAAAACGACAACAGTACAACTAACCGAGATATCTTAATGCAAGACCTTTTTTTCCTAGGTGTAAAATGATTACCGACAACATTAATAGACTGACAGGAATAGTTATCGGGTGTGCCATCGAAGTCCACAAAGCGCTTGGACCAGGATTATTAGAGTCTGCATACGAGCAATGCTTATGTCACGAGTTAAAAATAAGAAAAATACCATTTGAGAGACAAAAAGCTGTACCCATAACCTATAAAGGAATAAAACTTGATTGCGGGTACCGTTTGGACATGGTGGTAGCAAACCGGCTCGTACTTGAGATTAAGGCTAGCGAAGAGATTTTACCCATACACGAGGCCCAGATTCTAACATATTTGAAGCTAACCGGTATAAAATGCGGACTGATTATTAATTTTAATGTCCCCGTATTAAAAGATGGTATTAAACGTTTGAGGCTATTTGATTAGAAAAATTATAGCATGCCACGAAGTGGCATGAGGTTTTTCTCCAATCGGCATCTCCCGATTGGAGAAAAAATAAGCACAAACTCAGTGTACTCTGTGACTCTGTGGTTAATTTTAAACAAAATACAAAAATCTCTTGACTTCAATTTCCACCACAAAGACACAGAAAACCCAGAGATGATTATTCTTTTTTGTCTGTCGCGAGATACCGAGCTATAGCAGACATCGAAATGGAGGAGAGCTACATGTACTTTTCTGGAACCGATCGTTATTATCTCACTAGAGAACTCGAAGAAATAGTGAACATTGCAATCCAGATGGAAAAACCGCTTCTTTTAACCGGTGAAGCAGGAACCGGCAAAACGCAACTTGCCTTTGAAATCGCTCGCTCTCTCAGGTTGAAAATGGAAGAAGCGCGCTGCAAATCAACGTTCCGAGGTGAAGAACTTTGCTACGTGTACGACACTGTTCTGCGCTTGAATGATTCAAGGTTCGGTAGCGGGGAATCTGGTAGAGACGTAAACAACATCTGGGACTACCTGAGATTTGGTCCCATCGGGCGGGCATTCCTGGCAGAAGACAGGCGGGTTTTGTTGCTTGATGAAATAGATAAAACTGACTCGGACACACAGGATAACCTCCTTGATGTCCTGGAAGATGGGTCATTTATCATTCGAGAGATCAACCACAAGGTGGTTGCGAAGAAACGCCCCATAATTATCATTACCAGCAATGCCAAAAGAGAACTATCCGATCCGTTTTTGAGGCGTTGTTTTTGCCACCATATTCCATTTCCGTCACCAGAAGAAATGGCACACATAATAAGACTTCATTTTCCCGACATAACTGATGAATTTCTTTTTCAATCAATCGACGTTTTTTACGATCTGAGAGCAAAAAATTTCGAGAAACTTCCTGCAACCGCGGAGTTGATCGACTGGATAGGGGCAATGAAATCAAGTGGTTGCCAATCTCCAAGTCGAGACGGAAAAATTCCCTACGTGGGAACTCTGCTCAAGAGAACCCGGGATATTATCAAGTTCAGGAATATGGTAGCCAGGAAATGACAAAAATGCTGGTTTCGTTTTTATATCATCTGAAAAACAGGGGAATACCAATAAGCGTAAAGTACGCCATGGAATTGGTGGAAGCCGTACAGAGAGGCCTTGCCCCGGATCTCCAGAGATTCTTTATCTTAGCACGGCTTATTTGTGTTAAGAAAGTGGAACATTACGATGCTTACGAACAGGCCTTCGCTTCGTTTTTTCTAGGGAAGGAGTTCAAAGGGGATCTAAAAAAAGAATTTGATATTCTAAATTCACCCCTTTTTAACAGCTGGCTTAAGCGTGAAATAGAAAAGGGGAATCTCAATAGGTCTTCAATTCACAAAATCCCCCTACCGGAACTTCTGGAAAGATTCTGGAACACACTCCTCGAACAAAAAGGAGAACACCATGGGGGGCACCGGTGGATTGGTACAGGAGGAACCTCCCCTTTCGGGCATTCAGGAAACAGCGCCGTAGGCGTAAGGGTGGGGGGAGAAGGAACACATTTTTCAGCCCTCAAGGTTATCGAGAAGCGCCGTTACATCGATTATGCATCTGGTTCATCCATCAGGATGGAAAACCTGGGCCAGGTACTACAGGCGCTCAAGAACCTTGCACCGGTGGGACCAGAAACAGAGCTCGACGTTGAGGAAACTATTTATCGAACCGCCAAAAACGGTGGCGAAATTGAACTGTATTTCAAAAGAGAGTTAAGAAATAAGCTAAGGATTCTGCTTCTTCTCGACAATGGGGGCTATTCCATGACCCCTTATACTAACCTTGTAAGCCTTCTATTTGGTAAGCTCAGGCACATCTTCGAAGACGTGGAAACGTTTTACTTCCACAATTGCATTTACGGTTACGTTTACATAAACCCGGAAAGAACCAGGTCTCTTCCGTTACAAGATTTCCTCTCCAAGGAACCCGATAGTAGGGTGATTATCATTGGTGATGCCAACATGGCCCCCACAGAGCTATTTCTGTCCGATGGGGCAATCGATTGGGAAACAAACGAAAGAATAACCGGGCTCGAATGCTTACAGAAGATTGCTGAACATTTCAAGTGCTCAGTCTGGCTCAATCCAATTCCGAAGTTCAAATGGAAAAGCCAGAGTCCGACGATTGAAAGTGTTGCCAGAGTCTTTCACATGGAAGATCTAACACTGGACGGGATAAAAAATGCCGTGGAATACCTGAACGAAAGGGGCAAAATATATTCGAAAAACTAAATAACCCTCGTCTACGAGACGAAGGATTTCATAACGGTTGATTAAAATCATCTCTTGGGGCAGGGTTGTTCCGGTTGTCATGCCTGCCTCCTGATCTAGTCAGGGGCTTCCTAATTCTGGATTCCTGCTTCCGCGGGAATGATGTGTCGCCTTGCAAAAATCCAAAATTTTATTTAGCTTGAAAGCGAGGGGTTTCCAACATCCCCGAAAGAGATACTAAGAAAACAGGGAATTGTGGCATACGTACAGAAGGAAATAAGGCATCTCGTTGGAAAGGCTCTTCATGACTATGACATGATACAGCATGGAGAGAAAATACTGGTTGCTGTTTCAGGTGGGAAAGACAGTTTTAGCCTTCTTTGGCTCCTCCATGAAAGACTCTCCCGGATTCCCATTACCTATTCGCTTTTTCCTGTGCATATAGACCTCGGCTTTTCCGAAGATAACCTCGACCATATAGAAAGCTTTCTCAAGACATTCCCCTATTCATACAAAATAGAAAAAACTGACTATGGTATTCGGGCTCATAGTGAGGAAAACAGGGAAAATCCTTGTTTTTTATGTTCGTGGCTCAGGCGAAAACGGCTTTTTGAACTTGCAAAAGAAAATAAGTGCAAAAAAATTGCCTTTGGCCACCACATGGATGACTTGATAGAAACATTCTTTATCAATATTTTTTACAGCGCGCAGATAAGCACCATGCTTCCGTACCAGGAATTTTTCGGAGGGGAACTTACGGTAATTAGGCCGCTATGTATGGTACCTGAAGAAAAGCTTCTGAGGCTCTGTGAACTCGAGAGAATACCGATCCTTGAGAATAAATGTCCTTCTGCCGGCAAGGGGAAAAGGGAAAAAATCAGAAAAGTATTGCAAGAATTTTACCGTGAAAATAAAAAGATAAGGGGAAACATTTTTCATGCCATGCATAACGTGAATTTAGAATATCTTCCAAAAAAGCGCAGAAAACGGGAAGGATAACCAATGAGCGAAAAAGAAATTGTGCTGATAGATGGAAACTCGTATATACACCGGGCTTTTCATGCATTGAGAGACCTAAAAAATTCCAAGGGGCAGCCCACCAATGCCATTTACGGATTTCTTAGGATGTTGGATAAGGTATTGAAGGATAAAAAACCAAGGTATGCCGCGGTCATATTCGACACCGGCAAACCTACCTTTCGTCACGAAAAGTTTCCCGAATACAAGATCAACCGATTGAAAATGCCCGAAGACATGGTGTCTCAGTTGCCATATATACGAGAAATAGTACAGGCCAGTGGGATTACAATCCTGGAGAAAGATGGGTATGAAGCAGATGACCTTATTGCAACAATTTGTGAATGGGCAAGAAAAAACGGTTTCAGGGTCACCATCGTTTCCAGTGACAAGGATCTTCTTCAACTGGTGTCCGATGATATAGCTATGTGGGACACTATGAAAGATATCCTGATGACGCCAGAGTTCGTATTAGAAAAATATGAACTCCCCCCGGAAAAACTGGAAGACGTATTCGCCCTTATGGGAGATACAAGCGACAACGTCCCAGGTGTTCCAGGAATAGGTCCGAAGACCGCAATAAAGTTAATTAGAGAGTACGGTTCACTGGAAAATGTAATTGAAAATGCCGACAAGATAAAGAGTAAAAAAATACGTGAAAATTTGAAAAAATATGCGGAACAGGCTCTCCTTTCCAAAGAGTTGGTCAGGCTCAAAAGGCACGCGCCGGTAGAAATAGACCTGAAGAAGTTTGCACTTAGGGAACCCGACTATGAGAAACTGGCCAAACTATACAGAGAACTAGAATTCAAATCCTTCCTTGAAGAGCTACCCGTCGATGTGGAACTAAAAAACAAAAGGCCTGGTGGAATCTTTCGCATAGTAGATACAAGCGAAGAGTTGGATAGGCTTTCGAAAGTGCTTAAACAATCTCGCTCCATCGCCATTGACATTATTGCTGACTCCCCCTTCCCCATGATTGCAAAACCTGTCGGCTTATGCGTGGCAACAGGTTCTGATGAAGCTTTCTATATCCCTCATAAAATTCTCGAAGGCAGCGATTTTCCCGGTAGACCCAAAAACAGTTCCTTTGAACCCTTGAGATCGTTTCTTGAAAACGGCGATATTGCTAAAAATGGCCATAACCTTAAGTATGTGCTTCTTGTCTTAAAACAGGCGGGAACAAACCTGGCTGGCATCGACTTCGATGCAATGATTGCATCTTACCTGCTCGATCCCGGAAAAGCTTCCCACAACCTTGAAGCCATAGCAAAGGAAGTCCTGGAGGAAGACTTGTTATCCTTCGAAGACATTGCAGGGAAAGGAAAGAAACAACTAAACTCTAGAGACATCAAATCCGAAAAGCTCTGCCAGTATATGTGCCAGAGATGCGTTGTATCGTGGCGTGTAACACCAATTTTAAGGGAAAGGCTCGAAAAAGAAAACCTGAACAGGCTTTTTTACGAAATAGAGATGCCCCTTGTCTCCGTTCTGGCTTCCATGGAAGCTCACGGAGTCCTTGTTGACAGATCCAAACTGGAAGAAGTTGCTAGGAACCTGGAAAAAAGGCTCAAGGTCATAGAACAAACCATCTACCAACTGGCAGGTGAAGAATTTAATATTCAGTCTCCTAAGCAACTGCGGGAGATTTTGTTCGACAGGTTGGGACTACCCGTTATCAAGAAAACAAAGACCGGTCCGTCCACGGATGTGGAAGTTTTAACAGTACTGTCTAAGGAACATCCGTTGCCCAAGGCTGTACTGGAATACAGGAGCCTTGCCAAGCTAAAAAGCGGTTACGTTGATTCGTTACCAAAACTTATAAATCCTAAAACCGGGCGTATTCACACTTCGTATAACCAGACGGTCACGGCCACGGGACGTCTTAGCAGCAGCGATCCAAACCTTCAAAACATACCCATACGTACGGAAGAAGGTCGTGAAATCAGGTCTGCCTTTGTTGCTCCACAAGGGTATATGCTCCTGTCTGCCGACTATTCCCAGATTGAACTCCGCATACTGGCTCATTACTCCAGGGATGAACTTTTGATAGAAGCCTTCAAAAAAGGCGAAGACATTCATGCGAAGACGGCTTCAGAGGTCCTGGGAGTCCCCATTGAAGAAGTAACCCCTGACATGAGAAGGCAGGCTAAGGTAGTTAATTTCGGGATAATTTACGGAATGGGGGCATACGGGCTTGCCAAAGAACTAGGCATTTCAACTTCGGAAGCGAAGGAATGGATAGAAAACTATTTTGCACGATACAAGGGGGTGAAACGTTTCATAGAGGAAACTATCGCTACCGCAAGGGACAAGGGATACGTGGAAACCCTCTGGGGACGTAAACGATACATCCCGGAGATAAACAGCAGGAACAAGAACGTTCAGCAATTCGGAGAACGCCTTGCAGTAAATACTCCGATACAGGGGAGTGCCGCTGACCTGATAAAAAGCGTAATGATACGTTTGCATAACCTGTTGCCAGAACAGCCCTTCAGAGCAAAAATGATCTTGCAGGTACATGATGAACTCATATTCGAAGTTGAAGAAGACGCCTGCGAGAAACTGGGCAGTCTCCTGAAAAAAGAGATGACTTCGGTAAAAAGGCTCAATGTACCCCTCGAAGTTGAGATAGGATGGGGCAAAAACTGGACGGACGCTCACCCTTAAAGATACATAAGGCCACCCGAGCTTTTCCGGGCGGCCTATTACACTCGCTTGCGTGAAGCTTCCTAAATTGTCGCGAAGAACCGAGGCTTACGAAGATTCTTTTGCCTTTTCCAGTTCCTTTCTCAGTTCTTCTGCTTCCTTTTTGTACTTTTCCGCTTCTTCCTTGTACTTTTCTACGTCGCTGGTTGACTCAAAGGTTGGTTCTTCTTCACTACTCTTTTTTTTTAAAAAAGGTAAGTCAGGGAGCTTGTCTTTCACTTCGTCATAACCTAGATAAGCCGCCAAGGCACCACCCAGTAGCAAACCTACTGGAATCGCTCCCGCCAGTAACTGCAAGAAGGGCTTCCACCAAATAATTATGCCAATGAAGCCAAAAAAAGCCGCTACAAGACCTCCAAGAAAAACTGCCATTGCTGTCCTCCTCTCCTAGAAACTTTATTCCATTACCTTCATTTCAATTCTTCGGAATTAAACTGATTTCAACTCCTATAGCATTTCAAGGATTCTTTGGCAAGATAAAATTATCACATGGTTCAAGAATTCGCGCCGGGGATTTTTACACGAATAACCCTGGGTGTAGTACTTTAGCCAATTCTTCCACCATATCCACTATTCTGGGGCCACTTCTACAGGTTAGCCCACATGGGAAACAGTAGATTTTATTTTTTCGAACAGCCCTTATTGATTTCCAACTTACACTTTTACGGATCTTCTCCTTGAGATCCTGTTCACAAAAGAAAATTATCTCGGGATCTTTCTTCTTAACCTCCCTTAAGCTTACAGTAAAATATGGCTTTGTTACACTTCTAAATATATTTCTTCCCCCTGCGAGCCTGATTACGTCATCTTGAAATGCTCCAGAACCAACAGTTACCAGAGGATTCCAGTTCATTATCCTGAATACAGATGGCCGAAAATCGAGCGAAGAAGTGACTTCTGCAATTTTTTCCAGACGCTTAACCAGGCTCTTTACCTTGGCCTCCAGATCTATTGCCTCCACCAGGCGCCCCAGTTTCTCAATGTCTCCGATAGCTGTCTTAACATCAGGCGGGTTCGAGTGGAAAACCCGGATTCCGTGCTCTTCGAGAAAACGGGCAAATTCAAGCTGGTGACTGCTAAAAGTGCAAACAAGATCGGGGGCGACCTCTAATATTTCCGGAATATTCGGATAAGCCCAAGTACCGAAAGTCTTTTTCGACTTTGCTTCTTCGGGATAGTCACAGTTCTCAGTTACACCGATCACCTTGTCCTTCACGCCCAAAAAGTATAGAGTTTCCGTATGAGTAGGTGCAAGGGATATTATTTTACGATCAACCATACCAACTCCATTTAATATTTAACCTCTTATGGCGCTTGCACTCGGTATCGAACCTGAATCCGTGACGAAACTTTATGGCTAATTTGTATAGTATAAGGTGAACGATCACTGATTCAGGCATTTGACAGATATTTTCCATGGTAGTATTAAACAGCAAGGAAAGAAAGTGCTTTTAACTACCGGTAACTACCAAAGGCCATGGAAGAAAGAGCTATTTCAATTGAACAAATTTCAAACTTCTTGGCGGAGAACCTTAGACAAGAAAAGAGTATACTTGTCGTTTATGTTTTTGGTTCCTACGCAAGAGGCGACACACACCCGGAATCAGACCTGGACCTTGCTTTCTTAGTGGACGAAAAAAGATATAAAACTGATCCTTTCGATGCCACGGCTCCAGCACACATAATATCTGCTAATATTGGAATCAAGTTCGACATAGAAACCGATGTAACGATTTTAAATTCCGCATCCATCGAAATGGCTTACGACATAGTAACAAAGGGCAAGTGTGTTTATTTTAGAGACGAAGACAAGAAAATCGAGTATGAAATAAAAATACGCAGCCTTTATTATGACTTCAGGCCCTTTCTTGAAGAACTTCGAAAAAAAACAATAGCCGAACTTTGAAAGGAGACCATGAAAACTCTGGAAAAGAAAATCCAGATTTTGAGAGAACGTATTAAAAGGCTCAAAGATATTTCCGCAAGAGCAAAATCGTTTGCCGATTATCAAAGATCCTACGATTTAAAAGACATGACTGAAAGAAACGTACAGGTTGCCATCGAAGCCTGCCTGGATATAGGGAAAATAATTATTTTCAAAGAAGGCTTAAAAGAACCGAAAGACAATAAAGGGATTTTCGTAATACTAGGTGAAGCAGGGATAATCAGCAGAGACCTCACTTCCTTTTTGATTCCGATGGCGGGCACACGCAATATTCTCGTACACAGTTATTACAAAATTGAAAACGGAATCATGTATGGAATATTGAAAAGACACATTGAGGATTTTGAAGCGTTTCTATCAGAGATAAAGAGAAATTACCTTCAGAAGCACCAACACTGAAATAGTCCGACCACTTAACCCTATCGACCGTTTTGAGGGAAAGGCTGGATTCTTGAGGTGCAAGGGGAAATTAGTGATCTCGCCAGAGATAAGTGAAGTTCACGGAATACTTGAAAAGATTCAACTTGCCAAGGATCTCTATTCTAAATTTAAACTACCATTGAAATCAAACCCGGAGGTAAAAATACTCTTCTCTGAGGTAGAAAGATTAATAGCAAGATCGAAGAGAATGATGGCAGAGATGGGAGTGAATGATCTCTGCCGGTCATGCGAAGAAGAGGAAGGTGGCAGTTGCTGCGGTGCCGGTATTGAAAACAGGTATGATGTAGTTCTACTTCTTTTGAATTTGCTGGCAGGGGTAATCCTCCCCATCTCACGGTATGATAAAAATAGTTGCTTCTTCTTAGGACCGGAAGGCTGCCAATTAAAAATTCGCCACACGTTATGTGTAAACTTCCTTTGCAGTAAAATTGAAGATAATCTCTCCCTTGATCAACTGGTATGGCTTCAAATGGTACTGGGAGAGGAGATGGAGAAAAGCTTTGTATTGTATGAAACTGTAAAAAATTTGCTACTAAAACTAACGGAACGCTAAATGATTGACCAAAAACTCGATAATACATTACAAGCCATCTCGGAATTCTTTAACCGGTACAAGGTCGGATACGAAGGGAACAAGGGCTACCGCAAAACCACCGATCTGTTTAAACTACACCGGGCGGTTGAAGATCTTGAGAGATTAGGATTAATTAACAAGGAACAAACCGTTTTTTGGGATCTTGGCTGTGGAGACGGCAGGGTCAACCTGTTTATGAGTTACCTAGTTAAATTTTCCATCGGAACTGAAATCGAGCCAACCATTTTTGAAGAATGCGAAATCCGAAAAACGGAAATAGAAGATGCCTTGAAAAAGAAGCACCTACTTCTTCCTCCTCCGAACATGTTCTTGTACCTGGGAGATTCACTCTCTAAGGCAACACAGGATGCCGTTTTCAGACATACGGGTTATCTCTTCAACGAAATAGACATATTTTACACGTACATTACCCTCCATGATCTTTTTGCCGAACAAATTATAAACAATGCAAAATCCGGAGCACTTTATCTGGTATATGGATTTAGCAAGATTCTGCCGTCTTACGACGGGATGGAACTGGTTAACCCCGACGTGGGAAAGCAAAATATCATGACTCTCTACAGGAAATTATAAGGTCTTCCCTGTTGTTAAATGAGTTTGTTCCCACGGTTAAAGCCGTGAGCTAATTGACGATGGGGAAGATCGAAGCAGCGCAATCTCAAAGAGTTTGATATTCCAAGGACATTGCTTCGCAATCTGCCTTTCGCACTCACCTCGTAATGTCAAAATCCCACAAATATTTAAGGAATCGTTTACTAGTGGCCAAAGCACGCCCATCTTCTAAATCTTCCGCCATCAGTGATCACGTCCATCAAACCACCAGGAACTGGAATCAGTCTTGGTGATTTGGTCTGCTATTTTTCGTCCTATATCTGTTTTCAGACGCTCTTTTGCGAAGTGAATCCATCGGGAGGCATACTTGTTTCCAAGATCGAGCTGTTCTTTCAGTTCCAGAATAAGTTCTAGTTGGTCAGCGTCATGGACCAACTGTGCTTCCTTGGTATTATTTGTTTTTAGTTCCAGCAGTAATTCTTCAATTTCATCACCAAAGGGTAGAGTTGAAGTAAGGTCTTCTATGGCTTCTTTCTCTTTTGCCTCCACGTAATGTTTGTTAACGTAGTTCAGGTCTCCGGTCCTGGTCTCAGGCAGATCATGAAAAAGGCACATCTTAAGCACCTTGAACTCGTCTACGCCTTCTTCCAGCTTTGCAAGTGAGAAACCTATTATCGCAACCCTGAAACTGTGTTCAGAAACACTCTGCTTACCGGTTCCAAGGAACTGGAAACCTGATCGCGGAGTCTTATTGAGCATACCTGCTTCAAAAAAGAAATTGACAATGTTTTTGAATTTATTATCCGTCATCTACTAACCCTGCTCAATTTCCACTATGAGGTCAATTTCCACCGGAGAGTTCAACGGTAATGAAGCAACGCCCACGGCAATGCGACTATGCTTACCCGTTTCATCGCCAAATACATCCACTAGAAGGTCCGACGCACCGTTTATTACTGCAGGCTGCTCCGTGAAACCCGGGGCTGACGCAACGTACCCAGAAAGGCGAACGATCTTTTTAACCCTGTCAAGAGTACCTAGTTCCTTTTTCAGTACCGCCAAAACATTCAAAATACAGGTACGGGCTGCGACCTTGGCTTCTTCCAGGGAAAGATCTCTCCCCACGATTCCTTCGCTTACGAGTTTCTTTTCTACTATGGGGATTTGCCCCGAAACAAAGACCAAGTTTCCGGTCGTCACCGCCGGTACATACGAAGCGACGGGTTCAGGGGCAGGCGGTAGTTTAATACCAAGTTTTTCGAGTCTCTTCTCGGGCATACTTTTTCTCCAGTCTCTTAATCTACCTTTTCTATAATCAGGTGCAAGATAAACGTTTCATCCCCTAAGGGATGATTAAAATCTGCCCAGATTAAATCATTTTCCACCTTCTTCACCCTGAAAGGGTGTATCCTATTTTCGTCATCCCTGTAGTGGAAAAAATCTCCGGGGCTGAGCGAGCTTTCTATGTCTAACTTATCAATTGGTATAGGAATGATCTTTTTTTCGTCGTAGGGACCAAAGATATCGCTTCCCTTTATTTCCATTACAACTGATTCTCCAGGAGTGCGACCCAGAACCGCATCTTCAATAACTGGCACTGCTTCCCCTTTTCCAACTTCAAAAGAAGCCTTAAACGATTTCATGTCCCTAAGGCTCCCAGTGGAGCCCTGGAGATAGATACTGTATTCGACGGTAACCTTTGATCCCACGGTAACTTTCATGGCTTCTCTTTGTTCCCTTTGTATCCAGCACGATTACGTAATGTTAAGTGTTTCATCGCTACCTGCAACCCCATATTATAAGTTGAGATGCGTGTCAACAGGATAGTTTCTACCTTTCGGCATCTCCATAGAGATAAAAGATGAATTGGCTCTGTATACACAGGGATAAGGCATAAGAGAAACCGATGAATCGGTTCTATGTTGGGCCTTGCCTTAATACCCACGGTTGAAACCGTGGGCTACGCTGTGATCGTAACTCAGGGTCATGAGCCAGCTAGAGCTTGGCTTCATCCGAGATTGATGAGATGAAAAGAAGAAGCATATAAAAACACTTCTTGAACAATTATTCCCCCTTATGCTATTTTGCAAGGGATTTAGCAAAGATATAAATTAAAAAACCAGGAGTTTCCATGCGCCCCATAAGGATCGCCCTTGCACAACTAAACATGGTGCTGGCGAACTTTGAGACAAACAGGGAAAAGATACTAAGTGCAATCAAGGAGGCAAGCGAGAAGGATGCAGATATCATAGCCTTCCCGGAACTTGCCATCTGTGGATATCCCCCCGAAGACCTTCTTTTGCAGTTGGAATTCTCTGAGAAGTCCATGAGGACTCTTCGGGAAATAGCTGAACAATCATCCGATCTTCCCATCATCATACTGCTGGGATACCCGGAACGAAAAGACGACACTTATAATAGTTGTGCATTAATCTTCAAAGGAGAAATCTACCATTCTTACCAGAAGATATTTCTCCCGAATTACGGGGTCTTCGACGAAAAACGATACTTTTCGCCTGGTTCTCTTATCCCGGTGTACGAAACAGAGGATTACAAGTTTGGTGTTGGCATCTGCGAAGATATCTGGCAACCAGAGGGCCCGATTATCGTACAGGCTTTTGCCGGCGATTGTGAACTTGTGATAAACATAAACGCTTCACCTTATCACAGGGGGAAACGCGAGTACAGGGAAAAAATGGTCGCAACGCGCGCAGCGGACAACTGCTTGCCCGTGGCATTTTTAAACCTCGTGGGAGGCCAGGATGAGCTTGTCTTCGACGGGCAATCTTTTGTATGTAGCCCCGAAGGAGAGATACTTGCAAGAGCGGGAGCCTTTTCAGAAGAAATCCTGTACGTTGACCTTGACCTTGATGAAGTAATGCGATGCAGGCTACAGGACCCAAGGCGTAGGGATTTCAAGTATCGTCGTCTGGAGAATTGTTACAATAACGTACACACGGTCAGGATTCCGGCCAGGTTGAGGAAGAAAGAATCAGCGATTGACTCCAGGCTTGTCTCTCCCCTTGAAGACGAAAACGAGGTTTGGGAAGCCCTTGTTTGCGGAGTTCGCGATTACGTGGAAAAAAACGGGTTTAAATCGGTAGTCATTGGATTATCCGGTGGAATCGATTCTGCGCTGGTGGCCACTATTGCTACCGATGCCCTTGGACCAGACAGGGTACACACCGTGTTTCTGCCGTCCCGATTTACTTCTGATGAGAGCTACCGGGATGCGAAGAAGCTTGCAGAAAACCTAGGAGTTCACTTCACTGTTATAGAAATTGAAAGGCTTTTTCATGCTTACCTGGAAGAACTTAAACCTCATTTTGCCGGGAAACCCTTTGATGTAACTGAAGAAAACCTTCAGGCCCGGATTCGGGGTAACATTCTCATGGCACTTTCGAACAAGTTCGGTCACCTTGTTCTTTCCACCGGAAACAAGAGCGAAATGAGCGTGGGGTATGCAACTCTCTACGGGGACATGGTGGGTGGCTTTGCCGTTTTAAAGGATGTACCCAAGACCCTAGTGTGGGCACTAGCAAGATGGAGAAACAGGAAAGCATCCCGGGAGTTAATTCCTAACGAGATTATTACTCGTCCTCCCACGGCTGAACTTCGCGAAAATCAGAAAGATACAGATACGCTACCACCGTATGAAATTCTGGATCAGATTTTATCCCTTTACATAGAAAAGGAGGAATCGGTAGAGGAAGTGGCCGCAAGGACCGGGTTCGACAGGGAACTGGTGGCGAAAGTTGCCCGAATGGTGGACAGGGCGGAATATAAAAGACGTCAGGCTCCACCCGGAATCAAAATCACTCATAGAGCATTCGGAAAAGAACGAAGAATGCCAATCACTAGAGGCCAGTGATCGCGAGACATGGAACCGGCCATACTGTTCTATAATCTTTTGATCTCACCACTAACCTTGCTTTCCACACCTCTCAGGTTTCTTTTTAAAAAAGAAATATCCCGGAGTAGTACTCTCTCGTACTGGCCATCCAGGCTCGGGGTCTACCCGGAACATTTTGTTGGCAAGTTACGGACCTCAAAGCACCCCGTAATTTGGATTCAAGCAGTATCTGTGGGAGAAGTTGGAGTTGCAAGACTCTTAATCAAGGAGCTTGAAAAACTACTTCCTCAGTCGACCATAATACTCACGGTTACCACCCCTCATGGTCTTTCCGTGGCTTCGTCGCAGGTACCAGACTCGGCCATTATACTTCCATTCCCCCTGGATCTACCAACCGTAGTTTCAGAAGCTTTAAGCGTGATACGTCCAGATATATACATAAGCATTGAAACGGAAATCTGGCCAAATTTAATTTCTTACCTCCACAGACTAAAGATTCCAGTAATTCTATTAAATGGTAGAATTTCATCCAAATCTTTCGGTAGCTACAGGGCAACTCGGTGGCTGTGGAAACCAGTATTGAAAAAGTTTACCCACGTATCCGTGATTACAAGTAAACACGCGGATAGAATCATTTACCTCGGGGCGGATCCCAGCCGAGTTTCCGTATCAGGAAACATCAAACTCGCTCAAATAACGGACAACGTGGATGAAAAGAAACCGGAAAGATGGAGAAAAGTTCTCAAACTATCGGACAAAACCCCTGTGGTCGTTTTTGGCAGCCTAAGAGGTGCTGAAAATGCCTGGATACCCGGGATTTTTACCAGACTTAAAGAAAAGAACCCCGAGGTTATCGGAATTTTCGCCCCCAGGCATCTCAAGAGAATACCAGAGCTTGAAAAAAGTCTACAGCAAAATGGGATAAAATTCCAGAGCCTCTCATCAATCTTAGATTCAGGAGAAGAACGCACCACGCCGGCAATTGTCGTGGATGTTATAGGTGAACTGGCCAGCCTCTACAGCATAGCGACTGTTACTTTCTGCGGCGGCAGCCTCGTTGCTGTGGGAGGTCATAACATCCTTGAACCAGTTTCATGGGGAAAACCAGTATTTTACGGTAGACACATGGATAATTTCTCCGACATAAAAGATACCGTGGAGGATCTCGGATTCGGTTACGAGGTAAAAGACAGAACCGAACTCTGCGAAAAACTCGGACACGCTCTATCTGACACGTCTTCTGAGACTTTCCAGAAGACAGAGTCAGGATCCAAAAATTTTGACTTTTATGCTCCCCTTAAAAACCAGGTCGAAATTGTTCTGGATATTCTTACTCGAAAATAGCATCGAGGATTTTTTTCCAGAGTTCAGGTTCAATACCAACGGGCGGCATTTTTTTCTTGAAGATAGCCTTGGAAAGTTCCAGGTCATCCATGGAGAGAAGTTTTTCCACAGATATCAGTTCATTGTAGCTAAAAGCATCAAGATGTCTATCCAGGAACTTGTTTAAAACCATCTCTAGTTCCAGGCTCGAACGTCGGGCCGCATGAAAACGAATCTTTTTTTTAATTTTCTCAGCATCCTTTGCCATATTGATTTTAAGCCCACGACCGAAACCGTGGGCCATATATCATTTCCACTCTATCTTCGCTTTTGACCGGAAAATCATTCGGTTCCGTAACGAACCAATATCAGTCACCATCAAACATTCTTCCTAGACCACCAAGAACATTTAGAACTGAGCCTTCGCCCTTGTCATGGCCACCAAGTTGGGGAGCCGCAGAATAGATTCGATCGGCCAGTCGACTGAAAGGCAGCGATTGCAACCATATTCGGCCAGGGCCTCTCAACACGGCAAAAGTAATTCCTTCACCACCGAATAAAGCAGTCTTTACGCTTCCGACAAATGAAATATCAAAATCTACCGTTGGCTGAAAGGCCACAATACAGCCCGTATCAATTCTCAGAGTTTCACCTGGTTGCAGATCCTTGGATACGATGGTGCCCCCGGCATGGACGAAGGCCATTCCGTCGCCTTCGAGTTTTTCCATGATAAAACCTTCACCACCAAACAAGCCAACCCCTATTCTCTTTTGGAAAAATATCCCAATGGATACTCCCTTTGCGGCACACAGAAATGCATCTTTCTGGCAGATCAGTGTATTTCCTATCTCTTTCAAGTCAACGGGTATAATCTTGCCCGGGTACGGAGCACCAAATGCAACCCTTCTCTTGCCGGAGCCCATGTTTGTAAAAAGCGTCATGAAGAGACTCTCACCGGTAATTAGTCTCTTACCTGCCCCGAGCATCTTATCTAAGAAGCCCTGGGTTTTGGTAGAAGGACTACCGTCACCGAAAATAGTTTCCATTTCAATACCATCTTCCATGTACATCATTGCTCCGGCTTCCGCCACGGCACTTTCTCCCGGGTCGAGTTCAACTTCCACGAACTGCATTTCTTCCCCGAAAATCTCGAAATCTATCTCATGAGCGATTTGTCCTTTACCAGGAAAGGGCGGAACCGGGGGAACAACGGAAGGGTCAGCAGAAGTGAAATAGCTTCTGAACTCCTCCACCTGCCCGGCAGGTGTCCAACCAGACATACCTTGGGTGAAAAGTAGCGTTTCTGGCGTAACACTGCCATTTCTTATCTGGTTTATTATGTCTTCCTTTCCAAGAGGCCCAACATGCTGATTTCCCTGGGCAATATACCACATCTTGGCATCATTCATGATTTTCCTCCTTGCAGAAAAGCTAGTTCAATCCGTTTTACACCCTGCAAACTTTACCTTCAATTACGAGTCAATATTAGCCGTAGTCCCAGAAAAGTTTCAAGCGAATCTTCTTAAATTCCTTGGTACTAAAAAGCACCCTGTAATCTTTTAGAGATGGCAGGCTTGTCAGACGCGCCGCAATTTTCAAGCATTCATCCCTAGTCCTGCCATGCACCATGGCGTATAAGTTATATGGCCAGTCGGGATGGGCTGGCCTATGATAACAGTGCGTCACTTCGGGTTGTCGAGCAAGGTATTCACCAAGTGAGTCGAGTTCCTCTTTGTCACAGTGCCACACGATCATTCCATTGGCCGTAAATCCGGCCCGTCGATGGTCAAGTACTGCAGCAAAACGTCGGATTATCCCCTTCTTATCCATGGATATTAGCCATTGCAGCAAAAAATCTTCCGTAACACCCAAATTGTTTGCCCACACGGAAAATGGTCTCGGATCAAGCGGTAAATCTTCCTGAACACAGCGAACGATTCGTATGTTTTCTTCCGTGGGCTCAAATTTACCTCTGGCATCTATCCTGGGATATTCATCTTCGTCCTCGTCAAGGTCGCTTACCTCACCAATAACATCAAGAACCATTGCCAACTTATACTTTTTTACAGCCGGAAGAATAATGGTCGGATGTGAACCGGCCTTTTTTCGAAGCTTCTCCACAACACCTTCAAGAGATTCGTAAGGTGGAACAGCTATCGTGAACCAGAGGTTGTATGAGCCAGGTCTCAGGTAATTGTGGCTGACCCCGGGATATTCGTTAATTACCTTCGCAACTTCCTCCACATCGCTCGAAGGAACCTTCATGGCCACTAGGCTAGTCTTGTAACCAAGGGCAGACGTGTTAAAAATGGCACTAATTTGCCGGATTATGTGATTTCGCTTTAGTCCATCTATATGGTTAATTATTTCAGCTTCAGATACACCAATGATATCGCCTAGTTTCTTGTAAGGACGAACTTCAAGAGGAAACCTGCGCTGCACCAGGTCAAGCACCCTCTTCTGCTCATCGGTAAATGAAATTTCTTCTCTACTCATGAGTGATAAACAATTTTTCTTTTTTGTTTTTATTCAATATGTATTTATAGTATTTAGCTCAACAAGTTGCAAGCAGGAAGAATTTAGCTTTGAGAGCCCTAGGGAAATGAAGTTTAGAGAAAAGAGGAAAGAGCATCTATGCTGCTGTTGCGGGAAGGAAGTAACGTTTTGCTGGACGTGTCCGTGTGGTTTTAGGATTTGTTATCAATGCATGAACGAAATCATGTGGGGAATGACCTGTAACAGGGTCATGTGGCAGTGTCCGGATTGTGGCGCCATCCGGCCCTTTTACCAAGATACTGATTATTAATACCATGCAAAGAAAAATAGCCATACTTTGGGACGAATCGTTTCTGTGGGGATTGATAGCTTACCTGGCCTTCAAATCGGCTCATATCCCTTTTGAACTCATCAGTACCGAAGATGTTTTGAACGGAACCCTTGAAAATTTTGATATTCTCATGGTTCCCGGCGGATGGGCAACCCAAAAAGGAAGAAAGCTGGGAAAGACCGGGAAAGAAGAAATAAGAGAATTTATTAAATGCGGTGGCGGTTTCCTAGGGTTCTGCGGGGGAGCAGGGTTAGCCCTTGATGTTCCAGACGGGCTTGCCCTGCTCCCCGTGAGGAGAAAAAAAGCCGAGAGGAGACTCATCAACTTCAGTGGCGGTGTCTTTTTGCAGCCAACACAGCCTTATCACCATATGTGGAAAGGAATAAACCCTCCATACGAGTTCTTTGTTTGGTGGCCTTCCCAATTTGAAATAGAAGACACCACCGCCGTGAGGATTCTAGCCAGCTATCAGAGCGCCGGAACTGATTTCAGGGTCTCGGACCTGAACGTGGAAGACATAGAGTGCTGGGGAGGGAAATGGGAAAGATGGGAAAGTATTTATGGAATAACCCTTAATCCCAAGGTTCTCTGGGGGGAACCTTCCATAATCGAGGGAAGTTTCGGAAAAGGGAAGGTGATATTATCATATGTTCATCTAGATACTCCTATGCATATGAGGTCGCAGTTAGCTCTCAAGAACACCTGTGAATACCTGTTTGATTCTTGTCCGGAGAAAATAAGAGACACAAAATCCAGTTTATCATGTTATGAAATGGGGGAAATTGTCCTCTTGGACGCAGAAATCATAGAATCGGCTTCCAGGATACGGAAGGCGGTTAACGGGTTCTACGAGTTTGGCTACAGGAATCTTCTCTGGAATTGGAGGAATCCCTGGCTGCTCCATTGGAAACGGGGACTAAGGGGGCTCGAATACACTACCCTGCTAGTAATGTCAAAGGAACTGACTTCCCGAATATTGAAAGGGTCGAAGCAAAAAGTTACTGTACGTTGTAATGGGTGGAAGAAAAAATTTCTGCGTCTTGAGAGAGAAATTAAGTCTTTCTTTGAACAAGCAACAAACCTACTAGGTAAAGAACGGTTTGCCCTGGATAATTCCTTGGGACCTTTAGAAAAATTATCAAGTAACAGCTCCGGGATAAATAGACTACGAAGTGAACTTTTTGGGCAGAAAATGTCCTTTGGGGGAAGGTATAGGAAATTAATAAAACTACTTGATGACCTCCTGTTTGCCATTCTTAGATGTGAAGATCATGGTTGACTCTTGCTTGCTTAACGGTGTTTCCAGGCTACTCGCCATCAAGGCAATTGAGATAAGTAAACAGAATGTGCCTTGGGACGAGTACTGCAAGATAATGTCTAGTTTTCTTGAAGAGCTTCGGCTTGAAAACGCTCCCAGCCAAAAGCCAGAAAAAGTAACACCGTCTCCCATAAAAAATGCCCGGATGAAAAATATTTCTACTACGTTTCATGGTGATGACTTTTCAATACTTACTTGTACCTCTTTGGGACTTCCGCAGTGTTACGGAGGGTTTCCGCCATTATTTTTCGTTAGAGGTAACAGGGAAATCGTTGGTTATCCCACGGCCACGGTTCTTAATTCCAGGAAGCCACGCCTCGTTGATCCGAAGGACGAGTGGGTAAATGGAACCGTGTACCTATCAAGAAAATTTATAAAAGACAAATACTGCCTTGTGTCGAGTACCGGAACGAGCGGCTACGATATTCTTAGCTACATCGCATGGAAAGAAAAGTGCCCCTTGCTCATTATTCTGGATCAACCACTTCCTTTTTGGAGTTCGAATTCACTTTCTCAGGAATTTACCAAGAAATACGGTTGGCTAATGGAGCAAGAAAACATCCTTTTTCTTTCCCCATTCCCATCTAGCAAAATTCTACCACGTAAAAGAAGAATGGTAATAAGAGACAGGCTCGTTGTTTCCGTAGCACGAACCGTGGCGATTGCAGCAATTACCGATTCCGGCAATATGTACAAACTGGCGTCGGAAATATTTGAACACGAAAAAGTCGTCTGGGTTTTTAGACCACGAAGTTTTAATCGATTGACCAGTGGGAATAAAAAAATCCTGAATAAATTCCAAGTAAGCCGGCCTGTCACACCTGAGAAGATACCCCCCAACAGATATTCTGGCTCAGAGACTGATCATAAAAAATATGCGGATCCAGATAGAATAATTAGCAGATTTCCGGAAAACTACCTCACACATTTTACTAGACGATGCCCTGGTCCATGGCCAGGACAGAGTTACCCTGCTTATCTTGAGTCCCTCACAGCGGGGTTACCAGAAGCACATCACACGGCTTTTGAAACTCTGAGACACATTCTAAGGGAGGGCACGGTGAGGGCGGGTACCAAGATAATCAGGGGTAACGTACCCGTAGTTTCTTTGACCGAATGTACCCCGGACGAAATTATGAAGATTACCAAGTGGAATAGGGCGCTCATCAGGTGGACTTTTGAACCTTACGGAATAGCCTTTCCAAAAGATGCTGTCAGACAACTTGGTGCTCGGCCAGCAATATACGGTGATAACTTACGGTATTCTAAGATTCCCACCAAGGACCGTTATCTTTTTCAGCTTGACGAACCAGCCAAGCACAGGTGGAAACAAGAAAAAGAATGGCGGATAAGGGGTGATCTGCGCATCAGCTCATTTGAAACTGGCGACGTTTTAATAATCGTCAAAAAAGAAAAAGAAGCCCTGAAAATAATTAATGATTTCCCCTACAGGGTATACATCATGGGGAAATAGAACACTTTTCTCCAGGACTTCTCGACTGATTAATTCCTCAAATAGCCAAGGATCTCACATACGTCATCCTGGCCCCCTGCTCTAGTCGGGGGTAGGCTCGATCCGGCATCCAGGATTTCGTATCCACTGGATTCCCGTTTCCGCGAGAATGATAAGTCCTTTCAAGACAATCTAAAACTTTTCTTCGCCAGAAGGCGAGACGTTTCACAACATCCCCGAAACAAACACTAACATATTGAAACATCAAGATAAAAATTATTTGATGCCGATATCTCGGCTGTGATACGGTTAAGTTAGCGAATTATCTCGAATGACGGCTTTTTTGCGGAACCAGCTAATCATCAATAATTTTACACGAGGGACGTCATGGATGCCAATGTCATGGAATTTAACATGATAGACGTTGGAGGAAGCCCTGTAGACGGCTATTTCTTAAACAGTGCTTCACCTCCTATCGATCAGTGTCTCTACATGGATTTTTACAAGCTGAAAGAGCATCCCTTTTCAATCACCCCGGATCCGGATTTTCTGTACTTAAGTCAGACCCACCGGAGTGTCCTAGAAAGGGTTTTATACGGAATTCAGGCGGGCTACGGTTTCATTCTGATTACCGGAGAAGTTGGGACAGGGAAAACTACCCTCTGTCGGTCTATCCTGAGTATATTAAAAGACCGAGTCAATACAGCATACCTGATAAACCCGTCAATATCGGGTAGGGAACTCCTCGCTTCAGTCCTGGATGACCTGGGGATCGAGTATTCACCAAACTCGACAAAAAAAGACCTCCTTTCAAAGCTTAATAATTTCTTACTGTCTAATGAAAATCGCATAACAACCATCATTGTTGACGATGCCCAAACGCTGCCAGTGGAAACGCTTGAAGATATCAGGCTGCTTTCAAACCTTGAAACCACGAAAAACAAGTTGTTGCAGATTGTGCTTGTCGGCCAAAACGAGCTGTTAGATATCCTCTCGCAACCGGAGTTACGTCAGTTAAACCAAAGGATCGCAATCCGGTGCAGGCTGGAACATCTCACAATAGACGAAACGGCCCGTTACATAGACAACCGCTTGAGTGTAGCAGGAAACAGGGGACAGGTCTGTTTCCAGTCAGATGCTCTTAGCACTATTCATAAAGCATCAGGTGGAATTCCCAGACTGGTTAACCTGATTTGCGATTATGCATTGCTCGCAGGCTACGTAAAGCAAAAGAACGTGATTTCAGAAAGAGAGGTCCGGCAGGCTCTAAATGAGCTAAATATACCTAAAAACCGGGTAAATAGTAAACATATTCCACTGTATATCTGGTTCTGCGTGCCGGCGCTCCTTACTATTGCAATTTTTATTCAGTACTTAATCAGGTAAAAATCTCAGGAATAAAAGATGAGCCTTCTTAACGATGCTTTAAAGAAAAAAGAACAGGAAACACAGATCCCAGATGTACCTTCTCACCTTCTTGGACTGCAAGACGAAGGAAAAGTAGAGAAAACACAACCGAAAAAGCTCTTTCTTACACTCCTTGCCATACTTGTGGTTTTCTCTGCCGGCCTTTCTTACGGGATACTTAAATACAGCTCCAGCCAGATCAGGCCGAAAGTTTTATCGATAGGAAAATCAAATATAACTACCAACAAGGAAGTAACCCAGACCGCCCCCGGGAAAAATGAGGAGTCTAAAACCGGAAACTCCATCAAGACCATTACGACAGAAAAGAAGGTTTTAGCCGAAAATAGTCCTGAGAAAGGTCTGAGTAATGAACATGTGGTAGAAAAAGCAGAAGTTAAACAGCCACAGGAAGTAGGAAACACGGCAGAGAACGAAAAGTCGAGGGAAAAAGCAACAGCCACAAAAAAAGCCCAGATAGCAAAAAAAGGGCACAAGCTTGAGGTTAAGCAAACAACCCCGAAAGTTGTAACGCGGGAAAAACCCGTTTCCGTCACGACGACAAAGAAAAAGAAAGCTGTTGAGTCCTTTTTCATCACTGCTGCAAGGTACCAGAGAGATGGAAGGGTTCACGAAGCTATACGGATATACAAAAGCATCCTTAAGAGATACCCTCAGAACAGAAAAGCCAGGTTAAACCTGGGAGCAGCATACTTACAGGTCGGTCAGTACAGTGCTGCCTTAAACATCATGGAAAAGCTCTACAATCAATACCCCAATGATCCCCGGGTTCTTTTAGATTATTCAATTGTACTGGTAAAGTTCGGAAGACTGGAAGAGGCACTACAATGTATAGAACTGGCCGAAAAGAAAGGGGGACCAAGATACGAAGTACTGCTAAACAAAGGGATAGTGCTTAGGAAACTTGGGAAAATTAGCCAGGCCATCGATGCTTATCGGGAAGCCAGTTATCTGAGACCCAATGATCCACGGCTTCAATACAATATGGCTATCGTTTACGATGCGGCAGGATCATATCGAGAAGCAACCAGATACTATAAGTCCTTCCTTGATAATCCTGAACACGACACCAAGAAGGATGTTCCGGTCAGGCAACGACTACAACAGCTCTACGCGTACCTGAATCGTATCAAGCAGGAACAGTATACCAGGAATTGAGATAGATGAACGGGAAAACTAAAAGTAAAAAAAGTCGCATCGGGGATATACTGGTCGAACTAGGGTACCTGTCACAGGACCAGTTGCAAAAGGCCTTGCAGGAATCGAAGCGAACAGGCGTAATGCTTGGTGAAGTCCTTACGAGGCTCGGATGGATTACCGAGGAACAGCTCAACACTGCACTTGGGATACAGTCTGGTGCGCAGTTGCTTGACACGAAAAGAGTAAGCGTTGATAGTGGTGTGTTGAAAATGGTTCCTCACGAGTTTGCCAGGGAACACGAACTTTTACCGTTCGGTCTTCAGGAAAATTCTCTTCAGGTAGCGCTTTCCAACCCCTTTGACGTTGTAGCCAGGGACAAGCTAAAATCACTGACCGGGAAAAAAATTATACCATACATCGCCCCACGGGAATGGATCACAGGTTCTATTGAGTACTACTACAAAACTGCAGCACACATAGACGAAGAAATTGAAGAAATAGTAAGAAGGGATCTGGCGGGAGATTCCGATGCCACAGCCGAAGGCAACATAACGCGATTGGTTGACCTTATCATAGCCAAGGGTCTGAGCCTGGGTGCAAGCGACATACACATAGACCCGGATGAACAACTGGTCAGAATATACTTTCGGATGGACGGGGTATTACATCAGAAGTATCTCTTGCCGAAGAAATTCCACTCCGGCCTGGTTACTAGGATTAAGGTCATGAGTGGCATCCCCCTTGGGGATGCTCACGTACCTCATGACGGTCGAGTTCAGTACGATGCCAAGGTACGAAAGATAGACATCAGGGTTTCCACATTTCCATCACACCTTGGTGAGATGGTCGTAATGCGTTTATTAATCAAAGCCGAGGCCGTAGGAAGTTTCGAACGATTAGGGATGACTAAAAAAACAATAGACCAGGTAACCTCGGCAATATACAGGCCTCACGGCCTGGTGCTAATCACCGGACCCACCGGGTCCGGAAAAACAACTACCGTTTACACTGTTTTGCTAAAAATTAACCGATCTGAAATCAATATCATGGCCATTGAGGATCCGATAGAATACGTGATTCCGACTGTAAGGCAGAGTGCCGTTAATCCTAAGGCTGGATTTACCTTTGCCAACGCACTTCGTGCTGCTCTAAGGCAGGATCCTGATGTGATCATGGTGGGAGAAGTCAGGGACAAGGAAACGGCGGAGTTGGCTTTAAGGGCTTCCATTACCGGTCACCTCGTTATCTCCACCCTACATGCCAATGAAGCCGCCGGTGCGGTCCCAAGACTTCTTGACATGGGTGTTCTACCCACAGTTCTGGCATCAAGCCTGGTGCTTGTCGTGGCACAAAGGTTAGTAAGACGTCTTTGCCCCGATTGCATAGAACTTTATTCACCATCGGCAGAAGAGAAAGAGGTTTTCCTGTCCAATGGTCTCGAAGCTCCTTCAGAACTTGCAAGAACAACCGGTTGTGACCTGTGTCACAATACGGGTTTTAAGGGTCGAATAGGTATATTTGAGATAATGATGGTCAGCAAGGAAATAGAAGAACTGATCATAGGAAACGCTTCACGTAGCAAAATAGAAGAAGTGGCAGTCAGCCAGGGAATGGAAAAAATGTTCGTGGACGGGTTAAGAAAGGTGGCCCAAAAACTTACTTCCTTAAGCGAAATCCGGAGGGTAGCAGTATAATGCCTCTCTTCAGATACACTGCGCTGGACGGTCATGGAAAGATTGTAAAGGGCACAATGGTTGCTCTCACAGAGTCTGATGCTGAAAAGCGACTTGGTGAGCGAGATCTCACGCTAATCCAGGCAAAAAAACTCTCAGAACGATTCTCTGCGCTGTCGCATATTTTCAAGAGACAAGTTCGCGATAGAGACCTTATCGAGTTCTACCAGAGACTTTCCGAGTCGCTGGAAGTAGGTTTACCGCTACTTTCTACCCTGGAAGAAAACATAAAGCTTATTGGATCGAAGAGACTTGCGAGAAGCGTTGAAAGGGTAAAGCTTGACGTAGAAAATGGGCTTACACTTTCACAGGCCATGAGCCAGCAATCTGACGTGTTCGATACCCTTCAGATTGGGATCGTGGCAATGGGTGAACAGTCCGGTACTCTTCCGGAAGCTCTCAAGCATCTGGCTGATTTCCTTGAATGGAAGTACCAACAGAAATCCTTGTTAAAACGAGCATCCATATACCCTGCGTTTATTTTTGTGACGGTGCTGGTTGTGGTAGCCATTTGGGTTGGTTACGTTTTGCCACAAGTTGGTGGGTTCCTGGAAAGTATGCAAATTGAGCTCCCTACTATAACCATGGCTGTAATTACCATGAGCAGATGGATCCAAGGACACTGGATACATATCATTGCAGGACTTACCGGGATAATCATTGGTACCGTGATTTTCAAAAAATCAAAGTGGGGTGGGGTCAAATATGACATGTTAATGTTAAAATTGCCCGTGGTGGGAAAAGTAATACTTAACTCATCCGTCAGTAGAATAGGGCACTATTTCTCTGTCATGCTAGAAGCAGGAATGAACCTAGTCACAATATTTGAATTGATGACTGATGGCATTATAGGAAATAAGTACATTGAAAAACAGCTCGAAAGGGTTTTTGATCAGGTGAAACAGGGCAAACAGTTTTTTGAAGCATTTAAGAAGGAGAAGACCTTCCCAGATCTCTTTCTCGGTGCAATCAAAACAGGGGAACAGGCTGGTAAACTGGCCGAGACTTTCAAAAGACTCGGAGTTTACTACGACAAGGAAGTCAAAAGATCTGTGAAATTTCTTGTTGCAGCCTTTGAACCTGCCATCATTATTTTTCTCGGCCTTTTTTTCGGCATCATTATCCTTGCAATACTGTCCCCCCTTTACGACGTAATTGGCCAGATAAGCAAGGCTTACTAAAACCCTTCCCCTTGCCCCACGGCTTTAATGGTGCGCAGAAACACCAGTCCACTCTTTGCTGTCTTTTTTTGGGGGGCACAGGAATTTTAGCCCACGTTTCAACCGTGGGTAAAAAGGCAAAGTTTATCACTGGACCGATTCATCGGTTTTTCATGTGTCTCTCCTAAGTTGACAATAGAACCCCAGAAAACGCAAAAGGGACTCATCTTTTGCTGCCGTGAGATACTAACAGATAAGAATATCAACATCACGTATGGCTCTCTGCGCCCCATTGAAATCTCGAAATCGGTGTTCACGCAATTTTTTTTCATAATAACGCATAAATATAAGCTATAATAATATAAATACCCTCTGATTAGTTATTCATTTTTGATGATAAAGCCATGACAAAGCTACCTGGCAACCTATGGTGGGACGGTGACCGCCTTGCGAGGATAAAGCCTCCTGTTGCAGCGGCGCATCTTAAAATTTTGTACGAAGACAACCACGTTCTGTCTGTATTTAAGCCCGCCGGACTGCTTTCCCAGGGACCGGGGGAAAAGCAAAATACCCTGGTGGATATTGCAAAAGAATGGATAAAGATTAAATATGAGAAGCCGGGAAACGTGTATCTCGGGTTAGTTCACCGGTTGGATCGCCCAGTTAGCGGTGTGGTTATCCTGGCAAAAACATCCAAAGCCGCAAGTCGCCTATCAGCCCAGATGAGAGAGAAACAGATTCACAAGGAATACCTGGCAGTTGTACACGGAATACCCAAAAACAAAAAAGGAACCGTTGAGGGTTACTTGAAAAAGAACGAAAAAGATCAAAAAATGCTAATAATCGATTCCGAGTATACGAATTCACTTTATTCCAGGCTTGAATACAAGCTACTAGATTCGAAAGGCTATAAGAGCCTTCTTCTAGTTTTTCCTTTTTCAGGGAGAAGACACCAAATAAGGGTCCTTCTTGCCCATGTGGGGCTTCCCATCTGGGGGGACTGCAAATACGGTAAAGGTCCAAAATTAAGGAGTACTATTGGTTTGCTAGCTTACAGGATGAGCTTTTTACATCCAACGACCTTTTCACGAATCACTGTGGAAGCCCCTCTTCCTCCAAACTGGCCGTGGCCTTAGTTAGCGCAAGTGAAAGTCTATTTTATTCTCGGTTTAATTGGCCTTCGTAGAAACTTTTATTTGATTGTGGCAGACCCAATTTGTTCCAGCCATGCTTATTAGTCAAATACCAAGGTTTTTTCACCACCGCCGAACACGAAACTAGCTATAAATTGACCGCTTTGAGGATCATAAATTCTTATCATTGAACCCACTTCTATGTCCAACTCTCCACTGCTACCGCCATCAGGAGCGCTACCTATTCCTGTAATCCAGCTGGAACCTCCGTCAAAACTCTGGTCAACGCGCAATGTTTGATCGTATTTCTCGTTAACAGAGCCACTATTTACGTTAACCACCACTATGGAACCGCAACAAGATTTGTACATCTCGTAGGCAGATCCATATTCAAGTATGTCATCAAAGGTATCATCAGATGGTTTTTTTTCATACATGGAATCACCGTCTCTATTATCACCGTCGGCAAGTCCTCCCGCATGATCCCTATCTTCCGTTCCCCCGGAGAAAACAAGGAATGGAACACGAACAACGTTGCCGGAATCATTTACAAGTATAGCGGAAGAGGGTAGATTCTTGAGGATCTCACACCTGTTGCGCCTCATGGTGTTAGTTACGGAACTGTGTTCGGTAAATTGTCGCATGACCACGTACCTGATGGGCCTACCGGTAGAATCATTGGGCGGGAAGGAGAGGTCAGCGTAGGGAAGTTTTCCGGACAGAATTGCACCGCTTCCTGCAGAACAGTCTGCCGTGCCGTCCCCCACAGTATCAGTTGATCCTGTCATGTCAGGACAGGGGAGGTAACCAACTGCTCTCAGGCGTTGCAGCAGCACCTCTTTTGCCTGTTTTAGCTGTTCATCGATGTCAGCAGCCTTCCTGTTTTCATGTATAGCCTTAGCAAGAGGTATCAGTGCACCTGCAAGAAGTCCCATAATAGCCAGAACAATGGCCATCTCGAGTATCGTAAATCCTCTTATTCCCGGACAGCGGCGTTTTTTTTTCATAACTAACCTAAGGTACTCTAATCTGCGCCATTTCCAAGGTAACAAGGTTTCAAAACAGAAAAAGAGTAGAAAGCCGGAAACAAGCTTTCTACTCGCTAGACATCGACTTGTAGATACACGGCTAAAGCTGAGAGGCCTGGTATACTCTTGCATTGTTGTAGCCACGATTTGCTCTTATATCCCCCCTGTTGTATGCTCCGTCGTCGTACTTTTCATCGATAACCCTGGCTACATCACCGGGGATGTTCTCTGCATAAACACCATTTCCGCCAACGCTGTAAGGATTATAAGAAACAATGTATCGTCCACCGTAGGGATTTGGAGGATATGTTGTCGCTGAAGGGTCACCACTTAACAATTTTGCATACCTAAGGTGCCTGAACACCAACGGTCTTTCTGCGGCGTCTATTCTTCCGTTGCCATTTCCATTCGGGGCACCTGGGAAATGAGTGCCTGCTCTCGGGTCATCACCGGGATAATAACCATAGCGATCAAAATACGCGTACCAGGCAGCTCTAATTCCATCAAGATCCTGGTGGTACCTCTTGATCTTAGCATTTTTAACCATCGCCTGTCCCTTTAGGATGCCTCCGATGAGAAGCCCGACTATGACCATAACAATAGCAATCTCAATCAGTGTGAAGCCCCTTTGGTCTGAACTTATTCTTTTTCTTACCTTGTTGAACATCATTTTCCTCCTTTATCTTTAATATTTTCCATTGCTTAGTTGATATCCTACCTTTAGCGCACTTGTTTAAACAAATGTGGGTTTTATCGGCTGCGAAGTTTAACCAGAGTAACCAGCATGGCTGAACCACCTTGGGCCGGCCATAAATAACGATGAAAGTCATTGCAAAGGCCCATCAAGAGGCCTAGATGATATAGACTTTCATTTAGAAAGATCACTCGGCGGAACTTTCTGACCTGGCACGTAAAGAAGGGGAATGCAATAGAGATACCAAAAATGAGTGAAAATTTAATATTAATAGGAAATAAGGAAGTCAGGCGGGAAAGTAATCACGTTAACAGCTCACAAAAATGATAACATTCTGAAATCTATACATAAATTAAACATTTTTTTAGGAATCGACTGTAGGCACATTAACTCTCAGTTAACGTACTGTCTCTTTATTATTGGGGTCAATAAAATGACAAGTTCAGTATTTCTCCATTCTTTGTCAAGATTTTGAAAGAGGTATCCTAGCCAAGGTATATCTCCAAGCACGGGTAGTTTTTGCCGAATGTTTCTCATCGTTTTTCGAATCAGGCCCGCAAGTATCACGGTATCTCCTTCGTGAACCTTTACCACGGTACCAAGTTCTCTCAGGTCAAAAATGGGATTCTCTATCCGCTGCACCCGTGCCCCCACGGTTGGTATTTCAACGTCTACGACGTCTTGGAGGTCGGTTATTGTGGGGACCACGTGAAGAATTATATCGCCATTTTCAGCAATGTGAGGGGTAACACCCAGCTGCACGCCCACGATGGCCCTTTTAATGTCAACGTCATATATCAAGTTCCCCGTTTCATCCTGAATATCTACACCAGAAATGTCCCCGTAAGGGTACTGGTGACCCACCGTAAGTATTGCAGATTGCCCGTTTAGCACGGATAAGTGAGGGCTCGATATAACGGAGACTTCCCCCTGTGTCTGGAGATAGTCAATGAGAACGTTTAGGTTAAAATCACCGGTATCCAGGTTGCTTAAAACAGCCGTTCCACCCCTTTCTAGTCCCTGAGAAAGCGACTGAGTTAAAGTCAACTGCCCGTGACTTGCCAGATCTGAAATTGCCGTCCAATCGATGCCATATTGGAACTTATCGCCAAGCCTTACCTCGAGGATTTTTGCCTCTATTAAAACTTGTCGGTTCACAGATTGCTTAAGTTGATCCAAAAATTTGACCATGGATCTAATGTGTGAAGGAGTGTCAATCATGTAGACAGTACCCGCCAAAGAATTAACCATTATCTTGCCTTCCGCAGATTTCAATCTTTCCAGAGATTCCTGGATCCTTTGCCAGATGTCGGAAGTTTCATCATTGCGCTTGGAATCTATCTTGAACTCGCTAGATATCCCCATATCTTCCTGGTTACCACCAAGTATGTCACCGCCGACCTTGGTCGTAGCTTTTCTTATTCCGCTCAAGTAATCGAGGTGATATACTTTCTCGGCAAATCTTTTCACCTCCACGAAGTTGCCACTAAGATTGTAGCTATAATCGGCCCCCCTTACAACTACAGCATCAAGGGCTTCTCGCAACGTCACATTGTCAACGTGGATAAAAATCGGCTGCTGCACGTCAATTCCAGGTTCTATGGATAAATTCAAACTGGTGTTTTTTACAATTGCGTATAAAACATCAATTAGTGGGGCGTTTTCAAAGTGCAGGGAAAATAGTTTTCCTGCCTCCGGGCTTTCCAGGAAAACAGGGCTACTTTCTTCTTCTAGCTTGGGTGGGCCAGGTACCGATATCTTCTTATAACTTTCTAAGATTTCTCCCGGGCTTTTAGTTATCGGCCTTGGTTGGTTTTCAGTGGTAGTACACGAAGTTACCAGAAAAAAGCCAAAGCATACCAATGCAGCTAATATTCGAAAACGCATCTGTGCACCCTCTCAGTTTTTTGTCCATCCCCATACTTATTTTTCGGTCGAGCTTCCGCCCGATATGCAAGCTTGTCGATCTCTACGTTTTCGTCTACAGGTTAATTCTCGATGGGAGGATCAACTGCTTCATTCTCTTGCTTTAACTTGCCGGATCTAGCAGCGACCAAATTGTACTTGTTCTTTGAAAAGGCAATCTTAAATTCCTTGCCTCCCGATTCAACTATTACCGAATCTTGCCTAATATCGACAAATTTAAAATTGTCAACACTATCACCAAGCTTTAACATCCTACCTTTAACCAGCAAGTATTTTAACTCGGTACCATCCATTTTTTTGATCGTAATCAAACCGTCTATACTAGGTAATTTTAATGCAACGTTGGCGCGTTTGAAAAATTTTTTTTCCCTTGAGTAAACAAAACCTCTTGATGATCCACTTGAAGCACGAAAACTAAACGGGTCCCTAGCAAGTTTTAGGGTAGCAAGATCAAATTTTTGACTCTTTTTTTCCATTTTTCGTGCGATGCCAAGGGCTTCCTTTAAAGTCCTACCTAGATTGACCTCGTTTTGCTGTTTTGCGTAGAGAATCCTAGATTCAAATCCGTTTAATATCCATATGTTTATAAAAATAAAGATTGCTCCTACCAAGAGCCATACATAAATAGAAGCTAACTTGCTCATTTTCCCCTCTGAAAATAAAAATTTTAAACTTAATCCTTACTCAAAGTTCTTTACTTGTTTTGCGCTACGTATAACTTCTTCAACCTTGCCCCTAGGACCAAGCTATACGTCTCCGTTGGTTCATCGGCATCTGACATACTGCTGGTTATGACAATTTTCAATATGTCGATGGAGAGAAAGTGCTCCTCAACTGTATTAATCCACCTTAGAGCATCCCTATATCTGCCTGAAAAAGACACATTAATAGGAGCCAGGTACATGACATCCTTTTCCCCGGTAATTTCGGAAGGGGCGCTTATAAGTACATTTTTGAGGCCACATCTCCGTGCTGTTTCAATAAGTTTATTTTCAATATCGAGCCATCCGATCAACGGTTCATCGACTTGTGTATACAGTAAAGAGGAAGCTTCCAGAACTTTCTTGCCTAAAACTCTGTTCTTAGTGACAAGAACCTTCCCCGCCAGGATATTATCCAGCCTATTTCCCAGAAGCTTCAAACGATCAATCTGGTAGTGCTCAAAAACGAGAAGGAAAATGTTTAACGACCATATTATGGCAATGGCAATCTTTCTTGCTTTTTTCCCTTTCATAGGTTAGCCCTTATCTCGAATACAAAACACATCTCGGAACTATCTAGGTTATCTCTCTGGAATCTAACGTTATCCCAGCTAAGGGGAGGGTTACCTGGAAGCACTGTTCTTAACCTCTTTAGTAACATTTCTATCCCTTCCCTGAATGCATGGACATCCTCTGTCCTGAAGCTGCCCTCCACCCTCAAATGCTTCTCCTGGTACCAGTCGAACTCCAAGGTCTTTAATTGTAGAAATGGTATGTCTTTTTCGCCAATCTCCAGGAGAAGTCCACTTACTGATGGATAGTTCGCCTTTGCAACTATTTCATTTGCGGCATCGGTCCAGTTACTCAACGTTGAACTAATGGTAACTTCTACAGGTTTCGTCTCCACTTCAAGATGCTTCAACAATGATCTATATTGAAATTGCATCCATCCAACCTGAATCAGAAATATCAGACATAAAGCCGATCCAACCACAATTCCTGCCCGTTCAAAACAGCTATAGCAGATATTTTTTACCTGATCATCGGGGAGAAGATTTGGAACTTTGGTTGTTTGAACAAAGTCTCGTTCGCTAAAATATACCCAGTGCTGGATTCGATCCTGGTTCTTGAGCTGGGCATCAACAATAATTTTTTTTGAGACCCCATCATCAATGATAGCTATTTCCTTGCCTATGCTCTCTTGTAGCCTGGTATCAAACTTTTCATCCGTAGTAAGATCAATTAAGACTATGACTTCAATTTCAGACTTGTACTTCTGTGAGAAATAAATAAGTGACTGATTTATTTCGAAAACCAGGCTATCAAATGCTTCTTCCTGCCTGGAATACTCATTGAAATCGAATCCACGGGAAAAAGCAAAGCATTTCTTGTAATACATGAGCAGGTGGGACTTTTCTTCTCCATGAAGTAAAAGGGCTACATTTTCCACCTTTTTCTTTTTGAAAAGTACCTTGAGTTTTTCTCCCCAGAGCAAGCCAGGAGTCGTAACCATACTTACGTTAAATTTTAGTAATTCTAACTTACGAACTACCTGCAGGGCTTCCTGACGAGTCAAGTAATAGACGTATATCCCCTTTTTCTCATCCGAACGAGCTGAGAAGAAATAGTAATTATAATGAGGAAGATTTTCATCATCTCCGGTGAGTTTTCTGAGTTGCCTCAAGACAAACGGCTTGACATATTTTTTTTTCGAGGATTGAAAGGGGAAAAAGGTATTACCAACCCATTCATCCGGCACGACCACACAAGCGTTATCGACCGCGTTTCTGTACTGTTCTAAAATAGAACCCCCAATAAGATCTTCCAGGGTTCCCGAGTATACGAGCTTTCGGTCTTCGCTGTTTTTATACAGCACCAGTTTTACAACATCGGAATAGATCCAAATTGTTAAAGTATGCTTGCTAAACACTGAAACTCCTGTCCTTATTTAGCCTGTAACGTTTCACAATGTATCGAGCATCTTAACCATTTCGTCTATATCGGTGGCATAGCTCAACACATCCTCTCTTGATATTAAATTTGAATGGTAAAGTCTCAGCAAGTCTTGGTTCATGGTCTGCATACCCAACTGAGCCTGGCCCATCTGCATTTGAGCATATATCTGGTGAATTTTCCCCTCCCGGATAAGATTTCTTATTCCAGGGGTGGGAATCATTACCTCTACAGCAACTACCCGTCCACCGTTAATCTTCGGGATCAGTTGCTGGCTTATAACCCCTTCAAGGACGAAAGATAGCTGGGTTCTGACCTGCTGCTGTTGATTTTCCGGGAATACGTCGATTATACGATTTATGGTCTGGACACAGTTGTTTGTATGAAGAGTTCCAAGGGTAAGGTGGCCAGTTTCCGCAATGTTGAGTGCTGCCTGGATAGTTTCGAGATCACGCATCTCGCCAATGAGAACAATATCTGGATCCTGTCTTAAAACGTGTTTTAAAGCTTCCCGGAAGGATTCTGTATCCGTCCCAATTTCCCTCTGGTTTACGAGGGACTTTTTATGGGTGTGGAGGAATTCAATAGGGTCTTCTATGGTTACAATGTGAGCACTTCGTTCCCGGTTTATCTTGTCAATCATTGAAGCAAGGGTCGTGGATTTCCCGCTTCCCGTTGGTCCCGTGACAAGAATCATTCCACGGGGCTTTTCTGTCAAAAGATTTAGAACCGGTGGTAGACCAAGAGTCTTAAAATCAGCTACTTCAAAAGGGATAGTCCTGAAAGCTCCCGCTACAGCTCCTCTCTGGCGATAGATATTCCCACGGAACCTACTCAGTCCAGGGATTCCGAAGGAGAAATCTAGTTCGTTATTTTTTTCGAACCTTTGAATCTGTTTTTCATCGAGTATGCTAAAACAGAGTTCTCGGGTATCTTCCTCTGTGAGGGTTGGTCCGTCCATTTTCAGTAACCGACCATCTATCCTGAACTGCGGGGGGCTACCAACCGTAATATGTAGATCAGAGGCACCTCTTTCAATCATTTCTCCCAGGAGTGAATGAATGTTTATGTTTTCCTGCTTTACAGTCAATTCTGTGACACTCATTTACAACCTTTTCCCTTTTTAGTTATCTTTGCCCGTACTTTTTTGATAACATCTCGCATGAGATAATCAGAGCTTCTGTATCAACAGGGCTTATTACAGCCACCTACCAAGATACGGCTATTTTTCTCCTTCATGCAATCTTAATGCCTCTTATTCATTTTCTTTTTTCCACCACCAGGCTTGACATAAAAAAGAAAAATAAGTACTTTCGAATAAGAAAATCAGAAATTGGCAGTAGATATGTAGCAAAACAACAAGGGTAGATAATGTTTGCAGTGGCTTATTTTTTTACGGCTCTCGCGTACGTCATAAATATGGTACTCACAATCTACATGTGGATCATCATTGCGCGTGCAGTTCTTTCGTGGGTGAATCCTGATCCCTACAATCCCATCGTCAGGTTTCTTTACAGTGTTACAGAACCAGTGCTGTACGCTATAAGAAAAAGATTACCTGTATTCTTTTCAGGAATCGATTTCTCACCGATAATTGTTATCCTGGTAATAATCTTTCTCCAAAGATTTCTTGTGCCTACGTTGAGCCAATTTGCACTGCAACTGGCGAGATAAGAAACATTAGGCAAAAACAGAACATTAAACAAGGAACCAAAAAATGGAACTGACACCTTGGGACATAGAGGAAAAAAAATTCAGGAAGTGTTTTCGCGGATTGGACGAACGCGAAGTCAAAGCTTTCATGGCAAAATTGAGCACACAGGTAGCAGAACTATTGGCTGAAAATGAGAAGTTAAGGGTCGAGTTGAGAGAAAAGGATGCAAAGCTGAAAGAATACAAGGAAAGAGAGAACCTGTTGAGGAATACATTGATAAGCGCACAGAAATCAGCAGAGCAGATTCGTGCAAACGCTGAAAAGGAAGCCCAGGTTATCATAGCTGAAGCGGAGCTGGAAGCAGAAAGAATCCTAAACAAGACCCAGCATCGGCTCGCTCAAATCCACGAAGACATCATTGAATTAAAAAGGCAAAGGACTCAACTCGAGGTCAGGTTACGATCTACCATAGAGTCACACCTGAAGATGCTTGACCTGGAGAAAAAAGAAAGTATAGAAAGTGACGATCTGGAAGAGAAAATAAAATTTCTGCGGCAACCATGAGAACGGGGTAGAATTTCATGGGTACCCCGCCTGGGAAAAAAAAGGACAGCACTGACGATAATTCTTCTCGGGAACTCGTTATTGAAGTTCCATTCACTGTTACTATAACCAGGGACGACATTCTTGATGCGCTCGCCCAGTGGCCCACTTTGATAGACAGCACCCCAGAAGAACTCATCGAACTATTCCGGCTGGCCCTCGAAAGTGCTAAAAAGCGGAACCGCGAGGAAGCATTGGTTAGCCAGGTAATGACCAGAAATGTAATTTATTTAAAACCTGATACCACCATTGGCGAAGCCGCCAGAATAATGACGTCAAGAAATGTCCACGGTTGTCCGGTTGTAGATAATCAAATGCACGTAATAGGTATAGTAACGGAGAGCAATATTGCCTTCCTGGCAGGAGGAACCAAAAGCCCACGTCTCAGGGATTGGTTCAACGTAATTTTCGGTCACCAAAAACCTGCAGAAGTGAACTGGGACGAAAAGATATCACGGATTATGTCACACCCGGTAACCACGGTTAACCCGGAGACCCCGGTGAAAGAAGCTTTAGCACTCATGCAGGACAAGCGCATTAAAACCGTACCGGTAGTTGACCGGAACAACAAGCTGGTGGGTATTCTTTCACTCCACGACATACTGCATCAATTCTCAGCAATGTGTAAATAAACCGTTTAACCTTCCTGCTTTTTCAATTCTTCTTCTCTCAATACCTTTCTCAGGATTTTTCCCACTATAGTCTTGGGCAACGAATCTCTGAATTCTACTGCGGTGGGAACCTTGTATGCTGCCAGTTTTGTCTTACAATACGCTATTACTTCATCCTCGGTCATCGTCACCCCTTCTTTCAATACTATGAATACTTTTACGGTCTCTCCCCGATAGGGGTCCGGAACCCCGACGGTGACAGCCTCTTGAATTTTCGGGTGCTCATACAGCACTTCGTCGATCTCCCTCGGGTATATGTTAAATCCACCAGCAATAATCATGTCTTTTTTCCGATCCGCAATGAACACGTATCCGTCTTCATCCATGCTCGCTATATCACCTGTGTATAGCCAACCGTTTCTTAGCGTTTTTTCGGTTTCATTAGGAAGCTTCCAATATCCCTGCATAACTTGGGGCCCTTTTACGATGAGTTCACCGAGTTCTCCCTTGGGAACCTCATTTTCTCCCGTTTCCAGGTCGACTATTTTGCAATCCGTATCCGAAATAGCTATGCCTATGCTACCAACCTTTCTAACACCCTGCAAAGGATTCACGTGAGTTACAGGAGAAGCCTCGGTCAGCCCGTAGCCCTCAACAATTCTGCACTTGGTAAGCTCTTCAAACCTTTTCATTGCTTCCACGGGCATTGGGGCAGAACCGGTAATACAGAAGCGAACGGAAGAAATGTCATACTTTTCTATTTCAGGGTAGTTATTAATGGCTATATAAATAGTTGGAACCCCAGGAAACACTGTCGGCTTGGTTTTAGCCAGCGTTTTCACGAAACTTTTGACTTCAAACCTCGGAACAAGAATTATCGTGCTCGCATTGTATATTGGCCAGTTCATTGCCACCGTCATGCCAAAAACATGGAAAAACGGAAGAATAGCCATTACTCTTTCTCTACCCACACGGCGCGTAGGAAACCACATACTGGTTTGAACGGTATTGGACATTATATTTCTATGCGAAAGCATCACTCCTTTTGGGACACCGGTAGTCCCTCCCGTGTACTGAAGGAGTGCAAGATCATCCTGGGTAGGATACTCAACGTCACCAAGTTCGCTAGTTCGCGATATCAGTTCTTTGAAATTTAACACTGATCCACCGTACGGAACACCGGTGAACAGTTTCTGTTTCTTAGCCTTTATGGGATATAAAAGGCTCAAATGCCATGGCAAATACTCCCTCAAACTGGTAACAATTATGGTTTTGAGTCCCGTAGCTCCACGGATATTTTCAGCTTTTGGAAACAAGTGATCCAGAACTATTAAGACCCGGGCCTCGGAGTTGTTAAACTGGTATTCCATTTCCCGTTCAACATACATGGGATTGGTCATTACCGCCACAGCGCCTATTCTAAGAACAGCATAGTAGGAAATAACTGCCTGGGGGCAGTTAGGCAACATTATTGCCACCCTATCCCCCTTCCTGACACCTAGATTTAAAAGAGCAGAAGCAAGGCTATTTACCTGGCGTGTCAGCTCCTTATAGCTCAACGTAGCGCCAAAGAAATTTGTAGCAACATTATCAGGATATTTTTCTGCAGCATCGAACAAAAAATGGGGAACCGTTTTTTCCGGGTAATCTATACTGGTGGGTACGCCTTTGTCATAGAATTTGTGCCATACTCTCTCCATTTTCTTGCCCCCGGCTGGTAAAAAGTTAAGTTTACGTGTCAACTGGTTTTTGTAATGAGAATTCAAACATTAACATAATAACAGGTAAGCGTGGCAATTGGAAGGATTGAGTTGGATCAACGGTTATACAAAAAGGGGGCTAACAGCCCCCTGAATTTTTATTTCTTAAATTCAACTGACATCGCCAGAAGCTCGGCTATGTCGTAAACCTTGATATTTTCCTCGAGATCCTTAGCTTTTAACCCATCTTCAAACATGGTGGTACAGAACGGGCATGCAACTCCAATAATGTCAGGATTACACCTTAGTGCCTGCTCAGTTCTCTCATCGTTTATTTTCTTGTTCCCGAGAGTTTCTTCCATCCACATCCTTCCACCACCGGCACCACAGCAGAAAGACTTATGGCGATGCCTGTCCATCTCACTTAAGACCGTCCCAGGGATAGCCTTAATCACGTTTCTAGGTTGTTCATACACCGAGTTATACCTACCAAGGTAACAGGAATCATGGAAAACTATGTTGCGATTGATATCTTTGGTGGGTTTCAACATGCCATCTCTAACAAGCTTATCCAGCACCTCCGTATGATGATAGACCTTCCACTCACCACCAAACTGGGGATATTCATTTTTGAAACAATTATAACCGTGAGGGCACGTAACTATTATCTTTTTAACTCCATAACCGTTGATGGTTTCTACAAGATCTGCGGCCATCATCTGAAACAAGTATTCGTTTCCTATCCTTCGGGCAGTCTCACCACAGCACTTCTCTTCTACCCCAAGTATTCCGAAACTTACGCCGGCTTCGTGGAGTAACCTGACCACTGCCTTGGCAACTTTCTGTCCTCTATCGTCAAAAGATCCTGAACAACCAACGTACAAGAGGTATTCCACATTGGAGTCCTCGCTTAGAGTTTTCACTGGTAAGTCCTTGGCCCAGTCTCCTCTTTGAGAAAATCCTATCCCCCACGGGTTGCTATTGGTTTCCCAGTTCCTGAACACCGTTGCAACTTCCGCGGGGAAATCGCTCTCGGTGAGAACCAGGTAGCGTCTCATGTCAACGAACTTGTGCACGTGTTCGATGAAAACCGGGCAGTTTTCCATGCAATTTCCACAGGTAGTACATGACCAAAGAGTATCCTTGGAAACGACATCTCCAATTAGGGATTTCTCAAGTTCGCTTTTTACCTCGGTTTCACCTTCTCCCGTGCCCTGAGAATCAACGTTTTCCTCGCCTGAGCCATTTCCCTTGTTCTCAATAAGGAGTTCGCCCTTTTTCTTCAGGTGCTCTTTCATGTGATGGATAACATACTTCGGGTTGAGAGGTTTCTCGGTAAGGGTAGCGGGGCAATTTTCTGCGCACCGACCACATTCCGTGCACGCATACAGATCCAAAAGCTGTTTCCAGGTAAACTCTTCGATATTAGCAATTCCAAAGCTTTCCGCTTCTTCGTCTTCCAAATCCATCTTGCTCAATTCACCTATGGGGCCAAGCCTCCTAAAAAACACATTTGGAACGGCTGCGAGCAGGTGAAGATGTTTAGAAAAGGGGATATAAACGAGGAAAGCAAGGATGATAATTGTGTGAGCCCACCAGAAAAACGTGCTCCAGAATTTAAGGGTATCGACGCTGGCGCCAGAAAACGCCAGGGATAGAATTTGGGAAATTATAGCTAGAGGCGGAAAATACTTCCCCTCGCCCTTGGCATAAAGTTGGGCATCTGTAGCTCTACTTCCGAACAGGAGTATGATTAGAACAGCGATCAGGCCTATAATTATTACCGCATCCAGCTTTGTTGCTTTCGGATCATCACTTTCCAGGCGGAGTGGTTTAATTACAAATCTCCGGTAAAGAGCAACCGCAAGAGCAACAAGAACAGCGGCGCAAAATATATCCTGGATAAAGTACAACAGGTTATAGAGGAATTTCCCAATGATTGGCTCGTAGCTGAAATTATGATAAATTCCTACTCCAAAAGTTTCGATACTTCCAATGGTAATTACAACGAAACCCCAGAAGATCAGGAAGTGCCCAATACCCGAAGGTTCTCGAAGAACTCGCTTTTGACCGAAAACAAATTCTAATACCGATTTAATTCGTTCCCCATACTGGCCAAACCTATCTTCCGGCTTACCAAGAAGCATTATCTTGTATAGTTTGTAAACAGTGTAAAAAAAGAACGCATTGGCTGCCAGGAATATGGTCAAAAATAGTATATTTCCTGGGAAATAACCGGGTGTCATATCTACTCCCTCCTATTCAGCTAGTCTCGAATCCTATTGTATCCGTGCCGTCCTATTCAAATGGAAAAGCTGGCTAAACGAAATCGTCTAGCCAGCATAACATATTCACACACCACTGGGTAGCCCAGCAAAACCCAGTTTCCTATGGGCATATTAAATTTATCCGTTTAGCTTTTCGCTTTTCGTACTTCTTCGGTAAAGACTGGGATGAACTTAAAGAGATCCTCCACTATCCCGTAATCAGCCTTGGAAAATATGGGTGCATCGGGATCCTTGTTTACCGCAACAATATACTTGGAAGAACCCATTCCAGCCAAGTGCTGGATGGCACCGGAAATCCCCACGGCTATGTAGAGATTCGGAGTTACAACCTTTCCAGTTTGTCCTACCTGGTCGGCGTGAGGTCTCCAACCCGCATCAACCGCAGCGCGGGAAGCACCTACGGCAGCGCCGAGCAACTGAGCAAGTTCTTCCAGCATTTTAAAGTTCTCCGGCCCCTTCATTCCACGGCCACCAGAAACAATTATTTCTGCTTCCGTGAGCTCAATCTTTCCGGATTCTTCTCTTTCAACCTTGACTACCTGAACCTTTCGATCGGAAGGTATTGCAGGAGAAACCTGGGAAACTTCGGCAGTTGCTCCCTCGTCAACCACAGTTTTTTCGAATACGTTGGGTCTGCAAGAGGCAACCTGGGGCCTGGCAGAAGAATCCCATTCGTACCAACCGAAACATTTACCCGCAAAAAGCGGCCGCTTGGCCTTGAATACTCCGTCTTCTACCTTGAATTCCGTGCAATCCATCGCAAGTCCTGTTTCTAGGTGAGCCGCCAGGCGGGCGCCAAGATCTTTCCCGTTGAGAGATGCCGGCAACAGCACCACTTCGGGATCAACTTCTCTTAATATTTCCGAAATAACCGGAACGTAAGCTTCCGCAGTATAGTTAGCCAACTGTTCATCATCAGCCACCAGCACCTTGGGAACTCCATATTTGCCAAGCACTGAGGCCTTATCCCCTACTCCACTTCCGAGAACCACTGCACAGAGATCACAACCGAGGGCATCTGCAACCCTTTTTCCTTCACTCGCCACTTCATAGGATACCTTCCTGAAATCCCCATCCTGAAATTCCGTTATGACACATACTCCGCTAGCCATATTCTATCTCCTTATTTCGTTGACTCTATTTGAACTATCCGTTTTTATCCGTCCAAAATTACAGCAGGCATTGCTATAGTATCTTTATTTCTTCCTTGAGAATCCGAACCAGCTCTTTTGCTTTGCCATCCGTATCTAGATCTCCGTCAATGATCCTGCCCGGTTCTCTTTCCGGAGGCATTTCCATGCTGACAAGCTTTATCTTGCGGGCATCTGGACCCACTTCGGAAGCATCGATACCAAGATCGGCAAGTGTTTTTGTAGCAAGGGGTTTCTTCTTTGCTTTCATAATTCCAGGGAGCGATGCATACCTGGGATTCCAAATGGCGTGGGCTCCACCAAGAGTGATCAGAACCGGCAAAGATGCCTCGAGAGTCATCTTACCACCTTCTACCGGGCGATCTACCGTCACCTTGCTGCCACCGTCGTCAACATCAATGGCGACTGCAAATGGTATGTGGGGCAATCCAAGCATTTCGGCAACAGCAGCCCCTCTTTGCCCTTCGTCATAATCAACCGCCCTGTGCCCACATAGAATAACATCGGGGTTTAATTCTTTAACAACGGCGGACAGTGCCTTGGCTACTCCAAACACATCGCTGCCTTCCAGTGCCGGATCATCAACCAGGACTCCTTCGTCGGCCCCCATAGCCAAGGCTGTTCTAATTGATTCTACTACTCTCTGGGGCCCGGTACTCACAATAGTTACCTTACCACCTGCTTTTTCCTTTAGCCTCAACGCTGCTTCCACTGCATACTCATCGTAGGGGTTCATGATCCACTTGATGTCATCCGTCTTAATTGATTTCTTGTCATCCGCTATTTTGATAACTGTTTCAGTATCCGGTACCTGTTTGATTAAGACTGCAATATCCACTTTTACCTCCTTTTCGGTTTCTCTTTCACCCTAGATTCTTAAATGGTAACTTCAAAAATTATTCCTCTAATCAAGTCCCGGTCGAAAGTCCGCTCTGAATTACAAATTTCAATACTACAATTATCTAGGTATCTTCTATTACCTTGCATAAGAATTTTAACACGTCTTGATAGCACAAATTACTGCACCTGCACAAGCAAAAAGTGACGCCAGGTCAGACCTCCCATAAAGTCATATTCCAACAAATATGGCGACTTTTTCTCCTATCAGCCAAAAATCCATTATTGTTGCCGAATCGTAGAGCCGGAATACAGGATTCTTTAGCTGGATGCAGGATCGACCCTTCCCCGGACTAGACGGGGGCTTCCCAATTCTTGTGTTAAACAAAAAGTCAGAGCACAGTCATTGCGATCCCGCACCCACTTTAAGCCATACATCTCAATATTAACTCGAAAACATTATCAGAAAGTGGGTGCGGGGTCCTCGCAATGACCGGTTTTTGGACTTTTTACGAAACCATCAATATTTATCCTGGGTTTTGGTTGCGACTTCGCTGCCTTAGTAATTGTTTTCACGTATCGTTGTAGCGGCAAGTGCCATGGGAAATTTTAATAAAGACCGTTTCCAGGGACATGGAAAGCTTTCTTCCGCCGACCTTCCGACCCTGGTTTTTGACTAAGCCTCAGCAACGGGGGACGCCTGCCCCCTCCTCGTTCCCCGCACCCATTTATACGGATGTTAGAACTAAACAGAGGCCGTTGAGAGTATCACAAGTGACATAGATCATTTTGAGAGCGAGATCTCAAAATGGGTGCGGGGCCGCGGTCTCCCCCGTTGCTGAGGTAAGGAAAAACAGCGGGTCTTCAGGCAATGGCTTCAAAAAGCCTCCCATGTCCCTCACATGAATGTATACTGGATTTTCATAATTCGTTGTTCCGCGCAACATCATGGGGACTATTTAGTTCGTTGTTAGGTTTGTTTCTTTTTGGGTGAGTTCGGATTCTTTAACCTTATTACTTCAAGGAGATTTCCCTCAGGGTAATGTTTGAGATTTCTTGTTGCTATTTTCAAATTCCTGCAAGCGGCAGTTGCCATAATGAGGCAGTCTATAGAAGTTAGCGTTTTCCCTCTCTTACGATATTTTCTATAGAACTCCCCTGCTTTGTAGGCAACACTTAAATCTACATTTTGTATTTTACAGGCCATCACAAAATCAGTTGTTGCTTTCTCTTCTTCATCTCTCATCCCAGCAAGAAGTTCATAAACAGACAATATACTGATATGAGCCCTGTCTTCCTCCCACAACTGTTCTAGCAAACTTTTTGCGTACTGCTTTCCCCTGAGAAAATCTATAGCAACATCAGTACCAATCAAAATTGAGGACTTTCTTTCTTGATTCATCTGCCCTTAGCTCCTCAACGATCTCAACGCTCTTCCTATCTCTTACCCAGGAACCGAATGCTCTTTTCGCGTTTTCCACTCTCTTTTGTCTGAGATACTCTATGAGAGCATTCTCAACAAGAGCACTAAAGTTATCTGAGAGTCCTTTAACCTGATCCCATATCTCTGAAGAAATTACG
>JALSTM010000043.1 GCA_026983715.1 Desulfobacterales bacterium
AGCGTAATGGATGAGGTGTGGAAAATGAAGTTATTCTTTCTTGCTGACATACACGGGTCAGAGTATTACCTGGCGAAAGCTATGGATCGTTTTGAAAAAGAGCGGGCATCGTTTTTGGTACTGGTCGGGGATTTGCTCTACCATGGGCCTAGGAACCCGTTTCCGAGAGACTACAGCCCGGCGAAGGTAGCAGAGATGCTAAATGAACTGGATAAAAAAATCATAGCGATTCGGGGAAACTGTGACAGTGACGTGGATCAGATGGTTCTTTCGTTTCCCATGCTGAGCGATCATGGGAGTATATTGATTAACAACAAGCGGATTTTCTTGAGTCACGGCCACGTGTACAACTCTGAAAATCTTGCACCGTTAAATAGAGGTGACATATTCGTAACTGCACACACTCACATCCCGGAAATTTTGGAAAAAGATGGAGTAATTGTTTTTAACCCCGGTTCTATTTCGCTGCCTAAAGGGGGTTCCGTTAATTCCTACGGCGTGATGGATGAAGAGGTGTTTGTAGTGAAGGACCTTAACGGTAATGTTATTAAAGAGAAAGTAGCCGGGGTTAAATAGTGTTGACAAGTTCACTATAAAACTATATAAGAGAATTCATTAATTCGAAATGCTAGGGGTGGCGATAGAGTATGAGATTTTAAAAATTCAGGGTGGATGGGTTTGAGCTGAGAGTCCAGATACAGGGTACCGATGTAGTAGCAGATATTTCCTATAGATTCCGCCTCCAGATTTTGCTTCCTTGCAATTCAACTCACATGGAAACATGAGATTCACAATATTTCAATGTAAAGATTTCCTAGCGTTGTAAGTATCTGAAAAAGGAGATTTTACAACCTTGTTCAGGGGGTTACTAGTATGCAGATGGTGTTTTTAAGGAAAAAAGAACGGGTTCAAACGGTTGTTGTAAGAGTTTTAGGGGTTTGTCTTGTCGTCTTTATAGCAGTTTTTCTCGCAGGATGTAAGAAAAAGGAACCAGAGAAGAAAACAGAAGTGGTCAGGCCGGTTAAGACCATGACAATAAAAGACACAAGTGAGTTATTTAGACGTGGTTTCCCGGGTACCGTTAGGGCTGCAAAGCGTGTGGTTTTATCATTTAAGGTTTCAGGGCGGCTGGTGGAACTCCCCGTTCAGGAAGGTCAGCATGTCACGAAAGGGGACTTGATTGCCCAAATCGAGAAGAGAGATTTCCTAAACGCAATAAAGGTGGCAAGGGCAAGATACCGGGAGGCGGAACAGCAATTCCGTCGTTACAAGGAACTTTATGCGAAGAAGCAGGTTTCCAAGGCCGACTTCGATCGGTATCTTGCGTTGCGAGATGTAGCCAAGGGAAAGCTCCAGGAAGCATTAAATGCCCTTTGTGATACAACATTAACTGCCCCATTTGATGGCGTGATTTCAAAGAGGTACGTTGAAAATTACTACGAGGTGAGGGCTAAAGAGCCCATAGTTGACCTTCAAGATATTTCAAAGATTGAAATCCTGGTAGATGTACCGGAACTGGTAATGGCGGCAGTTAGGGAGAACAGTACTAAAGAGGTAACAGCGCGATTTGAGTCCATACCTGGCAAGGAATTTCGGTTGGCGCTGAAAGAATATTCAACTGAGGCAGATCCTGCGACACAAACGTATCAGATTGTTTTCCTCATGGATCAGCCTAAAGAAGCTAATATTTTTCCAGGCATGACCGCAACGGTAACTGCGACTTACGTAAAGCCCGATAAAACTAAAGGTCCGGACATTATTGTACCTGCAAACGGTGTTCTTGATGCGCCGGGAGATAAACCGTATGTCTGGGTGTTTGATCCCACCGCCGGCGTTGTTCACAAGCGGAATGTAAAAGTTGGTACGCTTAAAGACTCGGGAAGTATCCGAATTCTCGAAGGACTAAAACCGAAGGAAGTAATTGTTATTGCAGGCGTGGCTCAGCTTAAAGAAGGAATGAAGGTAAGACCTTGGGAAAAGCAGAGGGAAGGACTGTAGAGCGATGAACATAGCTGAACTATCCATTAAAAAGAGTGTTATCACTTGGACCCTCACGGTGGTCATGCTCGTGCTGGGATACTTTTCTTACCAGGGCCTTTCCCGGCTTGAAGACCCGGAGTTTGCAATAAAGGAAGCTGTGATAATGACTCCATATCCTGGAGCATCTCCTGCAGAGGTCCAGGAAGAAGTAACCGAAGTCGTTGAAAAAGCTGCCCAAGAGATGGGACAGCTTGATCGGGTTGAATCTTATTCCTCGAGGGGCATGTCCGTTGTGCACGTTATTATAAAGGACAAATACAGGAAAGAGCAGTTGCCCCAGGTATGGGATGAGTTACGCAGAAGAATGGCAGACAATGCGAGAAACCTACCCCCCGGTGCCGGGCCCATAATGATCAATGACGATTTCGGTGATGTATACGGGGTATACTTTGGCTTGGTTGGTGACGGCTACACGTATGCGGAACTAAAAGAAGTGGCAGATTTGCTCCAGAGAGAGTTACTGGTGGCCCAGGACGTTAAAAAGGTTGTTCTTTTCGGCGTCTTACCAGAGGCCATCTACGTGGAAATATCCAGAGACAAAATGGCAGCTCTCGGTATTACCAAGCAGGAAATATTCGATGCGCTTAAGGCAAAAAATCTTCCCGTCGATTCGGGTAGAATAAAGTTTGGGACTCAATACCTGGCATTCAAGCCCACCGGTGAATTCAAGTCGGAAAAAGAGTTTGGAAACCTCTTTATTGCTTCCAAACGGGGAAAGCTCATCTATTTGAGAGACGTCGCCAGAATTCGGAGAGGCTATGTTGAGCCTCCGTCTAAGATACTGAGAGTAGATGGTAAGCCTGCCATAGGTATTGCTATTTCAACGGTGATGGGTGGTAACGCCGTCAAAATGGGAAATGCGGTTCTTAAGCGTTTGAGCGAACTCCAAGATCAAATTCCCGTGGGCATGAACCTGGTTGAAATATCCATGCAATCCAAGGCTGTCACAAAAGCAGTAAATGGTTTTGTAGTAAACCTGCTTGAGGCTGTGGGAATAGTTATAGTTGTTCTTGCTATTTTTATGGGAATCAGGCCGGGAGCTATCATAGGTTTTATCCTGCTACTCACCATCGCTGCAAGTTTCGTGGTAATGAAGTACTATGGGATTATCCTCCAACGCATATCTTTAGGTGCTCTCATTATTGCTCTCGGGATGCTAGTGGACAACGCCATCGTGGTTGTCGACGGAATGAAAGTGAAAATGAAGCAGGGTGTCGATGGACTCACTGCTGCAAAAGAAGTAGTGGGACAGAATTCCATTCCCCTTCTCGGTGCAACGGCTGTTGCCATCATGGCCTTTGCTTCCATTGGAGGTATGACGAATTCCACCGGCGAATACTGCCAGTCTCTTTATTACGTTATCTTGATTTCCCTGTCCTTATCGTGGCTTACCGCTGTAACGACAACTCCTTTGATGACTATGAAGTTTGTATTAGGCAAAAAGGATCTTCAAAAGGGCGGAGAAGGAGAGACAAAAGACCCCTACGATGGAAAGTTTTACCAGTTATACAGAAAATTTTTGTCAACCGCCATAAAGGCGAGATGGGTGACCATAGCTGTGGTCGTGGGGATGTTCGCCCTGTCGCTTTACGGTTTTGGGTTCGTAAAGCAGCTCTTTTTCCCTACGTCCACCAGGCCGCAATTTATGGTGGAGTGCAATTTTAGAGAAGGTATTCATATCCGGGAAACGGAGCGGGAAGTAGCCAAAATAGAAAATTACCTCAAGAAGAAAGAGGGAGTTACATTAGTGGCATCGGCCATCGGCGGGGGACATCCGAGGTTTCTTTTGACATACAGCGTACCCGCGGATGCGGCAAACCAGTTCTCCAGTATCCTTGTGTCTGTCAAGGATTACAAGATGATTGACAAGATGCTTCCAGGTATACAGAGGGATCTTGAGGAAATGTTTCCGGATGCGTGTATCAACGTAAAGAAGTTCAACCTTGGTCCTGCCACCGGCGGCAAAATACAGCTTCGCATAAACGGTTCTGATCCTGAAGTACTCAGGGCCTTGGCAGAAAAGGCTATGCTGATATTTAGGGAAGAAGGAGCGAAGGCGGTCAGGAATGAATGGGGTGAGAAGGTGAAGGTGCCTATCCCGATTCTTGCCGAAGACCGTGCCATGGCTCTCGGGATAACGAGACCTATGGTTGCCAAGGCAATTGAATCCACTTTTTCCGGAACTACAACAGGTGTTTACCGGGAAGGTATTAACCTTATACCAATTATTGCAAGGGCTCCCAACGAGGAGCGGGATACCATTGAAGATTTGAGCGAGATTCAAATTTACAGCCCCATGGCCCGCCGCTATGTCCCGATTATGCAAGTACTTAACGGAGTTAAAACCGGTTGGGAGACGGCAAGGTTAGCCCGCTGGCACAGGAGGCTGATGATTAGGGTACATGCGGATCCGCGTGGGAGCGAACTCCCTGCCGAACTCTTGGAAAGGGTGAAACCGAAAATTGAACAGGCACTAGGAGTTGACCTAGCTGCTTATCGAGGGAAGGCTCTCGGCAAGGATGAAAAATGGACGGCCAAGACAATTCCGATCAAAAACGACGATATCATTCCACTCAAGGGGAAACCCGGTTACTTTATTGCGTGGGGAGGTGAACTGGAAAATTCCGCGGAATCTCAGGCCCAGCTTGCTGCGAACGTGCCCATTTATTTTGGGATGATGATCCTAATTGTAATATTCATGTTCAATGCTTTTCGTCAGCCCCTTATTATCTGGTTGACCGTACCGCTTGCAATCATAGGCGTGACCATTGGACTTCTGCTACTAAAGCAGCCCTTTGGGTTTATGGCCTTGCTTGGCCTCATGAGTCTTTCCGGTATGCTGATCAAAAATGCTATTGTTCTCATTGACCAGATCGACATAAATATCAGGTCGGGGATGGAAGGGTTCAATGCTATTGTGGAATCTGGTGTGTCGAGAATGCAGCCCGTTATGATGGCAGCCCTAACCACAATGATGGGTATGATACCTCTTTTCAAGGATGCATTTTTTATTTCCATGGCGGTTACCATTGTTTTCGGACTCGGCTTTGCCACAGGTTTGACGTTGATTTTTGTGCCAGTACTTTATGCCACGTTTTTCAAGATAAAATGATTATCGCTATCGGGGGTTTCTAATATGAAGGACCGTATTTCAATTTGTTTAATCTGGGTACTTGGATTGTTTATCTTCTGGCACGGTGTCGCGCTTGCCCAGAGTTGTGATGCTTATAAGCGGGGGCCAAGAACTGTCAGAATCGGTTTCATAACCGACGGAACAACACCCGGGGACCTTGCTCTGGTAGACCTCTTCAAACGGGAAATAAAATCGATGTTGGAACCGGAATTCCGTGTGAAGTACTCGGACAAATGGACACTTTCGGGCGGGGATACCCTTGAAGGGGTTAAATCCGCCTTAAATAGACTCCTTTCGATGCCCGGGCCGGAAATAATTGTGGCTCTTGGTATAATTAGCTCTACGGAAGTCTTAAATAGAAAATACCTCCCTAAACCAGTCGTAGCACCCTACATTGCTAACTTTGCTTTAAGGGGTAGGAGAAAGAAAGGAAAGGCGAGTGGAATAAGAAACCTCGTGTACGTTGATTCCATCTATTACCTGGATGATGATATTAAAACGTTTAGAAAGTTTGTGCCATTAAAGCGGGTCGGGGTGATTTTAGATAGAAGAGAGATGGAAAACATTCCTAATATTTACAAGCTTGCAAGGGTGTTTGGTGAAAGACACGGACTGAAAATAAGCCTCATACCTGCCTGGAAGTCCTTGGATGATTTGCTTTCCGATATTCCTGACAATGTCGATGCGGTACTTGTAGGTCCCCTGTGGCATTTTAGCGATGAGCAAAAAGAAAAGTTTGCCCGCGGACTGATAAAAAAGAGAATTCCCGGATTTGCTATATGGAGTAGCGATGAGGTAGAACTGGGTCTTCTCGCAGGGCTTGAGAAAACAGACAAAATGGATGTTCTTGCCAGGCGAACTTCCGTGGCTCTAATGGATATAGCTCGAGGACAAACTCCCAGCACCGTGGAAGTGGAATTTGTTCGTGAAAGGGAACTTACGGTAAACATGGCAACGGCAAGGGAGCTTCAAATTTATCCGAGCGTTCTCATGCTTACCGGAGCAAGGTTGATCAACGAGGAGAGAAAGGACATAGAGCGGAGGCTAAGTATGCAGAAGGCTGTGGAAGAAGCAATAGCGGCCAACCTGCAGCTTCTCTCTGCCAAGATAGGCGTAGAAGCCGGAAAGCATTCGGTTAAAGAAGCCATGGCTGACCTTCTGCCAAGAATTGATCTGCAAACGGGTTTTCATGCTGTGGATAACGATAGGGCAAAGGCTTCGGGTGGTATGTCGCCGGAACGGGCATGGACTGGATCAGCTGGAGGATCTGTACTTATCTATTCGGAGAAAAAGTGGGCCAATTATACCGCCGAGGGGCATCTACAAAGAGGCCGGGAAATGCAAAAGGAAAAAGTTAAGCTGGATGTTACCTACAGTGCGGCGGTTGCCTATCTGAATGTGCTACGCTCGAGAACAATTGAACGCATATACAAGGAGAATTTGTCCTTGACAAAGGCTAATCTTGAGCGTGCGCAGATAAGGGTTAAAACGGGAGCTGCCGGGCCTGACGAAGTATACCGGTGGCAGTCAAAATTTGCCAACGACAGGCGGCAGGTTCTTTATAGAGAATCTGACACCATGGATGCCATGGAAGCTTTAAACAGGATTCTTCACCGCCCCCTTGAGGAAGCCTTTATCCCTGAAGAAACCAAGCTTGAAGACCCTCTTTTCATAATGGGGGATAAGTTCTTTTTCAAGTTGATGGAAAATCCGCTACTATTGCGAAAGTTCAAGGGTTTTGCAACAAAAGAAGCTGTAGCGGTGCGACCTGAACTAAAAATATATGACGCTGCTATCGATGCAAAAAAAAGATTGAAAACGGCTGCTAAAAGAGAACTGTGGCTCCCTGATTTTACGGTGGAATGGGGGGTTGACCAGTATTTTGCAGAAGATGGTGACGGGAAACGGAAAGGCACGAGCCTGGATGATACTGATTGGACTGTTGGTGTTTTTGCCAGGATACCTCTTTTTGAAGGAGGGAAAACCTACCAGAGAGCCGGGAGGCTGGAGAAGGAAGTGTATCAGTTGTATACCGATAGGGATTCAGTGGCAGAAAAAATTACCCAGCAGGTTTTTGCCGCAATAAACAGAACCAGGGCTTCGTACCCTTCCATCAGGTTAACAAGAGAAGCAGAAGAAGCGGCAAGAAAGAACCTGGGACTTATAACAGATATGTATATCCACGGCATTAAAACCATCATTGACCTGCTTGATGCACAGAACCAGTATTTAAATGCGAGGCTTGATTCTGCCAACGCTGTTTATAACTTTCTCATTGATTTTATGGGAGTTCAGCGTGCCATAGGAGAGTTTGTCATATTTATGCCTAAAGAGGCGAGGAAAGAATGGATAAACAGGGCATCTGCAGAAATTAGTCGGCCTGGCAATAGATAAATGTTAAATGAAAACGTCTGTAACCGGTTGAAATTATTACATGCCAGAATATTATGTAAAGATGTTGTCTTTCTGTATCTTCCATTTTTCTTTCTACCTCAATAACCGTTTTCGTATCTCGTTGTGGCGCGCGAGCGCCATGGGATGTTTTAATGAAAGTCTATCTTATGCAAGGTGGAATCGGATTTGCAATTTTCATCTTTATAAGCGACCCCGGTTTTAATGATCCGACGATCACAGACGAGGCAAAAATAGGTATGTATGTTGCCTCTTTCCTGGCAGCCGAGTTAGGCTGTCCGGTGCTAATCTGGTCGCTACCGAAAAAATTGTTGTACGAGGATGAGTAAGTAATGATCAGTAAAATCATAGCCAGGTACAGCGAAAAGTATAGCTTTCAAAACCTTTTTGCCTGGTTGATTCTCTATCTTGTGGTAACCCCTTTTCTTGAAAAAATGCCGGGAACAAATTTTGTACTAACCGGTTTCATAAGTATGGTTCTGTTTTTTGCAGTGTTAGCCATTAGAAAAGAAGGCATGCTGTTTAAATGGACAATCGGTACTCTTTCTATCTGTTTAATATTGTTGTGGCTTGATGTTTTAAGGCTGGTATCCTACCCGAGAATTATAAATACAATTATATTGATCATTTATATGGCCATGATCGTGTATTCCTTTGCAAAGTACGTTTTTGAGGCAAAGGTTGTGAATACGAGCTTGATATGTGCGGCTCTTTGTCTTTACCTTTTCCTGGGTAGTTTATGGGGGTTTGTGTACGAAACCCTCGAAATAATCCGCCCGGGTTCTTTCGGAGGGTTCTTAATAGAACAATCAACTTCAGCTCTTGAATTAAGGCAGCATTTCCAATATCTTAGCCTGGTTACTATTACGACTCTAGGCTATGGCGACATTCTTCCGAGAACCAGCGGGGCAGCGGCATTGTGTGACACAGAAGCAGTGATTGGGCAGATATTTATGGCTGTGCTGGTTGCCAGGTTAGTAGGTATACAGGTAGCGCAAAAGCTTACCTGTGAAGCTGACCGTGATAACAGAGAGGCGTGAAAGAAAGTCAGATGAAATGAATGCAACCGAGGGCTCCGAAGAAAGAAGATTTGATGTTATTAATGATTGTGCAAATGCGCCTTATCAAATGCTTTACTCGAATTCCCTTAGAGATTCCTGGATCCCTTTGTGCATTTCGTACCAGAAATTCAGGGCAGCTTCTTGCTTGTCTTTTTCGAATCGATCAATCCATCTGACAAGTTCTGGATCGTTGTTATTTTCTACCGTGTGTTTTCTCTTTAGAAAGCTGAAAACGATATCTATGTTTCTTTCAGGTTCCCAGAAAAGGGACGAGTTGCGGCTGTTTATCCTGCTGGCAGTAATGCTGTTGTTTTCCAGGTAACGGCTTTTCATCCCGAATAATGACTCCATCAATTCCGGGATCATCTCTTCTGCCCAGTTTCTGTGAAATCGACACACACCGAGATTGTCCATGAGAAGTTCCTGTTTTAATCTTCTGGCGCACATTTTTCCAAGTTCTCTGGGAGGATAAAAATCATTGCCGTAATGCATGTAATATTTCCCCATGATTGCCATCGGGGCAAGAGCCCCGGGAGTCCAGTATTGGTTCGGTACAACCCATCCTTTCCGCGCGTAAGCATTAAACACAAAGGGATCAAGGATTTTTTTCCCTCTTTTCCTGGACAGCCTGCGAGCAAGCTTACGGGCCCCCTCGCTTAAATCTAGAATCCCTCTTTTTTTTATTATGGCGTCAAGCAATGAAACGCCAATTTCGGCATTATGCATCGATGTTGAAACAACATCAAAATCTTTCGGAGAAAATTCGGGAATCCCTTTTATGCCAAGCTCTTCGGGGCCAATATGTTTTTCTGACAAGCATTCCATCAGCCACGCAAGAACTCCCCCCACAGATATGGCATCGAACCCGTACATGTCCGCGTGATGAGTCAGTTTTTCTGCGGCTCGCTGGTCGAAAATTCCGGTCAGTGGTCCCATGGCCTGGTATGGTTCATAGTCTTTTTTAAACTCGCCCCGTATCTTTTTACACACTGCCACACATGGCTCCCCGCAGGTTTTTTGGCTCTTGGTTTTTATGGTTTCTTCGTTAAATTGTTTAAGATAGTGATTTACAATGAATTTTTCGTGAATATCGAGGCGTTCCCCTTCGTCCATGAAAATACTTCTGTAGTTAAAGGAAAAAAGCCTACCACCGAGGGTAGCAAAGTTGACTCCAAAAGTTCCGCCGGTTTCAAACCTCGGGTCAAACCGATACTTGGTGGTAGCTTCCATGTCTTTGGCGGATAACTTCATGTGGTACCTTTCTTCAAACCACCTGTCGGCAACCTTGCGATCCCTGAAATCTTCGTCAATAAACGTACCCCCGTAAATTATGGCCGCAATACCGTGCTGCTGGAAAAGTTTTGTACCAAAGCCTCCTCTCCCTGCCCAAGTGTCTACGAAGGTCAATTTCCCCTTGCGAATTGGCACCGAACATATTGCTCCAAAGTCGGTGGAATGGGCGGCGGGCCCAGTTGCCAGTATTCTTGGTTCCTGTGAATATCTGTGAGCATACATTTCGAATACGTGATCCATAAGTGAATAAACGCCTCCACGTCCCTCGTTCCATATCTTGAAGATGTTGATGGGAGTCATTTCTACTTCTACTTCTTCACCATGTTCGCGGTTCAGATACATTACGGAAGGGGTGGGAGCTTTACCTACGATGCTCAGCAGGTTGATTCCCAGGTTATCGAATACTAGTCCTGCTCCACCCATGGAGGAGATGTAAAATCCGCCCCAGCAGGGAGAGAATCCGGTAAATATGAGGCGACTTGATCCTGGAAAGATAGATCCAGCCAACAGACCGGTCCCAATGTTCAGACTGTTATACTTGCCCGACAAGTGCAATCCAAGGTCCACGGGGCCAAAAAAATTCCCGACCCTAAACCTGTTGATGCGGTAAAACGAAGTTGCTGCATCCACCAGAAGTACTTTCAGTTCCGTTTGCATTCGGTATTCTCCATCGCCGTATCATTATCGACTTTGCTACATTGCCGCGTATTCATTTCCCTCAACTCGCCGGTATTCCTCGATTTTTCCAGGCAACTCAATTACAATTACCGTTCCCCTGGGCTTGTTATCTTTTATTCTTATGAAACCGTTGTGGTCGGCAATAATGGTTCTTACAATTGCCAATCCAAGTCCTGTCCCTTTTTCTTTCGTGGAAAAATAGGGTTCAAACACGTTGAGCTTATCTTTCAGTGGAATCCCGCAGCCAGTGTCGGCAATCTCAAGACGGGCAATTTTCAATATGTTGTCAAAGGAAAGCCTAAGGGATACTTTCCCCTGGCCGTCGATGGCTGCTACTGAGTTATCGAGAATGTTTATCAAGGCTCGTTTAATCTGGTTTGCATCAAGGTCAAGGACCGGCGTGGGATTTATTTCCTGAAATTCGAAGATGATCTCCGGGTAGTTGTTCCTGTAAAAAACGATTAACTCAGCGATGATATCCTGGATTTTCGTAGGGGCAAGGGAAGCTGAAGGTAACCGGGCAAATTGAGAAAATTCGTTTACAAGACGCTTCATTTCTTCAACCTGGTCTATTATGGTCCTGGTGCATTCATCGAAGACGTGGCCATCCTCACCAAATCGATCTAAGTATCTTCTCCTTAAACGCTGGGCTGACAGGCCTATTGGTGTGAGCGGGTTTTTTACTTCATGGGCAATGCGTCGGGCAACTTCGCGCCATGCCGCCATTCTTTTGGCTTTTTCTAGGTATGTAAGATCATCCAGAACCACGACGATACCCAGGAAATCGTTTTCTTCCCCGGATAGAATCGTGGCATTTACGAGTAACGTTTTCGGATTTGCCCCCAAGATGACTTTTACTTCTTTTTGAATATTTCTCTGTCGCGTTAACCTAAAAGTCTCAGCAAATTCCTTTACGATATCCTGGTGATGATCGTGGAGGAAGTTGGAATAATGCTGACCGATAACCTCGGAGGCTCTGACTCCAAACATCGTCTCAGCAGCCTTATTTATGGTCCTTATGTTCCCGAAAGTATCAACCGAAACCACTCCCGCTGCAACATTCCCAAGAACCGTTTCAATGTATCGACGCTGCTTTTCCAGTTCCTCGTTCTGTTCCTGTAGCTTTCGATTCGTTTCTTCGAGCTCGCTCTTGCTGTTTTTGAGATCCTGGGCCATCCGGTTAAAGGAATTTATCAGCATGCCGATTTCGTCGTCTCTATCTGGTTCAATGTAAACATTCAAGTCCCCCTGGGCTATGGAATTGGTTGCCTCCGCCAATTCCCTGATAGGGATTGTGATGCTTTTGGCAAGGAAAAAGCCAAACCATATTGCGGCAAACAGTATCAAAAGCGTTACTATGGAGAAGATAATAAAATGGCTGACCTTAAACGGGCTCTGGAGCATCTTTAATTGTTGGTAGTTTTCGTATCCTTCGGAGATATCGTAAAGGGTATTAGACATGGTAGCAGGAATTTTTCGCACGGTTATAAGGCAGTAATTCGTTGCCTTATTTTTTCTTTTTTTCGCTTTTATGGTCACGGGCACAAAGGCAAACACAAGCTCCTTTTTCCTGTGAGTAAAAATCGTTGACGTCGGTATCTTGTTCTTGGGATTTTTTTGGACTTTCTTTTCGTACAACCTGATTATTCGCTTCAGATCAATTTCGCTATATTCTGCTTTTGCAAGTACTCTTCGACCCTTTACCAGATAAATTCCATCAAGGTGAGAAGGTGCCAGGTATCCCTGGAATACCTTAGTTATCCGCCGGAACACCTTGGAAGATGGTCTGCTAAGCACCCTGATCACATCATTGGATATGTTCTGGGATGTATACAGCAAACTGCTAGATGCATCCTCGTAGTATCTTTTACCTACCTCTAGGGCCTTTTCCAGGGACTGCTCTACCTGCAAGTTAAACCAGTAATCCATACTGTTGGATATAAATTGTACGGCTATGGAAAATAGCAGAAATGTTGGAATAATAGTAAGACCGATGAGCCCGGCGATGAGTTTCGTTTTCAGCTTGTGCCCCAGAATGTTTTTCTTTCTTTCGTAAACAAGCTTGGCAACATTTCGGAGCACAAGGTACACGGCAAGGATAAGCAAGATAACATTTATATTTATAAGTGCGAATAATGCAATGTTGCTTGCTATCGGAAGGTTGAGACGAAGTCCCCAGAAGTTTGCTTCAACAAACGTGAGGATGGCTACAAGTACGAGAGAGATCCCGATTATAATCATCTCTCTTTTTTTTCGATTTTTCCCCGAGTTGTTTCTCTTGTAGTTTTTCATGCCCTCAGAACTGAAGTCATATCGCTTGGCCCCTAGACGGTGAGTCTTTCCCTGGTACCCTAGATGCTAAAATCGAGCTGGTACCAGCTTGTGGTGAAATCAAGCAATCTTACAAATATAAAGACATACTCGAGCCGCAAAGGCAACCTAACCTTTTCAAATTCTGCCTTGACCCTTAAAGTGTATTTTTCTCCCCTCTCAAGCTCTTTTACCGGTATAAGCTCCAGGTTTTCAACTGACGCCATGTACTTCTTTGCATCTTCCAGGTTTGAAACTTCAATGGGATTATCATCCTTTTCATCCAAAGTCACAAGATAAACTTTCTTAAGGTTGTCATACTTTATCTTATGTTGAATTCTTATACTTTCTATGCCCTTGTCAATCCAGAACTTTCTTATCTTTTTCAGTTCCACGAGAAAGGTAAAGCTGGTTTGAGCTCCCTTTTTAATCGCTTTTTCCATTTCGGGAGTAAAGCATCCTTCAACCCGAAACGAAACCGTTAAGTGAGTGTTTTCCTTGTTAATTCTTATGTCATTTATGCTCGCCTTGGCACCGTAGGCGATGCCGTGAAAGGAAATAGCGTTCAAAACACCAGCAATTAATAGACAGATTATGGTGAATGCTATTTTTTTTAAAATACTTTCAATCACTGCGTCCTGGCTCCAGTAGCCAATTATTAAGGTTTTGCACATTTTATAAACATCCGGTGGCTGACATTTTTCGCAGTTTTTCACGTTACATCTGGAGGCTATAAACACCTACAGTTGAATCTTAAAGATTTTAAAAAAGGGAGTTCAAAAATGCAAGGTATTTGGTAAAATAGTTTCCTCGATCTTGCATTTTCCTCTAGGGAATGCTATGGGTTCGTTCCTTGTGAGCGAAAATGGCAAAGTCGACGGTATGTTGTGATAAATACTTCATTTAATAAAAAGGAGAGGTCATGAAAGTAATACTGAAAGAAAAGGTAGAGTCACTGGGGGATATTGGAGACATAGTAACAGTTAAAGATGGCTACGGCAGAAATTACCTAATTCCCAAGGGACTTGCCGTGAGAGCTGATTCACGGAACGTAAAAATCGTGGAACACCACAAGCGAATGCTGGAACAAAAGCGAAAAAAATACCTGGAACAGATGGAAGAACTTGCATCAAAGCTGAACAAGACTACAATCAAGATTTCCAGGAAAATTGCGGACGAAACCAAGATCTTTGGCTCGGTCAATGTGCCCGACATTGTCAAGGCTCTGAAAGATCAACACGGAATAGAGGTTGAGAAAAAACAGGTCAAGCTGGAAAAGCCAATCAAGGAGGTCGGAGAGTTTTTTGTGCCTGTAAAGGTAGAATCGGGTATTGAAGCCAAGGTGAGGATAGTGGTAGAAGGGGAGGAGTAGGATGGAAGACGGAGCTGACGGGATAAAGCTTATCCCTCCAAACAATATTGAAGCGGAACAATCGCTTCTGGGCTCTCTTCTCCGTGAAAATGTTGCTCTGCCCAAGGTTCTGGAAATTCTTAAGGGTGACGAGTTTTACAGGGACAAACATAGGCAAATCTACCTTGCGATTGTGGAACTTTTTGAATCAAACGAACCATTCGATATACTAACAGTTTCGGAGCAGCTTCAGAAGAAAAACAAGCTAGAAGCTGTTGGAGGCATGGGTTACCTGACTCAACTGGCGGCAAGTGTTTCAAATGCCGCGAACGTTGTTGCCTATGCTCGCATCGTCTATGAAAAGTACGTACTTCGGAGGCTCATAGAAATAGCCAACCTGATATCCACAGCGGCCTATGAAGCCGGAAAGCCCGTAGATGAAATCATTGATAATGCAGAAAAGATAATCTTTGATGTTGCGGAATCGAAATTTCAATCTTCCTATTTTCATATTAAAGACGTTGTAAAGGAGAGTATCGAGCTTATTGAGAAACTTTATGAGCGTCGCGAGCTTGTCACCGGAGTCCCTTCCGGGTACAGGGATCTTGACAAGCTAACAGCCGGCTTTCAACCCGGAGATCTAATCATTATAGCCGGCCGCCCGAGTATGGGTAAGACAGCTTTTGCGCTAAACATTGCCAGGAATGCAAGCATTGATAACGATATAGCGGTTGCGTTTTTTTCTCTTGAAATGAGCCGGCAACAACTTTCTCTCAGGCTAATGAGTTCGGAAGCTAGGGTTGATTCACACAGGATTAGAAGCGGGTTTCTCAGCCAGGATGAGTCAAGAAAGCTAGTAGAAGCCGCTGACATAATATCCAATGCCAGGATACTTATTGACGATACCCCCAGCCTTTCGGCACTTGAGATCAGGGCCAAGGCCAGAAGAATGAAGGCAGAGCATAACGTTGAGCTACTTATAGTGGATTACCTCCAGATGATGAAAGGAAATTCAAGGCTTGAACACAGAGAACAGGTCATTTCCGAGATATCGAGGTCACTGAAAGCACTGGCAAAGGAGCTAAATATACCCGTGGTAGCTCTTTCCCAGTTAAACAGGAACGTAGAATTGAGAACCGATAAGCGTCCCCAGTTATCTGATCTTCGGGAGTCCGGGGCTATCGAGCAAGATGCCGATGTTATTGCTTTTATTTACAGGGACGAAGTGTACAACCCTGACACCCCGGATAGCGGCATAGCAGAAATAATCGTTGGGAAACAGAGAAACGGTCCCACGGGGAAAGTTAAGCTTGCGTACATAAGTTCTTACACGAGGTTTGAAAACCTTGTGATCGATCCCATGATGTATGGCTAATCTTGTTTCGGGTAAGAAAATAAGTGCGAGGGCTAGGTGAATATGAGTAAACCGGACGGCATTTACTGGGACAAACGAAGCGAAGTAATGAGCCGAGATGAACTGGAAGCACTCCAGGTTCGGCGACTGAAGGAAACCATCGGACAGGCGACCAAATCCGAATTCTACAGCAAACTATTTCAGGAGCATGGCATTAATCCGGACAGTATTAACGATATTTCGGATATTCGCAAACTCCCCTTTACGACTAAAGATGACCTCAGGAAAGAATTCCCGTACGGGATGCTTTGTGTTCCGAAGGAGGAGACGGTACGGCTCCATACATCGTCGGGTACCACTGGCCAGGCAACTGTTATCTTTCATACCAGGAAAGATCTTGACCAGTGGGCAGAATTGATTGCCCGGTGCATGTACATGGTTGGAGTTCGAAAAGAAGACGTATTCCAGAATATGACAGGGTATGGGCTTTTTACAGGAGGGCTCGGGTTTCATTATGGAGCCGAAAAGCTTGGAGCACTTACGATTCCGGCGGGCGCCGGAAACAGCAAGCGCCAAATTCAACTAATGCAGCAATTTGGCACAACCGTCCTCCATATTATTCCCAGCTATGCGTTGCGGCTAATGAATATTTTGAGCGACCAGGGGATTGACCCGCGCAAAGACCTTGATCTTCGAATAGCCTTTCTTGGTGCCGAACCCTACACAGAAGAAATAAGGCAGAGGGTTGAAAATTACTACGGGATAGACGCGTTTAATTCATACGGACTTTCTGAAATGAACGGCCCCGGGGTTGCCTTCGAATGCCCGGAGAAAAAGGGTCTGCACATTTGGGAAGATTGTTACGTGGTAGAGATCGTAAACCCTGACACCCTGGAACCGGTGGAAATAGGGGAGGTTGGTGAACTTGTAATGACCACTCTCACCAGGGAAGCAATGCCCCTCATTCGCTACAGGACTAAGGATTTAACCCGCTTCCTCCCGGGGGAATGCTCATGCGGAAGGGTTCACAGGCGAATTGACTGGATTCAGGGGCGTTCTGATGACATGATAATTATCAAGGGTGTTAACATATTCCCCATGCAGGTTGAACAGGTGCTTATGGGAATGCCTGAAGTAGGCAATAACTATGTAATTATTCTAGAAAAAGAAAATGAGATCGACCAGATAAGGGTACAGGTGGAAGTTCACGAAAGTATCTTCCAGGAAGACATGAGGTACCTTAACAGGTTAAGGGAGAAAATAGTACGGGAACTCAAAAGTGAAATTCTTGTGACTCCACGCGTTGATCTAGTGGAATCCAGAAGCCTGCCTCAATCAGACGGGAAGGCAGTACGCCTGATTGACCGGAGATGATTTTATAGATAAAATTCCATTAAACAGATGCAAAGAGTCAAAAAATCTGTTCCCATTTTTTACTAATCGGTATAGAGGAGGTTTTAAAGCTATCAGAAAGGTTTTTGGAAACACCCACGGCCTTCGTTCCCAGCACAGGAAATCACTAGAAAAATTTTACAGAAGAAAGATTGACCCGACCCAAGTGATCACTCCCGAAGTGGCTCGTGATTTGAGCCGCCTTTCAAGTACCATAAAGCGGCAGGTAGGTTTGCTGATAAATAGAACCGGCAATATCGAACAGGTGATTGTTGGAGATCATCACAGCATAATGATTCCTCGGTTACCTAAAAGTAGAGGTGCAAAGGCTCGCCTCAGGGGATTACGCTATATACATACGCACCTGGGATCAGAGCCCATAACCCAGGATGACCTTATGGACCTTGTTTTCCTGCGCTTTGACCTTCTTGGGGTGGTGCAGGTTGATGCTCAGGGAGGCCCACGGGGAATTGAGGTTGCTCACTTGCTTCCGGATAATAGAAATGGGCGAGGATGGGAAATTATCCCGCTTAGGCCAATCCAGGATCAAAACATAAATTTCCTTGAATGGGTCAGGGCTCTTGAAACGGAATTTACGAGGAAGCAGGAGCTAGTTCCTGTATCACAGGGGCAGGAAAGGGTAATTCTTATAAGCGTCAGCAACAAGCCAAGGGCCATGGTAGAGGAATCAATGGCAGAGCTGGCAGAACTGGCAGAATCAAATAATCTGATTGTGGCCGAAACCATTATACAGCGCCCCCGAAACGTAAATCCCAAGTACCTCATGGGAAAGGGGAAGCTTAGAGAAATAATCATAAAGGCCATGCAACTTGGAGTTGACCTTTTAATCTTTGACCAGGAGTTAAACCCATCTCAGGTGAGATCCATAACGGATATAACAGAGCTTCGAGTTATTGATAGAACGCAACTAATCCTAGATATTTTTGCCCAGCGTGCGCGGAGCCGTGAAGGGAAAATCCAGGTAGAAATGGCGCAGTTAAAATACCTGCTGCCTCGACTTGTTAAAAAAGATGATGCTTTATCCAGGCTAACCGGTGGCATTGGGGGCAGAGGGCCAGGAGAAACGAAGTTGGAAGTTGACCGAAGGCGCGTGAGAGACAGGATAGCAAGGCTTGAAAAAGAACTAACCCAGGTGAAGAGACAGCGGGCACAGCAAAAAAGGAGGAGAAGAAGGCAGCAACTTCCGGTGATTTCAATTGTAGGGTACACGAACGCTGGCAAATCAACGTTGCTTAATTCTCTTACCAAAAGCAAGGTACACGTTGAAAACAGGCTTTTTGCAACCCTTGATCCCACCAGTAAAAGGCTTCGGTTCCCTCGTGACTTTGAAGTAATCATTACGGATACCGTTGGATTCATAAAAGATCTTCCGAGAGACTTGGTGGATGCCTTTGCCGCAACCCTGGAAGAGCTTGAAGATGCGAATTTGTTACTCCACGTAATTGACATAAGTAACCCGAATTTTCCCGAGCAAGTTCGCTCTGTGGAAAGAATTCTCGGTGACCTGGGGCTTACAGATATTCCGACAATAAGGGTACTAAACAAGATAGACCTCGTAGATGAGGATTATGCCAAACGACAGTGTGAAGTTTATAACGGTGTGGCGATATCCGCCATTGAACCTTCTACTCTTATGCCGTTAATTGAGACAATGCAGGATATTATCGCCCCGTACGTTTTGGGAGCAAAGAACCTGGAAAAAGGTGAATTCTTAAAAAGGGAAATACCCACCCAATTGAGCTAGTGCTACCTCTTGAAAAACGGACAAAATAAATGCTGAATGTTTCAAATCTTGCCATCTTTGTGGTTTTTATATCCCTTGTTTACTATGTCTATTCTTACTATTGCGTAAAGGCGTTTTTTGAGAAATCAAGAAATTCAACAGTAGTTTCCGATTTTTCATCTTGTCCGGTTTCTATCCTAAAACCCTTGAAAAAGGTATTCCCTGCGTGGGTGAAAAACCTGGAAACGTTTTGCAACCAAAGTTACCCGGAATTTGAGATAATTGTCGGAACAAGTAATCCCATTGATGCAGAGTTCCGGGAAATCGTTAAGAGGCTTCGTCCATGCAGGATCAAAGTTGTTGAGACCGGCTATAACCCAGGGCCGAATTTCAAGGTGGGAAACCTGGTTTCTGCTCTCAGGGCTTCCAAATACGATATCCTTGCCATAAGTGACGCCGATACGAAGGTGTCGCCAGATTATCTCAAAAACATAGTAGCTCCCTTGCACGATAAAGATGTGGGCCTCGTTACGTGCCTTTATAGAGGGGTTGATTGCGAAAATTTTTTTGCAAGTTTGGAAGCCCTGGTAGTCCAGACTGACTTTATTCCTGGAGTTCTGGTTGCTGACCGAGTCGGAGCGACAAACTTTGCCTTTGGCGCAACCATTGCTCTCAAAAGAGAAACCTTAAATTCCATCGGGAGATTTGAAGTTCTCTTTCCCTACCTGGCCGACGATTATCAACTGGGTAACCAGGTTGCACGAAAAGGGTGGAAGATCAGAATTTCGAACGAAATTGTGGATCACGTTGTTGGTAAGAGAAGCTGGAGAGATTTCTTTAGGCAACAGCTCAGGTGGGCTATTACTTGCCGAGTATGCCAACCCATCGGTTATTTTTTTTCTGTACTCTCCCAAGGAGTATCTTTAGCTACTTTAAACCTTATCTTTAACAGTCACGCAAGCTTCAGTTTTTTCTTATGGCTCACAGTCCTTGTTACAAGGTACATGACATGCCTTAAAATGAATTCTAAGTACCTGAAAAACTCTGATGCTAAGAAGGTTTTATGGTTGTTGCCTTTTAAGGACATCTTTTGTACTTTCGTGTGGGGAGCCAGTTTCTTCGTAAATAGGGTGTACTGGGCTGGGAATTACTTTCGGGTAAAAAGAGATGGCACAATGGAACCGGTGAAATAAGCCTCACGTGCCAATATTGATCAGCGGAGTAATACAGATACCGTGGAAGAAAGGCTCATAGATAATTTTGTTAAAGGCAAACAAGTTTCCGTCGAAGATGTCTTGCTTGTTGTTTCGGGAATTAAAACTCCGCAAGAATTAAAGGAGTATAAGCAAAAGATAGGGAGCATTCAAAGTCATTTCCGCGCTTGGATTAAATCGAAAGGGGCTGTAAGTGAAATTATTGATGAAAACTATATGACAGTCTCGCGTGCCCGGTTTCTTTTTGAGTACCTTTGGAACAGCAAGCCTAGAAGGCATGGAAAGGGATATTCAGTGGCGGCTGCCATTGATGCTCAACTTGATCCTGATACAAACGTTACCCTGGGTTCCTGTGTTGCCCTTACCGGCCTTTATACTATTCTCTGTATCAGAGAAAACATTCATACAGTTATTCTTGCCAGTGGTGATCACGTGTTAAACAGTCTAAAGCATGCCGGCTTCTCCTTAAACGTGGAAAATACAGACCCTCAAGGATTTAACAAAGAGCTAAACGAAAACTACTTCGAGGAACTTCCTCCTGCTCTGTTGGCCGCTTCCATACTTAACAGCAGGGGCATAGATGAAAACAGCAGGGGGATGCATGAAGAGGCACTGAAGTCTTTCAGCAAAGCCGTTAAAATTCGCCCGAGCTACGCAAGTGCCTTTAACAATAGGGGAAACGTGTATTTTGAACTTAGCAATTATTTTAAAGCCCAGAAAGATTACGAAATGGCAATAAAACTTAGTCCCGATTTTGCCGAAGCGTATTGTAACCTGGGGCTTGCGCTTGCAAAACAGTCGAATCTCGATAAGGCTCAATGTCTTTTTAAAAAAGTTCTTGAAATTTTTCCCCAATACGAAGACGCCAAGCGATGCCTTGAAGTGCTTGAAAAAACAATAGCATGACATTCTTTCTGTAAAATTGGAAAGCTTTTTTCAGCCGGGCTTCCGACACTGGTTTTTAACTAAGTCTCAGAAACGGGGGACGTCTACCCCCTCCCCATTCCCCGCACCTATTTTAAGATACTTCTCTATAAATATGTAGCGTTTTATCGTGTTGTAATTCTTATGCTAACAGTGTCCATCATATATGAACCGCCCGCTTCGCTCAAGCCACGAAGAACGCTGGGAAGGAAAATATTGGGTGTTGGCCGGTTAATGCCGCCCACAGTGCCTTGCGCCCTTTCAGGGTAGCAACAGACCAGTATCCCTTTGTGCTCTTGGCTTGCCCTGTTAAATCTGTAAACATTTAACTGGGACATCTTAGCGGTTCAAATTTGGTTTCGGCTTCGCTGCCTTGGTTAATTTGTGGTTGT